>JAYEJW010000442.1:0-29542 GCA_034716535.1 Pseudomonadota bacterium
GGTGCAACCTCGGCACCCTGCTCGAGGTTCTGGCGAGAAACGGTCCCGTGCCACTTGGCAGCGGGGTCCCTGTCGTGCTCGCCCTCACGGCGGCGCTCCTGCGCTGGCCTTTTTCCACGGTCGAGAAGCTGGTCGTTCGAGCGCGCTCCCCGGAAGACCGGACAATGCCGCCGCCTGTGTTCATCGTAGGTCACTGGCGCAGCGGCACCACTCACCTTTACAACCTGCTGAGCCGTTCACCGGACTTCGCCTACGTGGACCCGGTGGCCACCGCCCTGCCATGGGACTTCCTCGGACTCGCGCGGGGCGTCAGGCCCTTGCTGAACCGTGCGTTGCCGGACGACAGGTTCATCGACCAGGTTCAGGTGCGACCGGACTCGCCCCAGGAGGACGAGATCGCACTGGCGAACATGCAGCCCCTGTCCTTCTACCACGCCCTCTACTTTCCTCGCCGTTTTCGCGACAACCTCGATTCCGGCCTCTTCTTCGACCAATGCACGGAGGCGCAGATTGAGCGGTGGAAGTGGTCGATCCGGCATCTGTACCGGAAGCTCCACCTGAAACAGCCGGGAAAGCGCCTGCTCGTGAAAAACCCCGTTTACACGGCACGTGTCGCTCTTCTGAATGCCTTGTGGCCGGGGGCGAAGTTCATTCACATCTACCGCAACCCCTATGTGGTGTTCCAATCGACCCGCAACTTCTATCGGGCGCTCTTCAAGGAGCTCTCACTTCAACCCTATGACCAGGTAGCGGTAGACCAGGCTATCTTGGAGACCTATCCCCGCATGAACGAGGCTCTGCTACGAGACATCGCCCATCTCGACCCTGATCAGGTGGTCGAAGTCCGTTTCGAGGAGCTCGAGGAAAACCCCCTATCGGAGATCGAGCGCATCTATAGCACCTTGGCCCTGGAAGGGCTCGAGGCGTCACGCAAAGCGTTCGACGACTACCTGCAATCGATCGGGGATTACCGTAAGAACCGGTACACCTATGCGGCGGAAGACAACGACCGGGTCCGCCTCCATTGGAAGCCCTTTATCGAGCGCTGGGGATACGAAGCGATCTAGCATACGCGTTCGCCCGGTCCTTCGGTTACCCACCGACGGCGAATGTCCCGCTCCGCCCAATCGGCCTTGAAGGCGAAGGTGAGCAAGGCGCAATGGCAAAGGATTTACCGCCGAGCCCGGCGCTTCGACAGTGCCTTGATTCATACCGACTGGACAGGGGATAATGTACGGCTGCCACGCGGCCTGTTACAGGGATCGCTTCCAGGCCGCGACAAACTTTTCCTAATCCATCTTTCAATTCAGGAGCAAGTGATGAGACTGATCCTTTTGGGCGCCCCCGGCGCGGGCAAGGGCACCGTGGCGAAGTTGCTGACCGCCATCGACGGTTCGGTGCAGATCTCCACCGGCGACATCCTGCGCGGCGCCGTCAAGGAAGGCACCGACCTCGGCAAGAAGGCCGAGGCCTTCATGAAGGCCGGCGACCTGGTACCGGACGACCTGATCATGGGCATCATGGAAGAGCGGCTGCAGCAGGACGACTGTCAGGCGGGCTTCCTGCTCGACGGCTTTCCGCGCACCATCCCGCAGGCCGAGGCCCTGAAGGACCTGCTGGCCAAGCTGGACATCAAGCTCGACTCCGCTGTCAACTTGGATGTGCCCCGCGAGGTGATCCTCGACCGCCTGACCACCCGTCGCACCTGCGTCGACTGCGGCGCCATCTATAATGTGAAGTCGATGCCCACGAAGGTGGAGGGCGTCTGCGACAAGTGCGGCGGCAAGGTCGTGCAACGCGATGACGAGACCGAGGAAGCCATCTCCAACCGACTCGACGTCTACAACGAGAAGACTGCTCCCCTCGCCGATTTTTACAGGAACGAGGGTATGCTGATGGACGTAAACGCCACCTCCAGCGATACCGTCGTCGCCGCCATTCGCAAGCACATCGGCAACTGATTCGCTGTACAGCCTCCGCTGGCGGGCCGCCCAGCGCCCGCCAGCCTGCTACAGGTCCCCTTTTTCGGGTATCTTTAAGAGATTCCCGAATCCACCGAGACTCTGCGTACCGCGATGACGCGCGGAATCCATCTCAAACGACTCAGGACCAGCGATCTCGAGCTGCTCGGTCTTTCCGACGATCTGCTGCCCGACGGGCGGGCGCCGGAAAAGCCCGAGGAACAGAACCTGCTGGCCGAGGCTGACCCCGTCCTCTCACGGGTCGTTGACGAAGTGCGCCAAGGGCTCGAGGGGACCCTCCAGCTGTTGGAGGACGCGCTGCCCGCCGACAGGACGCACAACGCGGACCTCACCGTGGAGGCTACCGGCGACCGGCAAGAGCGCCTCAACAAAGATGGTCAGCCAGCGCCGCGAAGGTCCGCGACCCGCAACTGAAAGCAAAAAAAAGGCCGCTATGGCAGGGTGTGTGGCTGCCCTAACGGCCCAAGAGGCTTGCTGCCCAGAGTTTCTACGGTGAAAACGCGCCCATAGCGCACCCTGTTGCTCTAGATCAAGCGTGGGGCTGGAGCTTGGTTGTCTCCCGACGGGCGGACCGCCCAACGTCGTTTTTCCCCACCAGGGCGATAAGAAACACGCCACACAAGGCGGCGGTCAAAATACCTGAGATCGTCAATGCGTCAAAGCTCATGTCTCGTGCCTCCGAATTCGGTAACCATCTGTTGTGCTCGAGAACCTCCGATCGATGGAGCGGTGCCGAGCGGTCGTCCACCGATGCCCGGGGACGGTTGCAATCATACGTTTGAGGTCTTAGCAAAGTATTTCCTTATATGCTAATTTTGTAACGGGTTGTAACGGCCTCAGGAGGCGCTGATTCGCTCAGCGTCTCCGCGGTGCAGGGACGCGCCGCCATTTTCAGCCACGTCAAGTGGCTGAACATGAAGGCATCCGGAAACCGCGTTTTTCGGATGCCGTGTGCTGAAAATGCCAGGATGGCATTATCAGCGCTTCTCCAGAATTTTCTCTGGGCTATCCTGTTAGGCGACTATTCCTGGGCATGACAATGACTGAGCAGCCGACCCGAATCCTGGTGGTGGACGACGACGCGGACCTGCGAGACCTGCTGACCGACTACCTGCGCCGTGAAGGGTACGAGGTAGCGGGCGTGGAAGACGGCACCGCCATGGACGCCTGGCTCGCCGAGCACTCGGCAGATCTCCTCATCCTGGACCTTATGCTGCCTGGGGAGGACGGTCTCACCCTCGCACGGCGTCTGCGAAAGGATTCTCAGGTGCCAATCGTCATGCTCTCTGCGCGAGGCGACGAAGTCGACCGCATCGTTGGGCTTGAGGTCGGGGCCGACGATTATCTCGCCAAGCCGTTCAACCCCCGCGAGCTGCTGGCCAGAATCCGTGCCGTGCTACGCCGGCACGCCCAGCCCGCCGCATCGGTCAGCGGAGAGCCGCTCGAATTCGGACCCTACCGGCTGGATCTCGCCCGGCGGGAGCTGAGCAGGGAAGGCACGCCGATTCCGCTGACGGGCGGCGAGCTGGATCTGCTGCAGGTCTTGGTGGAGCATCCCAACCGCGTGCTGGACAGAGACCGGCTGCTCGACCTGCTCAAAGGCTACGAGCGCTCACCCTTCGACCGTAGTATCGACGTGCAGGTCGCGCGGCTGCGGGCGAAGATCGAGCCCGATACCAAGAACCCGAGCTACATCCGCACGGTCTGGGGCAAAGGCTATCTGTTCACGCCCCAGGGAGAGCCATGAGCGTCAGCAGTCGGCTGATCCCGGCGTCCCTGTTTTCGCGGGCGCTGCTCACGCTCGTGTTCACCTTCGGGCTGTTCGCCCTGCTCACCTTCTCCTCCATCGTTTATTACGCCCTAGCCCCGGTGGCCGACCGCTCCACCCAAGACCTCGCCGGTTTCATGGTGCTGTCCACGCGCACGCTGGTCCAGCTGCCCCCTGAGCTGCGTACCGGATACCGGCAAAAGCTCGATCAGGAGTACGATCTGCGGCTGGTGGAAGGGTTGGAGCCGCCGCCGAACCTAAAACCCTTTTTCTTCCCCTATGTCCAGCGCCTTCAGGAAGCGCTGGAGGAACGCCTCGGCCATCCGGTGGAGATCCTGAGCAACCTCATCGGCGGTGAGCGCTGGTTTTGGGTGAACCTCGAAGCGGACGACCGCAAAATCTGGGTCGGTTTTCCCCGCGACCGAATCCACACCCGCCCCCTGGAAGGGGTCCTCGTCGTGGTGATCATCGCCGCCATCCTGGTGGTGCTCACCGCCGCCTTGTTGGCAAGGCGCGTCACGGCCCCCCTGGAGCGCTTATCCAAGGCCGCCGAGCAGGTCGCCAAGGGCGGCTCCCCCAGGCCCCTGCCGGAGACCGGCCCGCGGGAGCTGGCAAGCCTCGCCCGCCAATTCAACGAAACGAGCCGTCAGGTCCGCGAGCTACTCGCAAACCGCACCTTCCTCCTCGCCGGCATCTCCCACGACCTGCGCACCCCCCTCACGCGCATACGCCTGGCCCTGGAGATGCTCCCTGCCGAGACGGAGCCCGCACTGTTGGAGCGCATGGAGCGCGACCTCGACGAGATGAACGCGCTGATCACCCAGGCCGTCGAGCTCGGCAAGACCCTCGGCGCAGGAGAGCGACATGCGGTGGACGTGGCGCAACTGATCGGCGACCTGGTGGCGGGACGTCCGCGTGTCGCCTGGCAGTCCTCCTGGCCCTGTCCACACCGCGTCAACGCCTTGGCCCTGCGGCGCATCCTCGGCAATCTGCTCGAGAACGCCCTACGCTACAGCGCCGACAAGGTCGAAATGCATCTGGACTGTACGCACCGTCCTCCGGTGATCTTCGTGCTCGACCGGGGTCCGGGTATCCCCGAAGAGGAGCGCGAGGCGGTCTTCCGCCCCTTTTACCGCCTGGAGCACTCACGCAGCCGGCGAACGGGAGGCAGTGGTCTCGGCCTTGCGGTGGCCAGACAGCTCGCCGTCGCCAACGATATCGAGATCCACCTCGGCGCGCGCAATGGAGGAGGGACCGTTGCCAGCGTGCGCCTGCCACCGGCGAGCGAGCACGATCGCGATAAACCCGAGGCCGAATCCGGTTGACGCGCCGCCGCGCCCTCACTAAATTTCGCCAGGAGACGCAACGATAACTACCACCGGAGGACCAAGATGCTGAACCCTGGCGACAAGGCCCCCCCTTTCTCGCTCCCCGACGCCGACCTGGGTCGGATCGACCTGGAGCGTTTTCTCGGCAACAAGAACCTGGTGCTCTACTTTTACCCCAAGGACGACACACCGGGATGCACCATCGAGGCGCTGGAGTTCACGGACCTGCAGCCGGAGTTCGAGGCCCGGGACACCGAGATCCTCGGCATCAGCAAGGACAACTGCGTCAGCCACGGCGCCTTCCGCGACAAGTACGGGCTCAACGTGCGCCTGCTGGCAGACACCGAGGGCGAGGCATGCGAATCCTACGGTGTGTGGCGCGAGAAGGAGGCCCACGGTGAGAAGCGCATGGGCATCGTGCGTTCAACCTTCGTCGTTGATAAGGAAGGGAACGTCCGCCACGCCCTTTACGATATAAAACCCAAGGGACATGCTGCGCAGATCCTGGAGCTCGTGCAGCGGCTTGAGTAAGGGGCGCCGCGTCCAGCTCAGGGGAGCCGTTAAGAGTGTCAGCGGTTCCCTGGGCGCCCTTTTTCCGGGCCCTGCAGGTTACGAGAACCTCAATGATGCCTGAGAACCTGGGTTGATCGGGTTCCCTTTTCCCGGCACGCCCGCTATCTTGTGCGGACAGTTCCTGCCCCTGGGATCCCCCCGGCGTGAAGCTCCGCAGTCAGATTCTCGTCTTTCTCCTGGTCTTCGGCCTGGCACCGGTAGTGCTTTCCGTCGTCCTCAATCTGCCCCTCGTGCTTGACCGCATCGCCCTCTTCTACCAGAAGGCGTATCTGCAAAACCTGCGTGCGGATTTCCGCGATCTCGACCAGCACCTGGCGAGCCGTCACGAGATGATCAGGCTGCTCGCCAAGCTGCCCGAGCCCGGCCTGATACTGGGGGAGCGCGGCGACGAGGACCAGATCGACCTGGCTCGCGCCCGCTACACGGGCTGGATCAATCAGATCCTGAGCGACCAGCGGGACATAATACAAATCCTGTTCATTGGGGCCAACGGCGAGGAGCGCTTCTGGCTCGAGCGCGACGACAAGACCCTGACCTGGCATCCCGCCGCCGAGCCGCCCGAGCGGCCAAATGAGCAGTTTCTGAGTGCGGGGCTGCGCATGAAGCCGGGCGGCGTCATGGTCAGCCGCATACGCATCGACCCCCTCGCCGGGGCGGAGGACCGGCGCAAGCTCATGACCCTAAGCCTGGTGAGCGCCATTGGTGGAGGGGCGCAAAACGAGGCCATGGGGCTCGTGGTCATGAGCATCGACGTCGGCGGTCTCGCGCAGTTCTACCGTGACACCCTGTGGGTCAACAACAACGGCAGCTACCTTCGCGCCGGGCAACCGATCGGCGACGAGCCGGAGGCCTTCGCCGACTTCCCCGGGCTCGCGCAGATCTTCGCCGAGGGCACCCTTGCCCTCTGGACGAGCGCGAAGGGGGAGCAGCTGCTGTGGGTACCCATGTTCGTCACCGAAGACGCCGTGCCACTGTGGGTGGCGCGCCCGGTGGACCCATCACCCCTGGAGAACTTCCGCAACGCCCTCATCCTGCGCGTGATCAGCATCGTGCTGCTGCTGATCTTCGTGGTCATGATCCTGGCCCGCTGGATCGCCGCCAGTGCCGAGCGGTTCGGACAACAGCTGACCAAGGGCATCGGACACGTGCTGCGCGACGGCCAAGGGATACGCTTCTCTTGGAAGGGCCCGCGGGAGGTCCAGGAGCTGGGGAATCAACTGACCGCCCTCGCCGAGACCCACGTCGAGCATCTACGGACGGCGCAAGAGCACACCCGAGAGCTCGAGCAGTCGAACCGGTACAAGTCCGAGTTTCTCGCGAACGTCAGCCACGAGCTGCGCACGCCGCTCAACTCGATCCTATTGCTGTCGAAGCTGCTGGCGGACCGGCAATCCGGCCTCTCGGCGGAACAGCAACGTCAGGCCGAAGTCATCTTCGAAGCGGGGCAGGACCTGCGCGCGATGATCGACAACATACTGGACATCTCCCGGATCGAGGCGGGCCAGGTCGCGGTCAACCTGGAGTGGATCGACCTGCGCGCCCTGGTCCAAGAGCTCATCGAGCTGGTCTCCCCCCAGTTCGCGGACAAGGGACTGTACCTGCGGCTCGAGATCACCGCCGATGCCCCGGAGCACATCTATAGTGATCGGGAAAAGCTGCGACAGATCCTCAAGAATTTTCTCTCCAACGCCGCCAAGTTCACCGATCAGGGGGGGATCACCGTCGGGATCGGCTGTAGCGAAACCGGGCGTTGTCCGGTAGCCCTCAGTGTGACCGACACCGGCATCGGCATCCCCGAGGACAAGCAGCAGGTCATCTTCGAGGCCTTCCAGCAAGCCGACGGCTCTACCCGCCGCCGCTATGGCGGCACCGGCCTTGGGCTGTCCATCAGCCGCGAGCTGGCCCAGCTCGTGGGCGGGCAGATCAGGGTGGACAGTACCGAGGGGGAGGGCTCGTGCTTCAGGCTGTTACTGCCGGTCGAGTGTGACCTGAGCCACCTGGATGCGGCCCAGGTCACGCACGAGCAGGAGTCACCGTCGCTCGTAAAGGAGCCCGTGCGAGAGGAGGTCATCGACCAGATCTTCACCGGCCAATGGGTCCTGTTGGTGGAGCGCGACGTGCAAAGCCTCGTCGCGGAGACCGCCCTGCTCGAATCCTTCGGTCTTGGCGTGCAGACGGCAGCCGACGCGGACGAAGCGTTGGAGACCCTTCGCGAGGAAGAAGCCTGTTCCCTGGTGCTCTTGGCGACAACGGTGTCTATCGAGAATACCTGTGATACGATCAGGGCTATTGGCAGCGACGAGCACTGCGGACGGCTCCCGATCATCGTCATGGGCGACCCCGCGGGCCCAGCCGAGCGTGCGCAGTACCTGGACGCCGGCGCCGACCGGTTCATCACCAAACCCGTCGACCGGACCGAGCTCAAGACGCTGTTGACGGCGGTAATTCAAGCGCCGGAAGAGTACAGAAAGCGGCAGACGGCATGAATCGCTACTCAGGATTCAAACTCTTAATCGTCGACGACCACGCCCACAACCTCTTCACCCTGCGGACGCTGATCGAGAAACAGATGCAGGTGGCGATCCTGGAAGCCACCTCCGGCCAACAGGCCATCGACAGAACACTCCAGCATCCGGACATCGACGTCATCATCCTCGACGTGCAGATGCCGGAGATGGATGGCTTCCAGACCGCCTCTCTGCTCAAGCTGCGCAAGCGTACCCGCGACATCCCCATCATCTTCCTTACGGCGGCGTTCAAGTCCGAGGAGTTCCAGCAGCGCGGCTACGCCGTCGGCGCGGTGGACTACCTGCTCAAGCCCATCGACGACAACCTGCTCATCAACAAGATCAGCACCTATTTTCGGCTGATCGAGAAAGAGCGAGCCCTCAACAGGGTGCTGGAACAGAAGGTGGCCGAGCGCACCGCAGAGCTCCAGCAGGCAAAACAATATCTTCAGAATATAATTACGTTCATGGGCGAAGCCCTGCTGGTTCTCACGCCGGAGGGTGAGATCAAGATGGTCAACCCGACCGCCTGCCAGATGCTCGACTACAGCGAGCAGGACCTGCTCGGCATGTCCATCGGCGACGTGTTCGAGGAAGAGGGCGACGAACAGGCCGGCGCCTTTATGGGCACCTGGCTCGAAGCCCTGATCCGCACCGGCGCGCTGAGCAAGATCGAGGCGCGCTTCATCGCCAAGGACGAGCGGCGCGTGCCGATACTCTTTTCCCGCACCGCCGTGAAAGACCAGGGCGGAGCGATAACCGACATCATCTGTATTGCCAAGGACATGACGGGTTACTCGCGCATCGAGGACGAGCCGGCCTCGACGATGCGTCGCAACACCCGAGAAGACACACATTAGGAGTCGCCGATGGCCGATTCGATCCCTACCGGGTTGCCGAAAGACGAAGACACCGCCCTCACCGCAAATGCGCTGAAGGCCATGGCCCACCCGTTGCGCTGGAAGATCCTGTGCTCTCTCGGGAAGCGGGAGCTCTCGGTGGGTGAAATCGTAGAGCGCACCGGCACCTCCCAGAGCAATATCTCCCAGCACCTGGAGCAATTGCGCAACAAGAACATCGTGGTCGCCCGCAAGGAGGCGAACAGGATCTACTACCGCATTCGCAACCCCCAGCTGCTGGATCTCATCGGGATCATGCGCGAAGTGCTGTGCCCCGCGAACCTGGACGACCGTTACCCGCGCTAGCAGCCAGCACCGCGCCGGAGGAAACGGAAGCGCGGCTTACTTGGCTTTTCCAGGGTGCAGAGCTGCCCCGCCCCTCCCGGCCACGTCAAGAGGCAAGAGCGTGCGGACCAGCCTCACCCAGTAGCGCACACCGACGGGGATGATGGCATCGTTGAAGTCGTATCCCGGGTTGTGCAGCGCCCGCCCGTGGGCGCCGTCCGTGCCATTGCCGATCATCGCATAGGCCCCCGGGCAGCGCTCGAGCATCCATCCGAAGTCCTCCGCACCCATGGTGGGAGACAGGTCCCGGATTACCCGGTCCTTGCCGACAGTGCGCTCCATCGCGGACAACGCCGCCCGTGCCTGCAGCTCGTCGTTGACGGTGGCGCGGTAGCGGCGCTCGTAGTCGAGCTCCGCGACCACACCGAAGGCATCGGCGATCGAGCCCGCCAACTGCCGCATCCCTGTCTCGAGCCTCTCCTGCACCTGACCCACGAAGGTGCGGACCGTACCCGCCAGGGTGACCAGCTCCGGAATCACGTTCGTGGTATGCCCGCCGCGAATACGCGTGACGCTGATCACCGCCGCGTCCAGCGGATCGGTCGCGCGGCTCACGAGGGTCTGCCAGGCGGTGATGATCTGGGCGGCGGCGACAATGGGATCGCGCGCCTTGTGGGGATAGGCGGCATGGCCACCCGTGCCGCGCAATCTCAGCTCGAAGAAGTCCGCCGCAGCCATCACCGGACCCGCGCGGACCCCCATCCGGCCAACCTCCAGCCCGGGCCGGTTGTGCAGCCCAAAGATCGCGCTCATCGGAAAGCGCTCGAACAGCCCCTCGTCCACCATCAGCCTGCCGCCGGCCAGATTCTCCTCCGCCGGTTGAAAGATGAAGTGAACCGTGCCCTGGAACGCGGCCCGCTCGGCAAGATAGCGCGCAGCACCCAGCAGCATGGCGGTATGGCCGTCGTGACCGCAGGCGTGCATGCGGCCCTGGTGGTGAGAGGCATAGGCGAGCGCTGCGTCCTCCTCCATCTGCAGGGCATCCATGTCGGCCCGCAGTCCGATTGCCGGCCCTTCTCCCAGCCTTAGGGTGGCCACCACGCCGGTGCGGGCCAGGCCGCGATGAACCTCCAGCCCCAGGTCCCGCAACCAGGAGGCCACCAGATCGGAGGTGCGTTTCTCCTCGAAGGCGATCTCCGGGTGGGCGTGCAGATCCTGCCGCAACCGAACCAGCTCGGCGCAGAGGCGCTCCAGATAGATCCGATCGGTCATGTAGATTCAAGGCCTTTGGGTAAGACACGGTTGCCAGCGTCCTGATCTTATCCCATCCAGGCTCCGTCGACCTGCTCCACCACCCGCTCGATCCGGGAGACCCCGCTTGTGACAAACGACCGACGATGCGGATAATTGGCGTCCCCAGACGGCTTCACCGGAGTGGACATCCATGCTCGAGCGCGACGACTGGTTCACGGAGATCGCCGAGGAGGACGGGAGCGCCTTCTCGCTTCGCGTCCGTGCCAAGCTGCACGAAGAAAAAACTCCCTTCCAGACCATTGAGATCTACCAGACCGCGGGTTTCGGCAACCTGATGGTGATCGACGGCTGCACCATGGTGAGCGGCCGGGAAAATTTCCTCTACCACGAGATGATGTCCCACCCGGCGCTGTTCACGCACCAGGCGCCACGCCGGGTGTGCATCATCGGTGGCGGCGACTGCGGCACCCTGCGCGAGGTCCTGAAGCACCCTGAGGTGGAAGAGGCAACCCAGATCGACATCGACGAACGGGTTACCCGGCTGGCGGAGCAGTACTTCCCTGAGCTCACGCAGAGCAACAGAGACACGCGTGCGCGCCTGCTGTTCGGTGACGGCATTCAGTGGGTGCGTCAGGCTCGCGAGGAGAGCCTGGACCTGATCGTGGTGGACAGCACCGACCCGGTCGGTCCGGCAGAGGGATTGTTCAGCCGGAGATTCTACGCCGATTGCGTGAAGGCCCTTGCTCCGGGCGGGCTGCTCGTGCAGCAGAGCGAGTCACCGCTTTACCACATGGACATCCTGCGCGAAATGTACAAAGCGATACGCGCGGCGGGATTCGCCGATGTCAAGACCCTGTTCTTCCCCCAGACCATCTATCCCTCGGGCTGGTGGAGCGCCACGATGGCTCGCAAGGACGGGATCATCGACGGATTCCGCTTCGAGGCGGCGGATCAGCGCCCCTTCGAGACCCGCTACTACAATGCGGACATCCATCGCGCCGCCCTGGCCGAACCGGAATTCTTTCGCCGGGAGATTGCGTAGAATCCGGGCCACTGACCACTGACCACGAGGTTCCCATGCAAGAACCCGAATGCCCCAAGAAGGGCCCCTTCGCCCTTGAGCTCGAGGCCGGCACTTACTGGTGGTGCGCCTGCGGGCGCTCCAAGACGCAGCCGTTCTGCGACGGCGCCCACCAAGGCACCGCTTTCGAGCCCATGAAGCTGGAACTCACCGAGGCGCAGAAGGTCTGGCTCTGCGGATGCAAGCGCAGCGGCGACAAGCCCCGGTGCGACGGGGCGCACAAACAGCTTCTCTGAGAAGCCAACGAGCCGCTCGGCGGCGCAGCGCGAGCCGCAACGAAAAACGGGGCCCGAAGGCCCCGTTTCTCATCCGGACCTGTGGTGCGCCCGTTACTTGCCGGATCCCTGTGCCCCGACGAACTCGGGATAGGCCTCCAGCCCGCACTCGCCGACATCCACGCCCTCGTACTCCTCTTCCTCGCTCACACGGATACCCATGATGAGCTTGATGATGAGCCAAGCGATGAAGGAGGTGACGAAGACCCATCCCAGGATGGTGCCCAGGCCGATGAACTGAGCGCCGAAGGAGGCATCCGAGTTGGTGATGGGCACGGCGATCAGACCCCACATGCCGACCACGCCGTGGACGGAGATGGCACCGACCGGGTCGTCGATACGCAGCTTGTCCAGGGTGATGATGGAGAAGACCACGATCACGCCGCCCACGGCGCCGATGAGGGTGGCGGACAGGGGTGTGGGCGTCAGGGGCTCGGCGGTAATTGCCACCAACCCGGCGAGGGCACCGTTGAGCACCATGGTCAGATCGGCCTTGCCGAACAACATGCGCGCACCGATGAGTGCGGCCACGAGACCGCCGGCAGCGGCCATGTTGGTGTTGACGAAGACCGCCGCCACGGCGTTGGCCTCGCCGATGTCGGACAGCTTCAGCTCGGAGCCGCCGTTGAACCCGAACCAACCGAGCCACAGGATGAAGGTGCCGAGGGTGGCCAGGGGCATGTTGGCACCGGGGATGGCGTTGATGGAGCCGTCCTTGCCGTATTTGCCCTTACGCGCGCCGAGCAGGAGCACGCCGGCGAGGGCCGCGGAGGCGCCGCACAGGTGTACTACGCCGGAGCCGGCGAAGTCGTTGAAGCCGAGAGCGTCGAGGAAGCCGCCGCCCCACTTCCAGTAGCCCTGCACCGGATAGATGAAGCCTGTCATCACGACCGCGAACAGCAGGAAGGCCCACAGCTTCATGCGCTCGGCCACGGCGCCCGAGACGATGGACATCGCGGTGGCGACGAAGACTACCTGGAAGAAGAAGTCGGACATGGCGGAGTAGTAGGTCTCGCCGTTGCTCGCGAGCACATCTTCCACGCTGTTGTCGCCGCCGAACATGAAGCTCAGGTCCAGGGCGGGAATGACGCCGTTGCCGTCCGCCGGGTACATGATGTTGTAGCCCATCAGCATATACATGATGCAGGCGATGGCGAACAGGGCGACGTTCTTGGTCAGGATCTCCGCCGTGTTCTTGGCGCGGACGAGTCCCGCCTCCAGCATGGCAAAGCCCGCGGCCATCCACATGACCAGCGCGCCGGATACCAGGAAATAGAAGGTATCCAACGCATAGGCGAGTTGAGTGACTTGTTCCACTTGGAAAACCTCTTCGTATCAGAAACTCACAGAGCGTCCGGACCGGTCTCGCCGGTGCGGATGCGGATGACCTGGTTGAGGTCGAAGACAAAGATCTTGCCGTCGCCGATCTTGCCGGTGCGCGCCGCGCCCGAGATGGCCTCGATGACCTTGTCCACCATGGAGTCATCCACAGCGATCTCGACTTTGATCTTCGGCAGGAAGTCCACGACGTACTCGGCGCCGCGGTAGAGCTCGGTGTGGCCCTTCTGGCGGCCGAAGCCCTTGACCTCGATCACGGTGATACCGGACACGCCGATGTCGGCCAAGGCCTCTCGCACGTCGTCGAGCTTGAACGGTTTGATGATGGATGCAACTAACTTCATGTCGAAAGCTCCGTGGTTGGAGAATGGCCGGAGCTAAGGCCCCGGCCGCTGAATAAAGGCTTCGTCAGAAGGACTTGGAGACGGTGAAGACTGCAGTGTTGCCGCATTGGAAAGGGGCACCGCAATCCTCCGTATGGTTCCGGTCAACCCAGGCCAAATCAAAGCCGAAGCCGTAGTATTCGGTGGAGACCCCGACCTTGTAGTCATCGTAGCTTTCACCGCCGCCGTTGTTCGGGCTGTTGTCATAGCGCGTCAGGCCATAGTGCCCGTAAAGGGTGAGGTCGTATGGCAGGGGTACCTCGACGGCGAAATCGTGGTACCAGGCACCGGACAGGCCGAAGA
Source organism: Pseudomonadota bacterium (assembly GCA_034716535.1). Lineage (GTDB taxonomy): Bacteria > Pseudomonadota > Gammaproteobacteria > Chromatiales > Chromatiaceae > JAYEJW01. The sequence continues at coordinate 13,977 of JAYEJW010000442.1, forward strand.
AGTCGTCACTGTAGTAAGCGGTGTAGGAGGGCGTGAAGTAGCCCATGACGTCGTAGCCGAGGCCGATGTGCCACTCACTGGTGTTGTTCGCGTCCGTCCCCGTCTTGGGGTACCAATAGAGCAGGTAGCCCAGATCGAAATCGATGCCCTTCCAGGACGGGGCCCAGCCCGCATACACATCGAGCTCGAGGCTCGCGCCGTCGAAGCCCTCGCTGTCGACGTTCGATCCCCACAGACCGGCGTAGAGGCTGTACGGGCTGTACTCATAATCGAAACCGCCCTGGATTGCCGGGCCGTTGTTCGTCTGACTGATACCGCGGAACAGGTAGTTGGTGGTCAGGGCCACGTTCGCGCTGAAGGAGTGGGGAGACTCCGTCTGGGCGAGCGCCGTGCTCATGCTGCCCACGGATACGGCCAACAGGGCGCCTGCGGCACGGTGAATTGGGAAACGTCGTGCTTTCATGGTCGTCGAACCTCTCGAGGCTTGTTTCAATCGTTATCGGTCGGAAACGAGGATCTGAGCTTGAACGGTCGTTCCCGATTCATTCCGTGCTCAAAACAAAGCAGGTACCGTGCCAGCTCGATCCTGTACCGAAAAGACCACGCATCGCGACGTCTGTCGCCAATCCACAACAGGCGCTGCGCACCAAAATAGCGCGTATCCCGGTCGATCAGCCGACAGCGGCGCACCAGAAGAGGGCGCTCTTTGAGAAAAGACGCCTGCGAGGCACCCGCTTATAATGAAACCTGGACGAGATAGACTTTGAGGAAACCGCGCCATGCTGGACCCGAAACATCTGGACGACCTCACCCGTCGCCTTGCGGGCAGCCTACCCAATGGACTGCTAGCGTTGCAGGAAGACTTGAACCGCAATCTGCGGGGTGCCCTGGAGGCGGGGCTTGCCAAACTGGATCTGGTCACCCGGGAGGAGTTCGACGTTCAAACGGCGGTGCTCTCCCGCACCCGCGAGAAGCTGGAAGCCCTCGAGACACGCGTCGAGGCCCTCGAGCGCGAGCTCCACCTCGGCACCCCGCCGACGGAGTGAGCAGGGCGCGCGCCGGAACCCGCGTTGAGCCTCTGCGTCCTCCACAGCCGCGCCCGAGAGGGAATCGGGGCGCCGGCGGTGACCGTGGAGGTACACCTCGCCGGCGGCCTGCCGACGCTGTCCATCGTGGGCCTGCCGGAGATGGCGGTGAAGGAGAGCAAGGATCGGGTACGCGGCGCCCTGCTCAACGGCCGCTTCCAGTTCCCGGCCGGCCGCGTCACCATCAATCTGGCGCCTGCAGACCTGCCCAAGGAGGGTGGGCGTTACGATCTGCCCATCGCCCTTGGCGTCCTCGGCGCTACCGGGCAGCTACGAGGTAACGGCCTCGATCGCCTAGAGTTTCTCGGAGAGCTCGCCCTCTCCGGCCACCTGCGCCCCGTCAGGGGTGTGCTGCCCGCGGCGCTCGCCGCCCGAGACGCCGGACGGGCTTTGGTCCTCCCGCGGGGGAATGCCGACGAGGCGGCGCTGGTCGGCGACCTCGCGATCTACCCCGCGGAGCACATCCTGGAGGTCTGCGAGCACCTGAACGGGACCGCTATGCTTCCCCGCTTCGAGCCTCCGGAGGTCCAGGCGACGACCGGCGATTACCCGGATCTCGCGGAGGTCCGCGGCCAGGAGCACGCCAAGCGGGCGCTGGAGATCGCCGCAGCGGGGGCGCATAGTCTGCTGTTCATCGGCCCGCCGGGGACCGGCAAGTCCATGCTCGCCAGCCGCCTGCCGAGCATCCTGCCCATCATGATGGAGAGCGAGGCCTTGGAGACGGCCGCGGTGCGCTCAGTCAGTGGTCTTGAACCGTTCGACCCGGCGCGATGGCGCGAGCGCCCCTTCCGGTCTCCCCACCACACCGCATCGGGCGTCGCCCTGGTGGGCGGCGGAAGCAATCCGCGGCCCGGGGAAATCTCTCTCGCCCATCTTGGAGTGCTGTTCCTCGACGAGCTCCCGGAGTTCGATCGGCGGGTGCTCGAGGTGCTGCGTGAGCCCTTGGAATCCGGCCACATCCACATCTCACGCGCCGCCCGTCAGGCCGAGTTCCCGGCTCGGTTCCAGCTGGTTGCAGCCATGAACCCCTGCCCCTGCGGCTATCTCGGCGACCAGAGCGCACGCTGCCACTGCTCCGCCGAGCAGGTCGCCCGCTACCGCTCGCGCATCTCGGGACCGCTGCTGGACCGCATCGATCTGCACGTGGAAGTTCCCCGCCTGCCGCCGGAGCATCTCAGCGCCCCACCTTCTGAAGGAGCCGAATCCAGTGCGCAGGTGCGCGCTAGGGTGGAGAGGGCGCGGGAGCGGCAGCTTGCCCGCGACGGCAAGCCCAACCAGGCCCTCAGCCCGCGCGAGATCGAACGCACCTGCCCGCTGGACGACACCGGCCGGCGGCTCATGAACCAGGCCCTGCAACGCCTCGGGCTCTCCGCTCGGGCCTACCACCGCGTACTCAAGGTCGCACGCACCATCGCCGATCTCACCGGAAGCGATCGCATCGAGACCTCGCACCTCAGCGAGGCCATCGGCTACCGCCGGCTCGACCGAACGAGCAGAACCCACTGAGTCGGCGTCCGCCCGAAACCCGACATGCTGCAACTGCGTAACCTGAGCCTTCGCCGCGGCAGCCGCTTGCTCTTGGAGGGTGCGGATCTGACCGTGTACCCAGGCTACAAGGTCGGGGTGGTGGGACCCAACGGCTGCGGCAAGTCGAGCCTTTTCTCCCTCATCCGCGGCGAGCTGCACCAGGACTCGGGGGACTTCTCGCTCCCTCCCGGCTGGGAGATCGCCCACGTTGCCCAACAGACGCCCGCGGGCGGGCTTGCGGCCATCGAGTTCGTGATCGACGGGGATCGCGAGCTGCGCGAGGTGCAGAAGGACCTCGTCACTGCGGAGCGCGAGGGCAACGGCCTGCACCAGGCAGAGCTCCACGGACGGCTCGAGGCCATCGACGGCTACGGCGCCGAGAGCCGAGCTGCCCGGCTCCTGCACGGCCTCGGTTTCGCGCCCGGAGAGGAACGGCGGGCGGTGGACAGTTATTCCGGGGGCTGGCGCATGCGCCTCGCCCTGGCCCGCACCCTCATGTGCCGCTCCGACCTGTTGCTTCTGGACGAGCCGACGAACCATCTGGACCTGGACGCCGTGATCTGGCTGGAGGGCTGGCTCAAGGCCTATCCGGGCACTCTGCTGCTGATCTCCCACGATCGCGACTTCCTCGACACCATCGCCGATCACATCGTACATCTCGACCGTGGGCACTTGGGCGCCTACACCGGCAACTACAGCGCTTTCGAGCGCCAGCGTGCGGAGCGCCTCGCCCAGCAGCAGGCCGCCTTCACACGCCAACAACAGGAGATCGTCCGCATCCAGCGCTTCGTGGAGCGCTTTCGCGCCAAGGCCACTAAGGCACGCCAGGCTCAAAGTCGGCTACGGGCCCTGGAGCGCATGGAGCTGATCGCTCCGGCCCACGTGGATGCTCCGTTCCATTTCGCGTTCCGCGCTCCGGACGGTCTACCTCATCCCCTGTTACGCCTGGAGGAGGCGGCAATGGGCTACGGGGATCAAAGGGTTCTCCTCGGCGTGGACCTCAGCCTGAATCCCGGAGACCGCATCGGCCTGCTTGGGCCCAACGGGGCTGGCAAGTCCACTCTGATCAAGGTACTCGCCGGCAGCTTGCCCCTCCAAGCCGGTCATCGGCTGCCGGCCCAGTCACTAACAGTCGGCTACTTCGCCCAGCACCAAATGGAGCAACTGCGGCCCGACGACAGCCCCTTGAGACACCTGCAGCGCCTGGCGCCGGACCGCACGGAGCAGGAGCTGCGCGATTACCTGGGCGGATTCGCCTTTACCGGTGACAAGACCCTTGAGAGCGTGGCACTATTCTCCGGTGGGGAGAAGGCGCGGCTGGCCCTGGCCCTGTTGATCTGGCAGCGGCCCAATCTGCTCCTGCTCGACGAGCCCACCAACCACCTCGATCTGGAGATGCGCCACGCCCTGAGCGAAGCACTGCAGGAATTCGAGGGGGCGTTGGTCGTCGTCTCCCACGACCGCCATTTGCTGCGGGTCACAAGCGACGAGCTGCTGCTGGTGGATAATGGCGCGCTGGCGCCCTTCGCCGGTGACCTCGACGAGTATCCCGCCTGGCTCGCCAAACGCCAGGAGAGTCCGCGCCAGGGAGAGACCGGAGCCCCACCCCAGGGCACCGGCTCGCGCAAGGAGCAGCGGCGCCAGGAGGCGGAGCAGCGCCGCCGGCTGCAGCCCATCAAGAATCGACTGCAGACCTTGGAGAAACGCCTCACCGAGCTCGCCCACCGTCGCGATGAGCTGGAACGGGCGCTCGCGGCACCAGGGCTCTACGAGCCCGCGGAGAAGCCCCGCCTTCTTGCGCTGGTCGAGGAAAAACACCGCCTCGACACGGACATGGAAGAGACGGAGACCGCCTGGCTGGAGACGGGCGAAGAACTGGAACGCAAACAGTCAGGAACCGCATGAGGCACTCCATTCACCGAGATCGGGTCCTTGTCAGGCCGCGGCTGCGCCAGTCGCGCGCCAAGGAGGCGCTCCGGTATGTCCTGCTTCCAGCCACGGCGATCCTGATACTGTTCTTCATCTGGCCCTACGCGACCCTGTGGCGGCTCGATCAGGCCGTCCGCGTCGAGGATTCCGCGGGTCTCGCCGCACTGGTGGATCTCGACGCAATCCGCAGCGAAATCAAGCAGAAGCTCAACAAGGACGCGGACAGCGACATCGGCGAGCTGTCCGATCCCTTCATCCGATGGTTGGAGGAAGGCATCAGCACCATGGGCAACGACGCCGTCGACCAGCTGGTGACCTTCGAGTGGGTCCGAGGCCAGTTGCTCGCCCAGGCGGTAGGCGGCGCAGACCGGGGCTTCCTGCCCAGTGTCTCCTTTGCCTTCTTCGATGCGCCCGACGGCTTCAACGTCCGCATCGGCCCCGCCTCCGGACATCCGGTCTACGCGCACTTGCAGCTGCGCGGCCTCAAGTGGTGGGTCAACGCCGTCTATCACTGACCGCTGGCAAGATCCTTGGCCCGGTTCACGTCCGCTCGGGAAACGATGCCGTATCGTAGCGATTGACCATTCGCCGCCGTAGGAGCCGAGAGAACGCAATGGAGGTGACCACTCTCCTCAAACTGCTGGTCCAGAAACAAGGATCGGATCTGTTCTTCAGCGCAGGCGCCCGCCCCCACGTCAAGGTGCAGGGGGTGCACCTTCCCGTGGGCGCAGAGTCCCTCACGGGCGACGAGATACGCGACATGGCCTATTCGCTCCTGGATGACCGACAGATCCAGGAATTCGAGAAAACCTGGGAGTTTAATTTAGGGTTGTCCCTCGACGGCATCGGGCGTTTTCGGATCAACATCTTCCGCCAGCGGGGCGAGCCCGCCATGGTGATTCGTCACGTCAAGGACAAGGTTCCCTCCGTCGAAGAGCTGAATCTACCTCCAATCCTCAAGCAGCTCGTCATGGAGCCGAGGGGGCTGATACTCGTGGTCGGTGCGACCGGTTCAGGCAAGTCCACCACCCTCGCTGCGATGATCGAGCACCGCAACCAGAGCCAGCCCGGCCATATCCTGACGATCGAGGATCCGATCGAGTTCAGTCACCGGCACCGTCGCTCGATCATCAATCAGAGGGAGCTGGGATTGGATACCCACTCGTACAGCGCGGCTCTGCAGAACGCCATGCGCGAGGCGCCCGATGTCATCCTAATCGGCGAGATCCGTGACAGAGCCAGCATGCAGCACGCGATTGCCTATGCGGAGACCGGACACCTGTGCCTGTCCACGCTGCACGCGAGCAACGCCAATCAGACCCTCGACCGAATCGTCAACTTCTTCCCGGACTCGGCGCATCGACAGATCTACACCGACCTTTCGCTCAATCTCAAGGCCGTCATCTCGCAACGCCTCATATCCGCATGCTCCGGCGGGCTCATCCCGGCAGTCGAGGTCATGCTGCTCTCCAGCTACGTCTCAAAACTGATCCGCAAAGGGGAGATCTCCGGCATCAAGGAGATCATGGAACAGAGCGACATTCGCGGCATGCAGACCTTCGACCAGGCCCTTTACACCCTCTATCAGAAGGGACGCATCACCCTGGAGGAGGCCCTTCAGCACGCCGATTCCCGAAACGACCTCTCCCTGCGCATCCGACTCGACGCCGCTGCGGGGGAATAGTACAGAAGCGCCTAAGTTTCAAAGTACCCGTGCAACGGTGGTGTTCGGCCCTGGTTTCAACCCTCTAAGTGGTTGAAAACCTAGAGGCACGGAGGGCGTCTCCTCAGTTCGCGTCTTGCGAAGCCGTGCGAAAACCCTTTTCCCATGGCCGGCGTAAGGCGATCATCTCTTATACAAAACGGCAATATCTGTTTAAATCGAGCCACGCGCAGGGCGCGGCGAACCGTTGGTTCGCCGAGCGCGTATCGAGAAACCCGCCGCAGGCGCTCCTCTCTCCCTCACTTGCTCCCTCCAGGGTCAAGGGGAAACCGGTCGTAGCGCACGCATTGCCGTCACACCATCAATGCTGGTGCGACGAGGAGGCCGGTTTGTTGTGAACAGGGATTTTCGGGGTAATTTCTTCATCGCATATAAGAAGGCTATCTCTCATGTCGCCGTTCACGGACCTGCGCAAGAGCCATCCCAACGAACGACTCTTCGACCAACCTGCTCTGTCCATGACCGCAGAGGGGCTGGCGAAAGATTTCAAACGCTACTACGCCCATACCCTCGGAAGGGATCGGGACTGCCGCTCCGCCTACTACCCCTACCGCGCGCTGGCCATCGTCATGCGCGACCGTCTCATGGAACGCTGGAAGAAGACCCGGCATGCCCACGACGAGGCCGAGTGCAAGCGCACCTATTATCTGTCCCTTGAGTTCCTGATGGGCCGCGCCCTCTGCAATGCCATGTTGAACTTGGGGATCGGCAATGCGGCTGAGCAGGGCCTCTATGAACTCGGGCTGCTGCTTGAAGAGATCTCGAGCACCGAGCCGGACGCCGGCCTGGGCAACGGGGGCCTCGGGAGACTGGCGGCTTGTTTTCTCGACAGCTGTGCAACCCTGCAGCTCCCCGTGAAAGGCTACGGCCTGCGCTACGAGTACGGCATGTTCCGCCAGATGATCGATAACGGCTTCCAGGTGGAGGAGCCGGACCACTGGCTACGCGACGGCAACCCGTGGGAGCTCGAACGCCCGGAGTACACCCAGCGCATCCAGTTCGGTGGCCGCACCGAGTTTTACCAGGATGCCAACGGTCGCACCATGGTGCGCTGGGTGGACACCCACGACGTGCTCGCCGTTCCCTACGACACCCCGGTCCCAGGCTACCGCAACGACACCATCAACACCCTGCGCCTCTGGAAGGCGGCAGCCACCGACGAGTTCGACCTCGGTGAGTTCAACGCCGGCAGTTATCCCGAATCTGTCGCCGCCAAGAACCAAGCCGAGCACATCACCATGGTGCTCTACCCCAACGACGCCAGTGAGAGCGGCAAGGAGCTGCGCCTGCGACAGCAGTACTTCCTCGCCAGCGCCAGCATCAAGGACGTGCTGAGGAACTGGATCCGCTTGCACGGGCCGGACTTCAGCCGCTTCGCGGAGAAGAACTGCTTTCAGCTCAACGACACCCATCCGGCAGTCTCCGTCGCCGAGCTCATGCGTCAGCTTGTGGACGAGCAGCACCTAGAGTGGGACGAGGCCTGGGGCATAACCACCAGCACCATGGCCTACACCAACCACACCCTGCTGCCGGAGGCCCTGGAGCGCTGGCCCGTGCGGTTTTTCGCACAGCTCCTGCCGCGTCCCCTGCAGATCATCTACGAGATCAACGCGCGATTCCTGACCGAGGTGGCCACGCGCTGGCCCGGGGACATGGACCGCCAGTGGCGCATGTCGCTGATCGAGGAGAGTCAGGAACCTCAGGTACGCATGGCCTATTTGGCCATCGTCGGCAGCTTCTCGGTCAACGGTGTTGCGGAGCTGCACTCGCGGCTGCTCACCCATGGCCTGTTCCAGGATTTCTACGAGCTTTGGCCACGCAAGTTCAACAACAAGACCAACGGCGTGACGCCGCGGCGCTGGCTCGCCATGTGCAACGCCGGGCTGCGCGACATCCTCGATGAGACCATCGGCGATGAATGGGTCCATGACCTGAGCCAGCTCGAGCGCCTCGTCCCTTATGCCGACGACGCCGCCTTCCGTGAACGCTGGCTCGGCATAAAAGAAACCAACAAGGAGCAGCTGTCCCACCTGGTGGCCCACGACTGTCGCGTCGTCTTCGAGCCCCAGGCCATGTTCGACGTGCAGGTCAAGCGCATTCACGAGTACAAGCGCCAGCTCCTGAACATCCTGCACGTCATCCACATCTACAACCGCATCAAGCGCGGCGATACCCGCGACTGGACGCCGCGTTGCGTGCTCTTCGGCGGCAAGGCGGCGCCCGGCTACGCCATCGCCAAGTTGATCATCAAGCTGATCAACAACGTGGCCCACGTGGTCAATGCGGACGGGGAAACCAAAGGTCTGCTGCGGGTTGCCTTCATACCAGACTACCGAGTGTCGATCATGGAGCGCATCGCCCCGGGGACCGACCTCTCGGAGCAGATCTCCACAGCCGGCAAGGAGGCCTCCGGTACCGGCAACATGAAGTTCATGATGAACGGAGCGGTCACCATCGGGACCTTGGACGGAGCCAACATCGAGATCCGCGAAGAAGTCGGCGACGAGAACTTCTTCCTCTTCGGGCTTAACGCCGAAGAGGTGGAGGCCACCCGCGGCCACTACGACCCGAACGGCATCATCGCCGGCGACGCCGCGCTACTCGAGGTCATGAGCCTGCTCGAATCGGGCCACTTCAACCAGTTCGAGCCCGGGGTGTTCGACCCCATCATCCACACCATCCGCAACCCGCGGGACCACTGGATGACAGCCGCCGACTTTTGGAGCTACCGCGAGGCCCAGGAACGGGCCGCAGACGCCTACAGGGATCGGCAACGCTGGGCACGGATGAGCATCCTGAACACCGCATACAGCGGGCGCTTCTCCTCGGACCGTACGATCGCGGAATACAACCAGGGCATCTGGAAGCTGCCCCAGGTTCAGCCCCAGCCGATCGGCGGGTAGCTGCGCCGTGATTGAGCCCATCCAAACCGACCCAGCCTCCGTTGCCGAGTCTGCCGTTCCCCTTAAGGGGAACGGTGAGCTCGATCCGGGTCGAATTATAGGCGCGCAGTTCCACCGCGCCCGGGCCCACCTGACGCACATCGAGCCCGGGCTCGTGGACTTCCTGCGCCTGCCGCGAAGGACCATAACGGTAAACTTCCCTATTGAAATGGACGACGGGTCGGTGCGCAACTTCATCGGCCACCGGGTGCTGCACAACCGGCTGCTCGGCCCGGGGAAGGGCGGAATCCGCTACCACCCCGGCGTGACCCTGGAGGAGGTCTCCGCCCTGGCCGCCCTCATGACCTGGAAGTGTGCGCTGGTGCGGGTACCTTTCGGCGGCGCCAAGGGGGGCGTCACCTGCGATCCCAAGGAGCTGGACGAGCCCGAGCTGCGTCGGCTGACCCGCCGCTTCATCGCCGAGCTCGGCGACAACATCGGCCCACACACGGACATCCCGGCCCCAGACCTGTACACGGACGCCCGGACCATGGCCTGGATCTTCGATACCTACGACAACATGCACCCGGGCCGCAACAACTGGCCCGTGGTTACCGGAAAGCCCCTGGAGATTGGAGGCTCAGAGGGCCGCGACGAGGCCACCGGGCGCGGCTGCGTCTACACGGCCGAGCGCTTTCTGGCCCTTGGGGGTCTTCCGGCCCTGCCGGACCTGCAAGGGGCCCGGGTGGTCCTACAGGGGTATGGCGAGGTGGGAAGCGTGGCGGCGCGCCTGTTTCGAGAGAGCGGGGCGCGCATCCTCGCAATCAGTGACTCACGCGGCGGAATCCTGGCAGAGAACGAAGGCGGCTTCGATCTGGACGAGGTGGCCGCCCACAAGGACAGGGAGGGGACCGTCGTCGGCCTGCCCGGCAGCCGCAGCATCACAAACACCGACCTGCTGGCGCTCGACTGCGACATCCTCATGCCGGCAGCCCTGGGCGGACAAATCCACAGCGGCAACGCCGCCGCGGTGCAGGCACGCCTTGTATTGGAGGGAGCCAATCGCCCGGTGACCCCGGAGGCGGACGACATCCTGCATGATCGAGGTATCCCGGTGCTGCCTGACATCCTGGCCAATGCAGGCGGGGTGACCGTCAGCTACTTCGAGTGGGTGCAGAACATCGAGCACCACAGCTGGTCTCTGGAAGAGATACACCACCGCCTGCGCGCGCGCATCACAGACGCCGTTGACCGGGTCATGGCGCGCTGGCGCAGCTTCCCCCCGGAGTGCCCCGAGCACGGCCTCTGCATGGATCTGCGCACCGCCGCCATGGTAGAGGCCGTGGATCGTCTTGCCCACGTGACCATGCAGCGGGGAATCTGGCCGTAGAATGTCTCTGCGGCGGCAGTAAGGCGCCCGCGGCTATCGCACCCGTGGGCGCTCGGGCCCTAGCCGGCAAGCGACCGGAGATCCGCACCGTGGAACGACCGACCGCGATCTGTGAACGGATCTATGCCGTCCCGCGTTGGGGCGATGGCTACTTCCGTATCAGCAAGGCCGGACACGTTTGCGCCCGGCCGGACCCCGACCACGACATGGAGGTCGACCTAGTGGAGCTGGCTGAGCGCCTGCACGCGGAGGGTCTGTCGCTTCCCGTACTGGTGCGCTTCAACGACATCCTGCGCCACCGCGTGCGCGCCCTGCATCGGGCCTTCGCCGACGCATCGCAGAGGACCGGTTACGGCGGCGCCTACGCGCCCGTCTACCCCATCAAGGTCAACCAGCAGGCGAGCGTCGTGCGACAGATCCTGCGCGACGGGCGCGCTGGTCTGGAAGCCGGCAGCAAGCCGGAGCTCATGGCGGTCCTGGCCCTCTCACCGCGCAAGGGCCTGGTGATCTGTAACGGCTACAAGGATCGGGAATACGTTCGCCTGGCCCTCATCGGAACGCGGCTCGGGATGCGGGTGTACATCGTCGTCGAGAAGCTCTCCGAGGTGCCGCTGATCGTCGAGGAGGCGCAGCGACTCGGCATCGAGCCCCTGCTCGGCGTGCGCGTTCGCCTGGCCGCGGCGGCCATCGGCAACTGGCAGAACAGCGGCGGGGAAAAGGCGAAGTTCGGTCTCTCGGCGAGCCAGGTTCTGAAGCTGGTTGAAATGCTCGACGCCGCCGGCGGACTGGACTGGCTCCGGTTGCTGCACGCCCATCTGGGATCGCAGATCCCCAACCTCAAGGACATCCGCAGCGGACTGCGGGAGTTGGTGCGCTACTACGCCGAGCTGCGCCGCCTCGGCGCACCGATCGGCACGATCGACGTGGGGGGAGGTCTCGGAGTCGACTACGAGGGCACGCGCACCCGCTCGTTCTGCTCCGTCAACTACACGCCCCAGGCGTATGCCGAGGCGGTCGTCCAGGCCCTGGCGGAGGAGTGCCGCCGCCGCGGCCTGCCGGAACCGAACCTGATCAGCGAGTCCGGCCGCGCCATGACGGCGCACCACGCCGTACTCATCACGAACGTCATCGACCGCGAGCACGCCGGCGGCCTCGGGGTGACCCCGAAGGCGCAAGAGGGCGACAAGCTTCTCGATGCGCTGGCCCGGCAACTGGAGGCCACGCGGGTGGAGCCACCGCAAGCGGTCTACGCCGAGGCCAGGGAGCTGCTCGCCTCGGCACGCGAGCGTTTCGAGCAGGACCTCATGGACCTCGCCGGACGCTCGCGTGCGGAGGAGCTCTTCTTCGCCGTCTGCCGCGCCCTCGCCGCCCGCCTCAAACCGGGAACAAGAGGCCACCGGGAGCTCGGTGACGAGATACACGCCCTGCTGGCGGACAAGCTGTTCTGCAACTTCTCCCTCTTCCAGTCCCTGCCCGACATCTGGGCCTTCGACCAGATCTTCCCCATCGTCCCCCTCCAAAGACTCGATGAGGTGCCACGGGAACGGGCCCTGGTGCATGACCTGACGTGCGACTCCGATGGCTGTATACGCCACTACGTGGACGAGGGCGGTGTGGAGGCCAGTCTGCCCGTACACGCCCCCGGCGATCCGGGCCAGCCCTATCTGCTCGGATTCTTCCTGGTCGGGGCCTACCAGGAGATCCTGGGGGACATCCACAATCTGTTCGGCGACACGGATGCGGTGAATCTGGAGCTGGATACCGCCGCCGACGCCGGCTACCGCCTGCTGGAACCGGAGCGCGGCGACTCGGCCGATGAGCTCTTGGGCTACGTTCACTTCGACCCGCGAGCCATGCTGGCCCGTTACCGCCGCAAGCTCGAGGAGGCAGGCCTGGACCATCCAGTTCGCGAGCAGTTGTTCGTCGAACTCAAGGCGGGCCTCTACGGGTACACTTACCTAGAAGCCTGACCCGGGGCCGAAAATTGACGAAACGCACGGAAGGCACCCGCCGGAACCAAGTACCGTGAGGATCCGCGCGAGCGCTCCTCGCCCGCTTGCCGGAGCGAAACGGTGCGGGGAAATCGGATGAGAGGAAACTAAGTCGTATGTGCGTCGCCCATGCATGAGCTTTCTGTCTGCCTCGCCCTGTTGGACCAGGTCCAGGCGATAGCCCGGGAGCATGGCGCGACCCGAGTGGAGCGCATCGTGCTGCGTATTGGCCCGCTTTCTGGGGTGGAGCCACCCCTGCTTCAGAGCGCCTACCCCCTGGCCGCCGCCGGCACCATCGCGGCGGACGCGGCGCTGGCTATCGAGACCGCACCCCTGCGGGTGCTCTGCAAAGCCTGCGGGGAGGAGACGTCGGCGACTCCCAATCGGCTTATCTGCGGAGAGTGCGGAAGCTTCCGCACCCGTCTCGTCAGCGGCGACGAGATGCTGCTCGCCCGGGTCGAGCTCGCCACGCCGGGCGGGGAAGATGACCCCTGATCCGATTTGCCGCGCATGACCGCACCCGAACCCAGGGTGCTGCTATAGTACGAAAACGTCTTCAGAGAATCCGGAGCGCGCCCAATGTGCGACACCTGCGGCTGCAACATCACTCCCGGCAACGAGCACCTGGTCCGGGCGGACGGCAGGCACGCCCACACAGAAGACGGCCGTGCGGCAGTCACGGTGCTCAGGAGCCTGCTGACGGAGAACGATCATCAGGCGACCCACAACCGGGAACACTTCGACCGGCATGGCGTGCTCGCGGTCAATTTGATGTCCTCGCCGGGCGCCGGCAAGACCAGCCTGCTGGAGGCCACCATCGCCGCCCTGAAGGCGGATCTGCGCATCGCCGTGATCGAGGGCGATCTGGAGACCGAGAACGACGCCGAGCGTATCCGCGCCCAGGGTGTCGCTGCGGTACAGATCGCCACCGGAAGCGCCTGCCACCTGGACGCCCATATGGTGCACGACGCCCTGCACCGGCTGGACCTGGACGGCATCGATCTGTTGTTCATCGAGAACGTGGGCAACCTGGTGTGTCCGGCAAGCTTCGACCTTGGGCAGCACCGCAACGTCACGCTGCTCTCCGTACCCGAGGGCGACGACAAGCCGGCAAAGTATCCCGTCATGTTCCGCGCCGCGGACCTGGTGCTGCTGACCAAGTCGGACCTGATGCCCTACCTTGAGGAATTCAGCCCCGAGAGGGCCGAGCACCACTTGCGGCACCTTGCGTCCGAGGCGCCTTTTCCCTCGGTCACGAGCCGCGGCGACGACGGTATCCGGCCCTGGCTCGATTGGCTGCTGGCTGAGCTGGCGGCCCAACGGGCGCGGCGCGTCCGGGGCGAGACCCTGCGCCCCGCGGTGCAGCCGGACGGTGCGCGCCTGCACGCAAGCGCCACCGAGCACGAGCACGGCCGTCACCACCAGGGCCGATAGGGTCCACCAGCCATCCGGAAACCTCGCATCCGCCGGCCGCACGGTTGACCGGAACCCGCCGGACGGTGTAAGAAGAGAAGCTACCCGGACGCAAGTCAGGGCGAAGAGTCACGAGATTTCGATCACGAAGCCATTTGAGACAAGGCCATTAGCCTAGGAGGAATTCCCGCCGTGTCACGCAATGCACCCAAGCTCTTTCTCGCGCTGGCGGCAGCCGGCATCGTCGGCGCCACCCTCGCTTACACACCGGTCAGTCAGGCCTTCAACTTCGGGGACATGATGAACCCGGGCAAGTGGATGGGCGGCGGCGGAGACGACTATGACGACGAGGATTGGTACGGAGGAGCCGGCCCCTACGGTGGTCCGTACGGCGGTGGGCCGTACGGTGGTGGTCCGTATGGTGGTGGTCCGTATGGTGGTGGTCCGTATGGTGGTGGTCCGTACGGTGGTGGGCCATACGGCGGCGGCCCTTACGGTGGCCCAGGCTTCGGCGCACCCGGCGTTTACGGTGCGCCGGGTTACCGACCCGCACCGCCGGCAGCTCCTGCCGCCCCGAGCTCGAGCTCGTCCTCCTCGTCGAACACCAAGTCCGCCGAGATCGAGGCACTCAAGCGCCGCATCAATGAGCTCGAGTCGAAGCAGCCGCCGGCTGCTCCCGCTGCTCCGCCGCCCAGCGACTGGGGCAGCCCCTCCTCGTCCGGTGATTGGGGCTCGGCGCCGGCCTTCCGGCCCATGGGCAAGTACTGATCCCCAGGGAAACACTGATCTCCATCGGTGTTTCCCAAGCCCGACGATCTGCCCGAGAAAGGAACCCCGCATCATGATGCGGGGTGCCTTGTCTCGCCCCTCGGAAGCTCCGATCCACCCTTTCCCATGTCGCCGGCTTCACTCGGCGGCCTCCGCTTCGGGCCGGCCCGAAGTTAACCGACGGGCCTGCTGGGCCGACAGGTACTTCCACGGCGACGGGATCAGGCTCGGCACCAGACGGCGATAGCGACGGTAGACCTCGCCGTGGTAGACGAGCAATTTGCGCTCCTCGAGCCGCGAGCCCACGGCGAAGTAGAGGCTGATCAGCACGGCCGTGGTAAGGAACGCAGGGTCCATGTCCCGCGTCCAGACCAAGACCAGGCCCAGGCTGTACCAGGGGTGGCGCACGTAGCGGTGCAGTGGCGAGAGGTGGAAGCGTTCCTGGTCCTCGACCGCACGCACGTCGCCCCGCCACTGTCGCAAGCCGAGAAACTCCGAGCCGTCGTACCACCGCAGGGACCACAGAAACCCGAAGGCGGCCGCCAAGGCCAACCCGTTGGCTACCCACCAGCCGATCCCCGTCCACCGCCACAGCCATGGCCCCGGGTCGCTGAAGGTCAGGACCAAGGGCGGGAGCAGGAGCACCAGTGCCGCCGCATTGTAGAAAAGCCGGTAGCCGCGCATCCAGTGGGGGTGATTGCGGGCGACCCAGCGCTTGAGAGGCAGAGCGGCAAGCAGGGAATGCAGGCCGAAATAGGTCAGCCATGCCAGGACCAAGAAACCAAGGCGGACGAGGGAGACATCGGTCAACATTGATCTCGCGATCCTGAAACCCTAGCAGATGGGTTAAAATCCATT
>JAYEJW010000443.1:0-1716 GCA_034716535.1 Pseudomonadota bacterium
GTCACCGTCGCAACGAAAACCGAAGACGCGTATCTGGTCTGAACACCGGGCTTTGCGGCCGAGAAAAGGATCGTGGCTTCGCCACGAACAGGAAAGAGCGTGCTATTGATCGGGGTCAGCTAAATGGCCCCGGGATTTTGCGTTCACCCGTCATGCCCCCCTCGCGCAGCGGCCAGTCTCTCGGGTGCGCACGACAGATAGATGCTTGAACGTTCGGCTCGTATAGAAGAGGTCTCCTTCATGAAGACATTCGAAGAGGTCAAATCTCAGATAGAAGCCCTTCCTCATCGCGAGTACATGAAGCTAGTCCACTGGTTTTCTGAGCGCGATTGGCAGGCTTGGGACGAGGAAATAGAGAGAGATTCCGCAGCGGGTAAGCTAGATTTCTTGGTTGATGAAGCTCTTGAAGAAAAGAGAAAAGGAAAACTCGGCGATCTGTAATGCACAATACAACGGCTCGATTTTGGAGTTGTTTCTATGCGTTGCCGGACCAAGTTCAGGAACTGGCGCGAAAGAACTACGAGCTACTGAAAGAAGATCCGCGTCATCCTTCACTGCATTTCAAGAAAGTGGGCAAGCTGTGGTCCGCTCGGGTCGGTCGCAACTACCGAGCGCTGGCTATGGAGGATGAAGGCGGCTACGTTTGGGTCTGGATCGGCACCCACGAAGAATACGATCGTTTGCTCAACGGCTAAACAGCTTCACTTTTGCGCTGTTTTTCGGTCCCTTGTTGCGGCGAGAAAAGATGCCACGACGGGACGTGCGGTTCACTGGCTCGACGATGTCGCCGAGACCATTCCCGTCACGGCGTGGTGCCAAGCACCGAGAGGGCTGCATTTGGCGATAGACCTCCTCGGTGGCATCGAGCATCGCGTCGAGTGAGAAGCCGTTCTCGTAGCGTCGGCGTGCAGCGGCACCCAGCCTGGAACGCAACGCGCGGTCGTCCATGAGGGAGTCGATGGCACCGGCAAGGCCCACGGGGTCTTCCGGCGGGACCAGGATTCCGGTCTCTCCGTCCATGAGGACCTCCGGGATTCCGCCGATCCGGCTGGCGATGGCCGGGACCCCAGCGGCCGCTGCCTCGATCAGCGTAAGAGGCAAGGCTTCGCGGCGCGAAGGGGCAATCAGCAGATCAAGCTCGCAGATCCGCTCCGGCAGGTCGTCACGAAAACCAAGGAAGTGCAGGCGTTCGCAGGCCGTCCCAGAGTTGGCGTGTAGACGCATTTCGCGCCCCCAGGGCGTCGAATCGTCACCTATCAACGCCAGATGGGCCGGGTGGCGCAGCCGCGCCATGGCGTCGATCGCGACGTCCTGTCCCTTGTCGGCTATGAAGCGTCCAACCAGCCCGATCAAGGGGCGGGAATCGGGCAGTCCCAACTGCCGGCGCAATGACCGAGACTCGGTCGCACACCGGATGTCGGGAATGCCGTTGCGCACAACGGTGATGCGCCTTCGGTCGTAACCGCGCGATACAAGGAATCCGCGCACCGCATCGGAGACGGCAACGATACGTCCGGCGCCTCCGAAGTGTTTGCCCGCGTTGGTCGAATGGGCTGTAGCCACGACCGGGACGCCTGTCATGGTACCCACGAGCCCCGCGTAGCGGGCGCCACGTGTCAGATGCGAATGGATCAGATCCGCCCGAAAGTCTTGCACCAGCGCGGCCAGACGCAGAGCGGACCAAAGGTCGAACATGCCGTGCATCGGTAGGTGATA
>JAYEJW010000444.1:0-8743 GCA_034716535.1 Pseudomonadota bacterium
TTGGTGGCTGACCGCGTTGAAGACCTCGAGTGACTGGCCATCAAAGGGATGGTGCGAGCGCAGCACGGTGACCCGCTCGGGGTAGCCGTCTAGGTGGTGGTGATGGGTATTGTGTCGTGTAGTCCTTGATCCTGTCGATCAGGTTCGTCAGGATCGGCTCCTCGCCCGGCAAGATTTCAGTGAGGTCGTTTGTGAACTCGAAGGTATTGAGATCACCGAGCACGATCACCCGCGCCTTCGGATCGTCCCGAAGGAGTCTGTCGACGAATTCGTTCAACGCCAGCGCCTGGGCCTCGCGTTCCGCTTCGCCCTCCTGCACAAAGGGTTGCGTCGCCCCGAAGATCGGCGTGGAGCCAAACCGCGAGGTGAAGTGGTTATTGATGACCGTGAATTCACGTCCCTTGAAGGCGAACCTGGCCAGCAATGGGTCCCGGGTGCCCGTGAACGCATCGGCATTGCTCACACCAGAGGCGGCTAGAACGTCGGACGTCAGTGATTCGAATCCGACCAGCCCGACTCGCAGTGCGTTGTACAGGAAAGCGTTGCGAATGTTGCCGCCGGGAACACCACCGGAGGTGCCATCGACAGGCGCCACATCGAAGAAGTCGTAGACGGGTCCGCCGGCGGCGACGATGGCATCCGCTAGCGCCTGCAGCGTCTCGGTTGCGTCCACTGTGCCATCGTCCGTCTCTCCGGAATTGTCCTGGATCTCCTGCAGCGCGATCACGTCTGGCGCATGCAGGTTGTCCAGGATCTGCGACGCCAAGGCCGCGCGCTGGTTGTCATCGGATGCATCCGGGCTCAGGTTGAGCAGGTTGTAGCTGGCCACCGTGACCTTGGAGCGTTTCCCGACGAGTTTTGTCTCTTCTTGGGCCAGCTCCCGCGCCTCGATGTCGAACAGGTCCGTGGCATTCACCTCGAAGTTTCCGAAGCTGTACCCCACGACCCCGGTCACATCCCCCAATCGATCCCCGACTTTGATCGCGGGAACCTCACCGGGAAACAGGGTCCCGTCCAATTGGATTTGGACGCGCTCCGGGTTCTGGTCGCCCCGGTTGTCGGGGTCGGGCTGCAGGTTTATGCCGCCGCGGCGGGTGCGCGCGTCCTTCGGAGCCACGTCCTTGCCGCGGTTGGCGAGCACGAAGAGCTCGCTGCTGAAAGGAGTGAAGGTCCGGGTGCCCGAGACCGCCACCGGCTCCTCGATCTTGACTCTCATCCCTTCTAGGCTCTCGTAGAAATCGATACCGTCGAGCTCCGGATCGAAGTTGTTGGCCGCCACGTCCGCCGGATCCTGTAGGTCGATGGGCGGATCCGTCTCATCGGCGCTGATGACGTCCACATTGGGGGGAACCCGCCCGCTGCGGCCGATAACCACAGGGGCCGGAAACTGATTACCACTGGACAGCACTTCTACGGCCGGTCTGAAGAGCTCGGTAATGGAAAGGTTTCCGGTGGCAGCGCCCCCCGGAACGAACTCGCTGACTTCGCCGGTCAGTCTGACCTCATCGCCCAGGCTCACGGGATCGCTACTGAAGACGAAGATGCCGTCCGAGGTATCCTCATCGCCGTCTCCGATGGCGTCCTGTACGTAGAAGCCATTGAAGGCCACGGCGGTCACGATGCCTGTCGTGATCACAGTTTCGCCCGCAAGCTCGGAAATGTGGCTCGCGCCCTGGATTTCGTAAATGGGCGTTATCTCCTCGGCACCTACCGGGGCCGAGAGCACCGCCGCGATTGCACTTGCTGTAACCAGATGCGAGATCCGCCGGGACCGGGTCTTGGTTTGAGAACTCAGCACGCTCGCTCTCCTTAGAAAAGTTGCGCGAATACCTGTTCGCGTGGGAGCGAGAGGCTACAGAGCTGCTGTTACGCTGAGGCAACGTCGCCGTGTCAGTCTCGTGAACTCTGCTGCGAGTGGGTAGGGAATCAGAGGAAACGACGAACCAATCAGCGCCTCGCTAGTTTCCGGCATCGGGCTTTGCGCGCGCGTTTTCGATGAGTCGAGCGGCAACGGCTCTCGCCATGCCTGCCGCGGTGGTATCGCCGGTGATGTGGGCAACGGCGGTTGCCCCCTCGTGCAGCAGATTGATCTGCTCGGCAACCCGTCGTGGATCCTTGAGCTCCGCGGCCCGCGCAAGCTCCTCGAAGTAGGCGATCACCAATCGCTTGTGCAATAGGGCTTCCTGAAACACAGGGCTGAATCCGCAACGAAGCCGCCGATGCCGAGCAAACAGCATCGCTCGATCAAACCGTGATCAACCGGTTTCACGAGAGGAGTACCACCATGAAACGACGCGCGATCGCGGGCGCCACAGCGGCCGCCTTGGTCATGGGCGTGACGCTCGGCGTGAGCTACGCCGGGACCGCCTCGGCGGAGTCCGCACGGGATTGGGGACCGATTCGGGCATCACGCGCCGCCTTATGCAAAGACCGCCGCGGCGCAGCCGAAGGAGGCCTGCGCCAGTTGCCACATGGCCAACGCGACCGATATGGTCTTCAGTAAGTTCTATGCGCCGATTCTCGGGGCCAAGTAAGAGAGACTGGAATCGGGCGCCCAGCGGCGCCCGACCCTGGACCTCAAGCAGACCGGTTTCGTGATGACCTCCGTTGCCTCGCTCGTTGCCGAAGTGCGCCGCTGCAGGGTCTGCGCTGAGCATCTGCCGCTCGGTCCTCGTCCTGTCCTGCAACTGCACCCTCTCGCCCGAATACTGGTGGCCGGGCAGGCGCCGGGCCGCAAGGTCCATGAATCGGGCATACCCTTCGCCGATGCCAGTGGCGATCGTCTCCGAGGGTGGCTGGGTCTTCCCTTGGAGGTGTTCTACGATCCGCGCTGCGTGGCCATTCTTCCCATGGGTTTCTGCTTCCCCAGTACCGGCAAATCTGGTGATTTTCCGCCACGTCCAGAGTGCGCACCCACGTGGCGTGAGCAACTCTTAAAGAAGCTACCAAATTTTGAGCTCACCTTGGTCATCGGGCAGTACGCGCAGGCCTATCACCTGCCGGGCAGCGGAACCTCGGTGACGAGCGCAGTGGCGAATTGGCGCCAGGTCTGGCCCAGGATCGTTCCGCTGCCCCATCCGAGCCCAAGAAACAACCGATGGCTTCGCCGCAACCCCTGGTTCGAGGACGAGCTGCTTCCGCAGCTGCGAGCCAGAGTTTCGGAGGTCCTCGAATGTAGAACCGTAGGTCGGGTTAGCGAAGCGTAACCCGACATGGTTTCGTCGGGTTACGGCGCGCGCCAGGTTCGTCACAATTCAGTACCTTACGAGCGCGCCTAACCGAACTACGGTTTCGATCGGCCCTGATCGTTCCAGCTGAGGAATAGCGCGAATCACCGAGGATTAAGGTCCCGCCGAAGGAGTCGCTCGTACACCTTCGCAGTGCACGGAAGTGGCGTTCGGACAATCCGGGCTCGTGAGTTTCCAGAGGACGAGGTCGCCGGCAGCGGTGCCGCGTGACCGCAATCCGCCAACAATCACTGGTGCTTTGCCCAAAGAGGAGGGAAGTCCAGGGCACGGCTGACACCCGGGTCCCGGGGGATTTGCCTATACTTTGCGCTAACTCCCATCTGCTCGGCGCTTTCGACGGCGATGTTTCCATGGCCACGACCTTGAGCTTTACACCCAATCTGTACCGACACCTGGATTGCCCGGCCGCTCCTGTGGAGGGATCCAGCATCCGGGAGGCGCTGGAGGGCTATTTTCAGGCCAATCCGCGCGTGCGTGGCTACGTCTTGGACGACCAGGGGGCCCTGCGCAGGCACATCGCAATCTTCCTCAATCGGGAGCTGATCCGGGATCGCGCCGAGCTGTCCGATCCAATCGGTGACGGCGACGAGATCTTTGTCGTGCAGGCCCTGTCAGGAGGATGACATGAGTGACCGTCTGTTGGTTGGGACCCGCAAGGGGCTGTTCCGGATCGAGCGGGAAGGGACGGGACGTTGGGGTATCTCTCAAAGCTGGTTCCTGGGGGACCCGGTTTCCATAGTGCTCGCCGAGCCCGGCGGTCCACGGCGCCATGCAGCCCTCGATCTGGGCCATTTCGGGGTCAAGATGCAGCGGTCCGAGGACGGGGGCAAGACCTGGTCCGAGGCGCCGGTGCCGGCCTTTCCGTTAAAGCCGGACGGTCTCGAGGACAAGGATCCCATGCGCGGTATCGAGGTGCCCTGGAGCACCCAGCTGATCTGGGCCCTGGAGTGCGGCGCACCCGGTGAGCTCTGGTGCGGGGTCATTCCCGGAGCGCTGTTTCGCTCGACCGACGGGGGCGATAGCTGGGAGCTTGCTCGTGCTTTGTGGGAGGATCCTCGACGACGGAAATGGATGGGCGGTGGCTACGACTTCGCCGGGATTCACTCGATCCTCGTCGATCCGCGCGACCCGGCGCACCTGACCCTGGGTGTCTCGGTGGGGGGCGTTTGGACCACCAGAGACGCGGGCGCACACTGGGATCTGATCGGCTCGGGCCTGCGCAGCGCCTACGTGCCGAAGGACATGGCAGGCGATCCCTTGACGCAGGACCCCCACCGTCTCCTGCACTGCCGTGCCGTCCCCGATCGCCTATGGATGCAGCACCACAATGGGATATTCGTCAGCGATGACGGCGGCTTGAGCTGGCGGGAGCTGACGGACGTTCCGCCCTCCAGCTTCGGCTTTGCTCTCGCCGTGCACCCGACGGACCCGGACACGGCCTGGTTCGTCCCCGCCAAGAAGGACGAGCAGCGCATTCCCGTGGACGCGCGTCTGGTGGTCACGCGCACCAGGGACGGCGGCAAGCACTTCGACGTCCTGGACCAGGGTCTTCCGCAAGAGCCGGCCTACGACCTGGTCTATCGTCACGGCTTGGACGTGTCGAGTGACGGCGAGCGGCTCGCATTCGGCAGCACGACCGGCTCCCTTTGGGTCAGCGAAGACCAGGGAGACTCCTGGCAGAGCGTCAGCAAGCACCTCCCGCCCGTGCTTTGCGTGCGCTTCGAGGAATGAACGGAACCTTCGGCGGCGCGATAGGAGCCGCAGTGTCATCATCCGCCCGTCGGCTGCTCCTCGATGGGAGAAGCCGCTCGGAAGGCTAGGGCTTGATGTCGAGCACCGGCGTATCGGCGAAGGCGTCGATCTGGTCGATCTCGATGATGTTGCCCTTGACCGAGAGCACCCGGCAGCGGCTCAAGGCAATGAGGTTGGGCCGCACCGGGGCGCGGGTGGCGAACACTCCGCGAAGCGGGTTCTGGGGATTACGACGCGGGTGCACCTGGAGGATCGCGCGACGTTCAGGGGTGTCATTGCGGTCGAACCAGTACAGAACCCAGATCGCGTCCAGGTCCCCGACACCCAATAGGGCAGGTTGGTACTGCTTGTCCACCTCAATCGTAGTCCTGCCTTCCACTTTGCGTACCCAGCCGATGGGCCGGACCTCGTACACGGGGGCTACCCCGTTGTCGGGTGATTCCGCCGAGCTCGTTGACACAATCAGCCCGAAGGCAAGCACAAGAAACAGCTTTTTCATGATTCGCCCACCTCGACTCCTTCACTGCTCCGCCAAGACGTCAGAAAACGAAGTCGGCGCTTGCGAGCAGATTTCCCGCGGAATCGCGCAGCTCCGCCCGCCAGGCGCCTTTCATTCTCTCGTAGATCCTCTTCGTGGAGTGGCTGCGCCAGCGTTGGGCGCCGACAGGGACCGAAACTCGTAGGACCTGCTTGCCTTCGTGGAGCCAGCGGTACTCGAGGACCTCGCCCTCCAGCCCGATTACCTCGCTGAATGAACAGACTTCGGCGACGCCCCTGGCGTCCAGGGTGATGTCAGCGAGGCTGCCCTTCGGCTCATTGCCCGTGACAGACTGCGCCAGCACAAACCGCTTCACTGCGGGCGAGGAGAGGGACGTGTTCCGGGACCGAAAGTGCTCCTGGCCGCTCTCCTCTTCAGGCGTGTCGGCCACTGCTACAGCTTCGCCGGGTTCGCTCTCCGATACGGGTTCTGCTGCAACCTCCACCGGCCTGCCCGAAGCGTCGGCAGCGGATGATTCCGGGAGAGCTTCGCCGGGTTCGGTCTCCGATACGAGCTCTGTTTCAACCTCCACCGCCCCCCCCGGAGCGTCGGCAACGGATGATTCCGGGAGAGCTTCGCCGGGCAGCCCTTGCCCTGTGATCCGCTGTTCCTCCTCCCCCGATTCTGGCGCAGGCGTCTGCACGGTTGCCGGTTCGGCGATCGTTTCGCCAACGGGTGTCTGCGCCTGTGCTGGCTCGCCGATCTCTGCGGGGAGGACCTCGGCCTCGGCGCGTTGGGGCAGGTCGACGTCCACGACTTCTCTTGCCGCCTGCCGCGGAGGATCTTCGAACACCCGTTCGGGTTGAATCGGTGATTGCGCGTGATCGGCTTCTGTCCCGAGCGATTCGACGTCTATCGCGGGCGAATCAGCCCCCATTATTCGGTCTGCTGCAGCGATCCCCGGTGCAGGCGTGGTGGGTGACGGCATCGGTCTCTGAACTGCGCCTACGGATTGTTGCACAGTTCCTGCGACGATTTTCTCCGGCCCTTGGACGTCTTCGACCTCGACACTCGCCAGCGGGAGGGACGGTCTCAACCAGTCGTAAAGGCCATAGCCGATCAGTCCGATCAACAGAACAAGTGCCGCCAAGGCACCGATAATTCGATCCCAATGGTAGATGTACTCCGGCTTCGCTTTCGCTCGCGACTCGGGCTTCGTGATCCTTACCTTCATTTCCCGTCTAGGGGTCTGGTCAGCCATGGTCGCCTCCAAGCGGATCTCCGCTAACACCTTTTCGCTACCGAGAGTGCACCGACAGAATCCATGCCACTCCGGCGGCATTGCGACGCACAGGCATATTCAGCCACAGGGAGCGGCGCGAAACAATGAGGCTCTGACACGGGCAGCGGCAGCCTGGGATCCGGTCTCGCACGACAGCCACTACCAGCCGGAGACCTCCGCCTTGGAGATGGTGATCGGCGATCCACGGGCGCCCGATCGCGACTTCATTCGGATAACCAGTTCTCGACCCTTAGCCCAGGCACCGGGCGAACTCCCGCTCGTTCGCCGTCACGACTGCGAGGTCCACGGCACGCGCATGCGCCGCGATGATCGGATGAGGTCCGACAGGATGATGGTGTCCAGCAGGTAACGGGCGGACACGCTCAGAACTCCAGGTCGTCCAGTGGTGCCAGGTCCTCGTCGACGTCGGGGAACGGCTCATCCAAGGGTTCAAGGGTGCTGAGCAGGGCGAGCAACCGCCCCTTGCGAACCGGTTCCACGATCAGGCGATCGCCGTCCTTGCGCAAGATCGCCTCATCCCCTTCGAATTCAAACTCTCGTGGAATGCGCAGTACCTGGTTGCGGCCACTGCGAAACAAGCGGACATGACGTTCAGATCGTGCCATTCGGAGTCGTCTTCCAAGAAAGGCATATGTGGAAGCATCTGCCTGAGACTGGTGCCCGTCAACGCCCGAGTGACGATTCCGGAGCAGCGGGACGCGGTCGAGCTGTCGATCGGTTCGAATGCTGGGCGGTTTCGGTTTCTGCCCGGCCTTCGGGGATTGGGTGGTGGAGAACAACGCAGCGGAGAAGGTGTTCAGCACCGAGGTCGAGGACGAGATCGACGCCGGCAACTTTGCTGGCACGAACAGGGATCATATGCCACACTGAACAAAACGTGACATGCCGGAAAAGATATGGCAACCAACGCCTCCAGCAGCGAAGTCCAGGTCGGCGCACAGGGCCGTTTAGTGATTCCTGCGGCATTGCGTAAGGCGCTGCACCTCAAGCCGGGCGACCGGCTGCTGATCCGGCAAGAAGGCGAAAGCCTAGTGTTGGAGCCTCGCGAGGCGGTCGTCAAGCGGCTTCAAGGTCTGTTTGCGCATATTCCGAAGGATGTCAGCCTGGTGGACGAACTAATCGCGGAGCGCAGGGAGGAGGCCGCCAGGGAGGCCCGGGACGAGTGAGCCTGATACTGGACGCGTCGGCATTGCTGGCCATGTTGCATGAGGAGCCGGGGGCGGAGCACGTGGAACAGGTGCTGGACCGGGCATCGGTTTCCGCCGTCAATTGGGCGGAGGTGGTGCAGAAGTCCTTGCAGCGACAGGCGGATGTCTCGTGGATGCGGGAGGGATTTACGGAACTCGGTGTGGATTTCGAACCCTTTACGCCAGCTCAGGCCGAGCTTGCAGCGCACCTGTGGGACGAGACACGGCGGTACGGATTGTCGCTGGCCGACCGCGCCTGCCTGGCCCTGGCCGCGGAACGAAATCTCCCGGTCCTGACGGCTGACCGGACATGGAGTGAGCTGGATCTGTCCGTCGAGATCCAGTTGCTTCGTTGAGCGGAGAATCGGCAACGTGAAACGGACCTCCGAAGCCGTCTTCGAAGCCGCCATCCAGGAGGTACTGCTCGCGCAAGGATTTGAGAAGCACGACTCCAAACCAATTCGACCGCGAGCGGGCCATCTTTCCCGAGGCGGCGCTGGATTTCATCCGCGCCACCCAGACTAAGACCTGGGAAAAGCTCTAAGCCCTGCACGGCGATAACCTGTCCATTGAAGCGGGATAACTCCAGGAATAAGACAATATGGCCGGGTTGCCTCCGGCGAGACTGAAACGTCATCTCCACGCTTCCGTCGAGCAGGAGCCGTGCGACCCGGCCAATGTGATCGCGACATGATCCGCGACTACTGCGCCCGCAACGGTGTGGCTATCAAGAATTCCGCCTCAGCCGGTTGAACAATCAGGACGATCCCCGCCG
>JAYEJW010000445.1:0-8742 GCA_034716535.1 Pseudomonadota bacterium
TAGGTATCGAGCCGCAATGTGACTACAACGGCAGCCTGTGCGGGAAGCCCTGATCGCTCGCAGACAGAGCACATGACGTGCGGCTCACCCCCGAGCCGCACTTTCAGGGACGCTTCAAGGGCATCCTCGTCGACAAGGATAGTTATCTCCTTGAGCTGGCACGCTACATCGTGCTCAACCCGGTTCGCGCCGGGATGGTTAGCCACGCCGAGGACTGGCCCTGGAGCAGCTATCGTGCAAGCGCAGGGATCGCAGCGCCCCCACTCTTCCTGGCGACCGACGGGCTGTTACGTGGCCAACATCGTTCGCTTCATTCACAGTGACGCGCAACAAAAGTTACGCGCCCGTTACCGCAACGTTATGCGTTGGAAGGCGCCCTATGAAGTCCGAGGTGCTTGTGAAGAGGCTCGAAGTCCTTGTCGGAATGAAGCAGCGGGAGGCGATTCTCGATGCAAAATGTCGCAATAATCACGTCCACGGTTTTTCGAATCGTGATGCCTTTCTTCCGTAACAATCGAAAATTGTCGGCGCATTTGATCGCCATATCTCTTCCGAGTAGGTCGAAGACGGAAAGGGAAGTCAGTAGCTCTTTGGCCGTTTACATAACTTTACGCGCGAGACAAGAACCCGAAACCGCCCGCCTCCAGAATGGTCTCCAAGGGTCGCGACCGCGACCCCTCACCAACGTGCAGGAGAGACCATCATGAAAGATCAGGAAGCCAACGGCAGTGAGCCGAGCAAAAGAGAAACCGCGAAACCCTTCCGTCCGTGGCGTACCCGGATCCTCGCGTGGACGCTGGGCGCAGTGATGGGAGGCATGGCGGTCGGTGCCGTCAGCCACGCACGGATGGGCGGTGGCTGGTGCGGACCCATCGGCCATGGCCCCTGGGGGGGAGTGGGCGATGAGTACGCCGAAGAGCGGCGCCAATGGATCGGCTTCGGTATCGAGCGGATGCTGAGCCGCGTCGACGCCAGCGACCAACAGAAGACGGAGGTGAAGGCCGTCGTGGAACGGCTGGCCAGAGACATGGACCCGGCGCGGGAGCAGCTTGCGTCCAACCGGAAGGCACTGGTGCAGTTGCTAACCGAGCCCGAGATCGATCGCGCCGGCCTCGAGACCCTGCGAAGCCGCCAGATGGTGCAGGCCGAAGCGATTTCCGCGCAGCTGGTGACGGCGCTCGGCGATGCGGCCGAGGTGCTGACACCGCAGCAGCGGACCGAATTGGCTGAACGGTTCCGACCATCCCGTCATTGACCCGACGGCCGGGAATCGGCCTGTGTGGGCTGCCTCCCGGCGGGAGCATACTTGGCCGCCCGGCCGTGATACCGTGTTTGTCGAGCCGCCGTTCCGGACGACCGCAAGGAGACCCGGAATCCAGGGTTGTTAAGGACATGCGAGAGCAGCAGCGTGAGCGAGCGCATCCTGATGATCGAGGACGATGAGCGGCTGGCCGCCATGGTTGCCGATTATCTCGGTCGGGCGGGCCTCAAGGTTCAGGCGCAGCCGAACGCGACTCGGGGCCTTGCCGCCCTGCGTCGGGGCGACTTCGACGCGGTGATCCTCGACATTATGCTGCCCGACCTGGACGGCTTCGAGGTGTGCCGTAGGGTGCGCGCCGATTCGCAGATTCCCATCCTCATGCTCACCGCCCGGGGCGAGGCCACCGATCGTATCGTCGGTCTGGAGCTGGGCGCCGACGATTATCTCCCCAAGCCTTTTGAGCCGCGCGAGTTGCTCGCCCGGTTACGCGCCATCCTGCGCAGGGCTGGCCAGAGCAGGAGCAACGACCGTCTGCGTTTCGGGCGTCTGGAGATCGATGCCGACGCCCGGGTGGTGCGGGTGGACGGCGAGCCGCGTTCGGTCACGAGCTACCAGTTCGACCTCCTGCTTACACTCGCCCGCCACGCGGGCCGTGTCATGTCGCGAGAACGGTTGATGGACGAGCTCAAGGGCGAAGACCTGGATGCCTTCGATCGCAGCATCGATGTCCACGTCTCGCGCATCCGCGCGGCCATCGAGGACGACCCGAAGCACCCGCGGCGCATCATTACGGTGCGGGGCGCAGGCTATGTCTTCGCGCGCAGTCAGGACGAGGAAAGCGGGATCTGATGCGCAGACTGTACTTCCAGATCTATCTCACCGTGGCAGGCAGTCTGCTGTTGTTCGGCATGCTGGCGTCCGCCGTCTGGATATTCGCTGCGGACCGGGCTTACGACGGCGGTGTTCTGGAGGGCGCGCGTGCCTTGGCGACGGAGATTCTTCCCCGGCCTGAACGGCCTGTGGTCGAGCTGCAGCGCGCCTTGAAGCGGATCCAGAAGAAGTTGCCCGTCGCTCTCGCCGTTCACGATCGAATAGGTGCCAGGCTGGCATCGGCTGGCGGCGAAATCCCACCGCTGCCGAAAGCGCGAACCGAAAGCGGTCGGTTCCATGTCCGGGGCGCTGGCCCCGTCTGGGCGTTGAAGTTGGACGATGGACGCTGGCTGCTTGCGCGCCCGCTACATCCCTGGGGACCGCCGGTGGTCAGGGTCTTGGTGCTTCTGGGCCTGCTCGCGCTGGCCGTCGCACTTGCAGCCTATCCGCTGGTGCGTCGCACTACTCGCCGCCTCGAACGTCTCCAGGGCCGTGTGGAGGCTCTGGGTGCCGGAGATTTGGCGGCTCGTGTAAAGGTGGAGGGTCGCGACGAGGTGGCCGCCCTGGCGCGCTCCTTCAACCACGCGGCCGAGCGCATCGAGGCCCTTGTGGGTGCGCACAAGACCCTGCTGGCCAATGCCTCGCACGAGCTGCGCTCGCCGCTGGCGCGTCTGCGCATGCATCTGGAGATGCTGCAGGACGGCGCCGATCTCGATCGGAAGCGTGAGGCCCAGCGGGACATCGCGGAGCTCGATCAGCTCGTGGGCGAGATACTGCTGGCGAGCCGCCTGGACGCGGGCACCGAGCCAAAGGGAAGTGAACCGGTGGACCTTCTGGCGTTGCTTGCGGAGGAGTCTATGCGCGCCGGCGCCGAGCTAAGTGGCTCGAATGCACAGGTTCAGGGCGATCCTCGATTGTTGCACCGCCTGTTTCGCAACCTGCTGGAGAACGCCCGGAGGCATGGTGGAGGAGAACCGGTGGAGGTGCTTGTGGGAGACGCACCTGACCGGTGGGTCGAGGTGCGGGTCTGCGATCGCGGACCGGGCGTTCCTCCCGAGGAGCGGGAGCGGATCTTCGAGCCCTTCTACCGACCTGCGGGTACCCGCGAGGGCCACGAGGGTGGTTTCGGACTCGGGCTTGCCCTGGTTCGCCAGATCGCGGAACGGCACCGCGGCGGGGTGAGCTACCTGCCGCGCGATGGCGGTGGAAGCTGTTTTCGCGTGCGTCTGCCGCGGGATGACGCTGGTTGATGGGATGGGAGGGGCACGGTTAGCGGTTAGAGTCTCTCCGGCACCGCACTAAAAGTGTTCTTTACCAAGGTCAACGCCCGCGTGATCCGCCCAGGTCTATCCTAGCTGTTCGACGGCTGTCCGAAGGCACCCAATCGCCCGCTCGCCAACGCCATGCGCCAGTTTGATCGGTCATGCGAGCAGCTGTTTGCCGGGGCCAAACTTCCCGCGTGAAAACTTGACTCATCTGCAAAGAATGTTCGGCCTCAAGGATCCTAGTCCATCGGTCGTTCGGCAGACCTACCCATGCCGCCAAAAACCGTAGGACTGAAATTTCGCTTTCTGCCACCAGTGGCTGCCTTGCACCTCGAAGCGGAAATTCGAGACCCCGGCCTGAGACTCGACGGGCTGCAGCACTTCGCCTGCGGAATTGCGCTTCGCTTTGAATCCGCCGTGCTCCGGTAGGACGGCGACGATGTGGCCGGAACGGGCCAGGTCGGCGCGCTTGGCAACCTCTTGTTTCTCGGCGATAGCCTCCAGGTGTTCTGCGTAAACGAAGCCCTCGCGCAGCTTACCGTGCAGCATGACACGGACCATTGCCCATCCCGGTGTATCGGCCTCACGAACCTTGACGACCCCCTTGCCCTGGCCCAGCGTCCCGATCCGGTTCTTCAACTTGACCTGCGGTGTTCTGCGAAGATTGAGACTGGTTGCCGCCACCCGGTGTGTTGCGTCCTCCAGCGTCGGCGCCGGACCTGGAGCCGGTGGAGGTGCGGTTGGGGCCTCCGGCGAGGCCTGCAGCAGCTTCTTAGCCTTCTTGATGAGTCGCAGACGCTCAGGGAAACCGTTGAGACCGCCGTTGATCCTCTTGGTCACGCCCTTGGCGTCGTCGGTATCGGCACGCTCGTTCAGTCCGTTGGTGTCCCAGTAGAACACAGCGGACGCAACCGCATACTTGCCTGCAACCAGGTCCGGGTTTGTCACCACCTCCTCTTCCTCCGAAAAAGATCACTCGCACCGGTGGCCGGCTTCAAACGGGTGATTCGCTTCCCTAATAAGAAAGTCTACGGTCTCCCCTTTTTCAAGCACTCTCGCACCAAGCTCAGCCCGTTGATGTCTGCCCCACCAGCGCCTGCTTTTCCCGTTCCTCGTCCGGGTCGATCACGGCCTCTAGGAGTGCCTGGAACTGCATCGGAACGGCCATTTTCCTCCTATTCTTTCGCCCGAGAAGCCTACAGATCCACTCTAGTACCCTATTGATCGTCGACACGCTTGCCAGCTGGGCCTTGAACCAGCCGGTACCGAGCCGGATCAGCAGATGAACAATGACGCGAAACAACCAGGTCCAGTTCAGGCCAAGCACTGATCCGCAATACAGGGCGGCGGCGACAGCCGCGGAACTGCCGGCCACCGAGACCGGCGCTTGTGCCAAATGCTGGGTGAGTGCGACTGCGGTCACGCCGCCGCCGACCAGCACGCCGCCCCCTATGGCGAAGCGCCGCACCCAGCGCCTGATCGACATCAAGGCGGCCAAACTGCGCGCCACCGCTTTCCGATGTCGCTGTATCAGGTCCGATCGCTTGAGCGCCTGCGGATGCACACGCAGCAGCGTGTCGCCGTCCAGCTGAATCAGAGTGTCAAGATAAGGCGGATCGTCGATGGCACTGTCCCAGGTTCGGATACGGACCCCGCCCTCGCGCAGCATGCCCCGGAACAGACGGAACGCTCTCATTTTGGACAGGTCGTGGGGCGGAGACGGGTAGACCCGGGTCGTCAGATTGGTGCCGGGCGTTTCCTCTGACATGAACGGAGTTTTAGGCCTTGAGCAGCTTGAAAAAGGCGTTGAAGGTCTTGTCCACCAGGCCTGCCACCAGCTTTGCCATATTCATCCAGGTCTTGATCGCAGTGGCCGTGGTCTCGTTGTGCAGTTCGTGCAGCATTACTTCTTTGACCTTGCCCGGGTGGACGCGGGTGATGATGTCACCGTCCATCTGAATCACACTCTGCATCACCACCTGCTCCGTGCCGGTCTCCCAGATCTTGCGGATCTCGGTGATCTGGGTAGAGGTGACCGGCACCTCGGTGGCCAGCAGCATAGGCTCCTTGTACCCAGGTTTCGCACTCTGCGTGAACCATTGTCGGCGCTTGCACCAGGGATGGCTATCGTCCTCCTCGACCTTGCGCAGGGCCTGAATTTCTTGTTCGCGCAAGTCGCTGATGGCATCCGTGTTCAGGTCGTCGAGCTCCTCGTTGCTCAAGGCGTCGATGTCCTTATAGTCCATGTTCGCCAGCGTCGGTGCCGTGCGTTGCTCGAACTGGGCCACCAGGGCCCCGAGGATCGCCGAGTGGCGGTAGATTCGGTCGATAATAGGGAGGTCTTCGGCGATCTGCCGCGCGTCGACACCGGGCGCCGGATCATCGGTATGTGCACCCCGTTTCTGTTTGTCCTTCTCCCGGTCCGACCACAGCAGGTAATTGCGGAACAGCTTGGCAAAGTCGGACAGGGCCTTGAACGACCCACTGTTGTTGCGCCGTCGTTCCGGGTTGCTGAGCCAGCCGATATCGGCGTCCCAGTACAGCGGGCGATAGAACTCGATGCGCTTGTTCCACCGTTGTTCCTGGCGCCGGTCCCCGTCCTCCTCCTCGACACCCGGCATCCGTTTGCTTCTGCCCGGCTCGTGTCTGCCGATCTCGTCTGTGTCGCTGATGATCTTGAGCCTGGACGCTTCGTACCGCCAGTGCTCCGCCATCGCGTACTTGCGTTCAATGCCGCTCAGGAAGCGGTAGTAAGTACCGACGATATCGATCAGGGCGATCGCCACCGGCGGCATCTTGCGGGCCGTCATCCCGCTGCTAAGGATGGTTGATACCTCAATGGTGAACAGATTGAGGGCGATCTCCTTGAGCTCGTCCCTGGCGGAATCGCCCTTCGCGGCGCTCATAGACGGTTCCGGGGGGGCCGCGGGATGCCGCCGGGCGCTGTTCGAGCCGGCAGAGCCTGCTCCATCGCCTTATGTATCAACTCTTTGCCTCGTGCTGCTTGTCTGCGCGATTAGACGTTCCATCGAGCCATCGCCGCAAATCCTCGGAGGCGTCCTTGAGCAGTTCCTTGAGGGTCGCGACGTTCGCAGCAACAATCTCGGTGCCCTGCTTCACCTTCTCTTCATGAATCTTATGCAGCGGATCAGCGGGATCCTGATGGTCCTTAGGCAGGATGCTGATGATGTCGCCGGAGACTAGATTGATCTCGGTGTAGAAGGTGGTCGAGACCGGCACCTGGCCGTTTCTCGGGTCGACGGACAGACCGCTACCAGGGTCCTTGCTGACAATGAATGCCCCCTCGCCGACACAGGTGTAGATCTGGAGCTCGACCAGGGATTCCAGCGCATTGACCAGCCGCTGACCGACACTCGACCCGGCTGGCGGCTCGGGCTTCTCCACCGTTAGTTCAGGATTCTGGTCAGGCATATGTTTCCTCCGATTCTGTACCGATTGTTGTCCCCGGATGCAGTGTCTGATGACTTCTCAATCGTCTCCCTTTGCCGTAACGGCATTCCTGGGACGATTGACAGAGACCCGCGCAGACATGTCCCTGTGAAATCTGGACCGAAGTCACCGACGGTCACCAATCTAAAACATAGTCGATCCAACCTCTGTTTTCGACCTGCGAAGACGGTAGTCGAACCCAACCGAGACAGAGAAAGGGTGCGATCGGGTCAAGACGCGCGGGCAGAGGGTCTCCAAGGCCTTTGTTTGTTGGGGGCGGCGAATACACGAAGGACGATACCGTAGTCTCCTGCAATAACGGCGCAGGGACGACAGCCCCGACTGCTCGATCATCTCGGCCGGGGACTGCGCTTGAGTTGGACTATCCGCACACCCTTTTATCGAATTCGTACTCCGGTCCGGGATGGACCGGATCAGATTCGACCGCTCGTTCGAACGGTTCCTCGCCCGTACACAGAGACCCTGTCCACTGAAACGGAGTAACTCCAGCCGCATGGCTTTCCCCACAGCCTGCTAGACTTACCGAAGCTCTGTTTTCCGCTGGACATCGCCAAATGCCGCTAACTGGTGCACCGCTGCCCGATCCCGTTGCTGTTCCCGAGTTGCTCCGCGTCGGCCTTGAAACACGGCCGGATGCTAACGCTGTCGTCTCCCAGGAGCAGCGCTGGACGTTCGGCGAACCGGATGCGGCGAGCGATCGCTTTGTTGCCTCCGTCCGAACCAGCCCCCGCCTATGTTCGATTACATCATCGGCCTCGTCATCGTCGTCGTCATCCTTCTGGTACCTCAGATCCGGAAGGCCGCTTTGCGGCTGCTCGGGCTGACTGCGATCGCCGGGATCGCCGTTGCGGGGATCGGTCTACCAATTTGGGGGCTCTACGAGGCCAAATCCTGGCTGATCTCGCCGACACCGGTCGTCGAGGCTCCGGAGGACGAGGCGCTTGGGAACGCACAGAGCGCAAATACCTTGACGGCGGAACAGGAGGAGGGGCAGCGTCGTCTCGAAGGAGAGCGCGAGCAGCAGGCCGAAGAGCAGCGGCTGATCGAGGAGGAGCAGTTCCGTATCGCTGGCCTTGCCGAGACCGCACGTTCTGTCGTCGCCAGGGAGCGCACGTACGCAGCGGTCGCCGCGTCTTCTCCGCAACTCCCCGGCGTCGATCAGGTATCGGTTGATCTGATCAGGATCCGGATTCCCAGTTGGCGCAGCAATGAGCTCGCCGAGCGTGAAAAGGGCCTGATTCGCGTTTGGCTGCACTCGATCGGCCTGACGCCTGAGGAGACGAAAAGCATCTACACCGCGAATGGCTGGGGATCGGTCTACGACCTCTGGCGCAAGGAAACGACGACCGCCACAAAGCCCACCCCGGACACGCAGGTACCCGTTGCATCCGTCCCGGAACAGTCCCCGCCTCCCGGCCCCGATCCGGAATCCGAGCCGGAAGCCCAACCCGAGCCGAGGCCGGAGCCTCGCCAGGCAGCGCGTCGTACCTTTCCCCAAACAAGAGCGGTCGCGCCCAGATCGGAACCGAGACGAGAATCTACAGCCCGGCGGCGCCCGGCGCCCGAACGAGAAGTAGGGCCGTTCGGGTACTGATGCAGCTCTTGTTCCGTGGCGTCACGCCTGGGAGGGCGTTGTTGACCGCTTCACAGGTTACGAGAGATCCCTGAGGATATTCGCTGATTCGTGATGCGCGCCTCACGCAGGAAGCAAGTTACAGAAACGCAATGAGGTTTCCGCACAAGAAAAGCCCCGCTGGGAATGCGGGGCAAAGGGAGGGTATTGGAAAGGTTCGGCGAGAGGTAGGGGGCGGGCCTAATCCCGCCCCCAGCTTCACCCAACCCCTCAGAACTGAAGGTCCGGGTTACCGGCGATCC
>JAYEJW010000446.1:0-1705 GCA_034716535.1 Pseudomonadota bacterium
GGCCATCATTGTCTGTCGTTGTCTCCATGATATTCAGGTGATCAGCGGGTCTTTTTCCTCCCATTGTGCTTTTGTGAAGCTGCCAATTCGCAACGACAATAACGCCTTCAATAGGTTTTTTCGTATCCGCATCTACTACCCACCCTTCAGTGGATTCGGCGGAATAGCGGTTGCACGCCGTTAGAGTAAAGGTGGCTGCGCACAGTAGTACTTTCCAGACTTTGATTTTTAACTTCCATGTTTTACACAGTGATATCAATATGCTCATTGAAGGGCGACTTTGTAAATGAAAGTTTGGGAATAAAGGTGTTTGATTTTGCATGGCATATTATGCCGTTTTAGCGCTACATTTACCCCTGTATTTTCGTGCCAAAGAGGCTTAACTTAGCGCAATTCGGGTCAGACTTTGATTTCTATGCCCAGTTCCACTTTGATGATGTATTTCAAACTCTCGATCAGCTCATTGTATTTTAATAAACAATAAACCATGACGAGCCCTACTCCCACTCGATCGTGCCGGGCGGTTTGCCCGTGATGTCGTAAACGACCCGGGAGACTCCGCGGACCTCGTTGACGATGCGCCGGCACACATGGTCGAGGAAGTCGTAGGGCAGGTGCGCCCAGCGCGCGGTCATGAAGTCCAGGGTCTCCACCGCCCGCAGCGCAATCACGTGATCGTAGTGGCGGTTGTCCCCCACCACGCCCACCGACTTGACGGGAAGAAAGACGGCGAAGGCCTGGGACACCTTGTCGTACAGGCCCGCCCGATGCAGCTCATCGATGAAGATGTGGTCCGCCTCTCGCAGGATATCCGCGTCGGGCTTGTGCACCTCGCCCAGAATGCGCACCCCCAGCCCTGGCCCGGGGAACGGATGGCGGTAGACCATCTCATAGGGCAGACCGAGTTCGACGCCGATCTTGCGCACCTCGTCCTTGAACAGCTCGCGCAACGGCTCCACCAGCTCGAGCCTCATGTAGTCGGGCAGGCCGCCCACGTTGTGGTGGGACTTGATGACCTTGGCCTTGCCGGTCTTGGCACCGGCCGATTCGATCACGTCCGGGTAGATGGTCCCCTGGGCCAGCCACTTCACGTTCGGTAGCCTGTCGGCCTCGTGCTCGAACACCTCGATGAAGGTGTTGCCGATGACCTTGCGCTTCTGCTCGGGGTCCGTCACTCCGCGAAGCTTGTCGAGGAACCGATCCTGCGCGTCCGCCCGGAGCACCTTCACCCCCATGTGGCGGGCGAAGGTGCTCATGACCTGATCCCCCTCGCCGAGACGCAGCAGGCCGTTGTCCACGAAAACGCAGGTGAGCTGCTCGCCGATGGCCCGATGCAGCAGGGCGGCCACGACGGAGGAATCGACACCGCCGGAGAGACCCAGCAGGACCTCGTCACCGCCCACTTGGCGGCGGATCTGCGCGATAGAGTCGTCGATGATGTTGCCCGAGGTCCAGAGGTTGCCGCACCCGCAGATGTCGTGGACGAAGCGCTCGATAATGCGCTGCCCCTGGCGGGTGTGGGTGACCTCGGGGTGGAACTGAAGGCCGTAAAAACCCCGCTCCTCGTCCGCCATGCCGGCCAGGGGTGCGTTGGCGGTCTCGCAGATGACATGGAAGCCAGCGGGCAGCGCGTCGACCCGATCGCCGTGGCTCATCCAGACGTCCAGCAGGCCGTAGCCCTCCGGGCTGGTGTGGTCCTCGATGT
>JAYEJW010000447.1:0-8694 GCA_034716535.1 Pseudomonadota bacterium
GCGTGCTCCAAGCAGTATAGAGCACGCTGATTTGTTGAGCGCTTCCCTTGAGAATGCGGTGCAGCAAGGAGGTCACATGCCACAGCCCATGTTGGCCGGACAACGGTTGATCGCGGTGTTTCTTGCCGGTCTGCTGCTGTTTTACTCCCCGGTCATCGCGGTGTTCGACAGGCCGATGTTCTGGTTCGGGATACCGGCCGTCTATCTGTACCTGTTCGCCGCCTGGGCGGCGTTGATCGCCCTCATGGGCTGGATCGTCGAGAGACGGCGCGAATGAGCCTCGCCGCTCCAGGTTCCCGAGTTTTTCCGCGCCTTTGAGCCCCGATGAGCGGCGGACCACTGATCGCGGGCGTTTCCCTGCTCTATCTCGGGCTGCTCTTCGCCATTGCCCACTGGGCGGACCGGCGCGCCGCGCGGGGGCGCTCTGTGATCGCACATCCCGCCATCTACGCCCTGTCACTGGCCGTCTACTGTACCGCCTGGACCTTCTACGGCAGTGTGGGGCGCGCCGCGGAAACGGGACTGGGGTTCCTGCCCATCTATCTTGGCCCAACCCTTGCTGCGGCACTCTGGGGGGTGCTGCTGCTCAAGATGGTGCGGGTGAGCAAGTCCCAGCGCATCACCTCCATCGCCGATTTCATCGCCTCGCGGTACGGAAAGAGCCACGTCCTCGGCGGCCTGGTCACGGTGATCGCCGTTGTCGGCGTGGTGCCCTATATCGCCCTGCAGCTCAAGGCCGTCTCAAGCAGCTTCAGCATCCTCCTGCAGTATCCGGAAATCCGCATGCCGAGGCATGCCGATACCCTGCCTGTTTGGCAGGATACGGCGCTGTACGTGGCCCTGGTGCTCGCTGCATTCACGGTGCTCTTCGGCGCCCGCCACCTCGACGCCAGCGAGAGGCACGAAGGCATGGTGGCGGCGATTGCCTTCGAGTCCATCGTCAAGCTGGCGGCCTTCATTGCGGTCGGGCTCTTCGTCACCTTCGGCCTCTACGGAGGTTTTGGGGAGGTCTTTCGCATGGCGCGGGAGGCTGGCTACCTGAAACCCCTGCTGGGGCCGGCCCTGGACGGTTACCGGGCCTGGTTTTCCCTGTCTTTCCTGTCTGCGCTGGCGGTGCTGCTGCTGCCGCGACAGTTCCAGATGGGCGTCGTGGAGAACAGCAGCGAGCACCAACTTCGCCGAGCGGTCTGGATGTTTCCTCTCTACCTGCTGCTGATCAATATCTTCGTGCTGCCCATCGCCCTCGCCGGACAATTGGAGCTCGGCGCCGGTGTGGACGCGGACACCTTCGTGCTCACCCTGCCAATGGCGCACAGGCAGGAGTCCCTCGCCCTGTTCGCTTACATCGGCGGACTGTCCGCGGCCACCGGCATGGTCATCGTGGAGACCGTCGCCCTGTCCACCATGGTCTGTAATGACTTGGTTATGCCCGGACTGTTGCGCCGCTGGCAACGGGTCGCACCGCCTGTTGATCTCAGCGTCCTGTTGCTCAGGATTCGCCGCGGCGCGATCTTCGGAATTCTCTTGCTCGGTTACCTCTATTTTCGGCTGGCCGGCGAGGCCTACGCGCTTGTCAGCATCGGGTTGATCAGTTTCGCCGCCGTTGCTCAGTTTGCGCCGGCGATGATCGGCGGCCTGTATTGGCGGGGAGGCACACGGGAGGGGGCGCTGGCGGGGCTGAGCGCCGGCTTTCTGATGTGGGCCTATACGTTGCTGCTGCCGTCATTCGCCAAGTCGGGCTGGCTGCCCGCTGCGTTCGTCGACCTTGGACCCTTCGGTCTCTCCTGGCTCAAGCCCCAGGCGCTGTTCGGGCTCGAGGGTTGGGACCAGATCTCCCATTGCCTGTTCTGGAGCCTCGCGGCGAATACGGGTGCGTTTGTGCTCGTCTCCCTGTTGCGCGTGCCCAACGCTGCCGAGGCCGCTCAGGCAGGCGTGTTCGTGGACGCCCTAAAAAACCGCCGCTCGGCCAGCGCGAGGTTCTGGCGGGGCGGGGCGGAGGTCTCCGAGCTCATGGATCTGGCGGGGCGCTTTCTGGGGGCGGAGCGGGCCCGCCAGGCCTTCTACGGCTATGCCGGGGAGAGGGGTCTGGCCGAGGTGTCGGATCTTCCGGCGGACGCTCAGACCGTTCACTTCGTTGAGACGCTGCTGGCTGGGGCGATCGGCAGCGCCTCGGCGCGGGTCATGGTGGCCTCCGTGGCGCAAGAGGAGCCCCTGGGCCTGGAGGAGGTGTTGGACATCCTGGACGAGGCGTCCCAGATCCGCGCCTACAGCCGCGAGTTGGAGCAGAAGTCGCGGGAGCTGGAGGCGGCGAGCGCCGAGCTCAGGGCTGCGAACGTCCGGCTCCAGGAGCTGGATCGGCTGAAAGACGACTTCATGTCGTCCGTCACCCACGAGCTGCGCACGCCCCTGACCTCGATCCGCGCCTTCTCCGAGATCCTGCATGAGGATCCGGAGGCTGATCTGGAGGACCGGAAGCGCTTCCTCGGCATCATCGTCAGCGAGACCGAGCGTCTCTCGCGGCTCGTGAATCAGGTACTCGATCTGGCGAAGATCGAGTCCACTCACGCCGAGTGGCGGCTCGGTGAGGTCGACCTGGCCGGTGTGATCCGCGAGTCCGTGCAGACCACGGAGCAATTGTTCCGCGACAAGGGCGCCGTGGTACAACTGGACCTGATGGAGGGAACCGCTGTCTCGTGGGCGGATCGTGACAGGCTGATGCAGGTCATGCTCAATCTGCTGTCCAACGCGGCCAAGTTCGTGCCGGCGGATACAGGGAGCGTGGAGGTTCGCCTCAAAGAGACGTCAGCCGGATTCCAGGTGGATGTTATGGACAACGGCCAAGGTATCCAGCCGGATGTCCTGCCGGCGATCTTTGAAAAGTTCAGGCAGGGCGGCGACGATTACGCGAAGCCCGTGGGCACCGGACTGGGACTACCCATCTGCCGCCAGATCATCGAGCACCTGGGCGGCCGGATCTGGGTCCAGAGCACATTCGGGAAAGGTGCTACATTTTCATTTACATTGCCACCGGAAAACCGGGACGCTCGGGCAGGGAAATCGAGGCAAGTCCATGACGAAGAAGATCCTCATCGCCGACGATGAGCCGAATATCCTGATCTCGGTCGACTACCTCATGCGCCGTGAGGGCTTCGAGGTGATTGTGGCGCGGGATGGGGAGGAGGCGCTGTCCAGCATTCGTTCCGACCGGCCGGACATCGTCCTGCTCGATGTGATGATGCCCAAGCTCGACGGGTTCGAGGTGTGTAAGGCGGTTCGGGCAGACCCCGCCCTAGAGGGCGTGCGCATCCTCATGCTGACGGCGAAGGGCCGTGACGCGGACGTCGCCAAAGGGCTGAGCCTGGGGGCCGATGCCTACGTCCCCAAACCCTTCTCTACCCGGGATCTGGTGGCGCAGGTCAAGGCACTGCTCGACTCCGAGGCCTGAGGGCCGCCTTCAACTCGCGAAGGATCCGGACATGCTAGATACGTCGCCTCTAGAACCTCCGACCGCCGGTCTGGACCTGCCGGTCGCGCAATACGGATCGTCGGATGGCCCGTTGCGCTCCCTGCCCAGGCGACCTCCGGTCATTGTGCCGCCGTCCGCCAGCGTTCGGAAGATGCTGGCGCGCATGGATAAGGCGCGGGCAGATGCGGTGGTCGTGTCGGACGAGGGCAACGGCCTGCCGTTGGGCATCGTCACCCTTTCCGACGTCGTGCACCGGGTCACCCTGGAAGGCGGAGGACCGGATGAGCCGGTCGCGAGCGTCATGACCGGGGCGCCTTTCACCTTACCGGCGGATGCGCCGGCTCATCGGGCGACCGTGCTGATGACCAAACGCGGTCTTCGGCACGTCGTCCTCGTGGAGCCCGACGGTCGCGTATGCAATCTGCTCTGCCAGTCCGACCTGTTCGGGCTGCGCGGGGGCGGGGCCGACGGCATTGCGGAGCGTATCGCGGCGGCCACGGACAGGAGCGCCATGGTTGTCGCGGCGGACGCCATTCGGCGACGGGGGGCCGAGCTGTTCGGGGCCGGGATAGGCGTGGAGGCGCTGTGCCATTGGATGTCCGCGCTCAACGACCTGGTGGCAATACGGGTGATCGAGCTGATCGAGGACGAATTCGATCTGCCTGCCGTCCCCTGGTGCTGGATGGTCTTCGGTTCGGAGGGTCGGCTGGAGCAGACCTTCTCCACCGACCAGGACAACGGCCTCATCTTCCTCCCCGGCAACGAGGAGGAGACCGATGCCCTGCGGGAGGCCTTCCTGCCCTTCGCCCAGACCGTCAATCGGGCACTCGATGCCTGCGGATTTGCCTTGTGCAAGGGCAACATCATGGCCGGCAACGCCGACTGGTGCCTGAACTTGGCCGAATGGCAGGACAAATTTGGTGCCTGGGTGCGTACTCCCGACCCACAGGCGTTGCTCCACAGCACGATCTTCTTCGATTTCAGGCCCCTGTACGGGAGCTACGGGCTGGTCGATACCCTTCGCAACTGGCTGCTGCCGCTTGCGCCGGATCATCCGCGTTTTCTTCGAGCCATGGCGGAGGAGGCGCTGACCTGTGCGCCGGCACTCGGTTGGCTGGGTAACTTCGCCTTCGACGGGAGCAAGGCCTATCCCCACACCATCGATCTCAAGCTTCACGGTGCACGTCCGTTCGTGGACGCTGCGCGTATCTGGAGCCTCGTCCAGGGCGTCTGGGCAACGAGCACCGCCGATCGTATCCGCGCCTCTTCAGAGGCCCTCAACAGGCGTCCTGAGGACACCTCTGCCGCGGTGGACGGGTTCCACGTGGTGCAACGGTTCCGTTTTCGCCAGCAGCTGGCTGCCGCCGAGCCGGAAGCGGTGAACCGTCTGGATCCTTCCTCGCTGAATGACTTGGACAAGCTGATGCTGAAAGAGGCCCTCAAGCAGGCAAAGACCCTCCAGCAGCGGCTGAGGCTGGATCACGGCTTATGACGGCGTCGGTGTTCGAGGTTGTTGACAGGCTCGTCGATGCGGTCGAGCTCGCACGGGTGTGGATCCTGGGTCAGCCTCTGCCCCTGCAGATCCTCGTCGGCGTCGTCGCGCTGGCGGTGCTTTGGGTGCTGTGGATCGTCGTTCGTGTGATCCTGGTAGCCTTCCGAGCGACCTTTCGGGGATTGTGATGGGACGACGCTCCGAGCCTCTGCGGCAGACGCCGACGGGCGATGCCGCCGGCCTAAGAGCAGAATCAGTTCTGGGCGGCAGAATCGGGGGCCCGGCCGGAACCCTGGCCCTCCGAGCGGCTTTTTTTGCGTTGGGCGCGAATCTCTTCCAATCTGGCCCTCTGCTCGCTTGTGAGTACCTCGCTGATGCGATCGCGGGTCTCCGCTCGGGAGCCCCTGCCCGAATGCTTTCCACGCTGCTCCTGTAGGATCGCCTTGATCCGAGTCTGCTGATCCTCGCTCAGATCGAGCTGCCGGGTCAGGTGCTGCACCCGATCTTCGGCTTGCTGTGACGAATCGCCACTACGGGAAACCATGTCGGGCCCCCGGCCGTAATCTTGTCCTTGTCGATCAACCGGTGCCGGACGTGGCTGAGACCCGGTCTCGTATCCTCGGTCCGGGGTCTGGGCGACGCCGCTCAGGGCGGTGGCGGTCATAACGCCGAATGTGATTGCGGTGATGGATCTTCTCATGGTCGTTTACCTCATTTGAACCTGGTACTCCGTGTCGGAGTACTATTTCACAGGCCCGATCAGGGAGCGAGGCGTTCAATCCGCCAGTTGTCCCCCCATTCGCGGGTGTAACGGAAGCGATCGTGGAGCCGGCTTTCGCGGCCCTGCCAGAACTCGACGGTGTCCGGCACCACCCGGTACCCGCCCCAGAAGTCGGGCAGGGGCACCTCTCCGTGGGAGAACTTGCGTCTTATCTCGTCGACTTTGGCTTCGAGCAGGGAACGGGAGCTGATGACCTTGCTCTGTGGTGAGGCCCAGGCACCGATCTGGCTGCCACGCGGGCGGGTGGTGAAGTACTTGAGCGACTCCGACGTCGGTACCTTCTCCGCCGATCCTGTGATGCTGACCTGCCTGGCCAGCCCCACCCAGGGGAAGAGCAGCGCCACCTTGACGTTCTCGCCGATCTGTTTGGCCTTGCTGCTGCCGTAGTTGGTGTAGAAGACGAACCCCCGTTCGTCGTAGAGCTTGAGCAGCACGGTGCGCAGGAACGGCTGTCCATCCCCCGCCACGGTGGCCAGGCTCATCGCGTTGGGCTCGGGAATTCCGGTACCGATGGCCTCTTCGTACCAGCGCTGGAACTGGCCAAAGGGGTTGGGATCGAGCTCGTCGTCGGACAGGCCCTGCTTCATAGCATGGGCGCGGAAAGCTTCGGGGGTCATCTTCTTATTCGTCTTGGTACTGGCTGGCAAACTTCTGAGCAACGTCGGCACCTGTTGCTTCATCACCGGTTGCTCAGAAGGTAGAGGCGGAACCCCGTCGATAAAAGAGCTGGCGTCGACATGTCGCATCGCGGCGCACACGTAGGCTGCGACGATCCGGTCGTCCCACGCCGACCCGCGACGAAAAGGAGCCTGGAAAGCGTAAGCATCGGAATTCTGCTAGTTTTGTTCAATCGACATCGCGGACCGAACGCCGTCGCGACTCTTCGGAGGAAGGAACATGTTGCACATCCCTTCGCGTCTCGCCGCCCTGATCGCAGCTGCCGACCATGGTGTTTTTCGATGAGAGTGGTCGGCAGGTGCTCCAGACCGACGCGCTCGTGCTCAAGAGTCGTATGATGAACTCCTTGGGCTTCGTCGCCGAGCGCGCCTATGAAGACGGCTGGACCTATCAACGTTTCGCCCGCAGCCAGGCCATG
The DNA here is from genome assembly GCA_034716535.1 of Pseudomonadota bacterium. Classification (GTDB taxonomy): domain Bacteria; phylum Pseudomonadota; class Gammaproteobacteria; order Chromatiales; family Chromatiaceae; genus JAYEJW01. The sequence continues at coordinate 6,836 of JAYEJW010000447.1, forward strand.
GCCCGCGCTGCCGGGGAACGCGACGACAACAATGACTAGTACTCCGACAGGGAGTACTAGGAGGAGGCACGATGATCGAAATCAAGCACAGAGAGAGTGGCGAGGTCCTCTACGAGGTTGAAGGAGACTCCCTGGTCGGGGCGGACCTGGACCACCAGGAGCTCGAGGGCGCGGATCTGCGCGGGCAGGACCTGCGGGGGGCCAACTTCCAGGGTGCCGACCTCAGCGGCGCCGACCTGCGGGAAGCCGACGTCGAGGGCGCGAATTTCAAGGCCGCGGTGCTCCGCGGGGCCGATCTCACCGGCGCTGATCTCAACGATGCCACCTTCGGTGACGGTGTCCCGGGGAATGCCGCCGTCTTGACGGAATGCTCCCTGCGCGACGCCCGCATAACCTCCTGCGACATGCCGTACGTCGATCTGCGCGACGCGGATCTATCGGGCTCCAGCCTGTCGCGAACGGATCTGCACAGTGCCCGGATGGTGAACGCGTTGCTGCGAAAGACCGTCGTCGGATCGGCCCTGATGTTGGAGGCCGATCTTCGGGGCGCGGATCTCACCGAGGCCTATCTGTGCAACGTGCGCCTCAACGGGGCCAATCTTTCCGACGCCAAGCTCGATCGGGCGAAGCTCGGCGGGGAGGAGTGTATCCCTGCCACAATGAACCGGGTGGTCATGATCCGTACGAGCCTGGTCGGTGCCGCGCTGAGTGGGGTTTCCCTGTTGCGCGCAGATCTCTCCAACGCCAACCTGACCGACGCTGACCTCAGCGAGGCGGACTTGACCGGCTCGATCATGCGTAAGGCCAATTTGGCCGGGACGAACTTTCAGGATGTCGACCTGACAACGACGACCATGACCCTGTCCAATCTCTCCAAGGCGAAGAACGTCCGGCTAAAATACACAAAGCGGGATGCGCGGTAGTCGCCTGCAGTTCTATGGGGCAGCGACCGCCTTTCGTTGCTTCCTTGCGGGTGCGAGCAGGTAAGCCGTACGTTTTCTGGAGTGGCTGGACTGCCTAACTGTTTGAGATATGGAGATCGCGTTGCGGGAAGGGGATCCTGATGCCCTGCTCCTTGAACGCCTTCCAGATGGCGAGGTTGATCGCCGTGCGCACGTTGTTCACACCCTTTTCGGGGTCCTCGATCCAGACCCGCAGCTCCAGGTTGATGCCGTTGTCCCCGAATCCGAGCAGCCGGCAGGCCGGCGGCGGGTTTGTGATCACCCGTTCACTTGCCTTCGCCGCCTGCTCCATGAGCTGCATCGCCGCTTCCGGGTCATCGTCGTAGCTGATCTGTACCGGCACCTTGAGCCGGACCTGCCGGTCGCCATAGCTCCAGTTGATGACATGGGAGGTGATCAGCTCCTCATTCGGGATGAGCGTGTCCACGCCGTTGCGGTCGCGCACGACGATGTAGCGAGCGCCCATCTTCTCCACCCAGCCGAACCGGTCCTCGATGGTAATGACATCGCCCGGGCGGATCGATCGGTCGAATAGCAGCAGGAAGCCGCTGATCAGATTGCTGGTCACCTTCTGCAGGCCGAAACCGATACCCACACCGAGTGCGCCGCCCATGACGGCGAGGCTCGTTAGATCCAGCCCCGCACTGGTCAACGCGAACAGGAGGGCGATGAATACGAGGGTGTACTTCGCCACCTTGGCGACGCCGAGTCGCAGTCCCGCATCCATGCCGCTCTTTGCGCCGAGGCGTGCCTCGATCAGACGCGTAACGGCGTCGGAGTGTCGCCGTGCTCAGGATGCGAAACGGGACGTCCCAGTCCCCCTTTCGCCTTCCGCTCGGCGACAGCCTTTATGCCCCGGTTCGCCCCGCTCCGGGGCCACAGCTTCGGCACTTCGCG
>JAYEJW010000448.1:0-1701 GCA_034716535.1 Pseudomonadota bacterium
TGGATGTGTTTCAGCAACGGGTCCAGACATCGGTGTAAGATCGTGATCGCATGCATGGGGTGGCTCCTGGTGGGTTTGGTCGCTTTCCAGGAACCACAAAACCCCATGCATGTTCAACTCTACGTTACAAATGCGCCGCAACATATTATATTAAAGCGCAATAATCTGGGGATACCTCAGGGTACGTCCCCGGTTTCGTTCCCGGTTTCGTTCCGGTTTCGTAATCCAGGAGCTGGCCACCGGGCGCTTCATCGAGGAGCCGGTCTCGGTCTTGATCGCCGGACCGTGCGGCACCGGCAAGAGCCATCTGGCCCAGGTCCTGGGGCACATCGGCGTGCGCCTCGGCCACGATGTGCTCTTCACCACCCAGACCCAATTGCTCGGATCGCTGAACGCGGCACGCGCCACCGGGACCTTCGAACGACGCTTTCAGGCGTTGGCCAGGGTGTCGCTGTTGATCATCGACGATTTCGGATTGAAACCGCTCAGACCCCCCCAGGACGAGGACTTCCACGATCTGGTCGGCGAACGTTACGAGCAGACGGCGACCATCGTGACTAGCAACCTGGACTTCGCCGAATGGGGCGACGCTTTCCCCAACCGCCTGCTTGGCGCCGCCACCCTCGATCGGCTTCGCCACGGTGCCTATCGCGTCGTCCTCGACGGGGACAGTTACCGCACTCCTAGACCCCTTCCACAAGCCCCGAAATCGCCCCTTGCCAAAGGGGCGAAAAACGCGAAATCATAACCCCTGTTCGAGACCCTTTAGAGCCAATTCAAAGTGGCTCCATTAACCCGATCATGGGTGGCTCCATTAGGGCGGTCGGTGACAAGGCGATTAGCGCTGTAGCTCAGCTGGCAGGCTCACCGTCTGAGCCCGTGCCGGGAGCAGGATCCTCGTGACACCCACGAACGAGGATGCGGCGATGCCCCAGAACAAGATTCAGTTTCAGCCCGGCATGTCTTTGAGCGAGCTCATCGAACGATTTGGAACCGAGGCGCTGTGCGAGGCCGCGCTGGAACGGGCACGCTGGCCGTCGCGATTCGTTTGCCCGCAGTGCGGCGAGTCGGTACACTGCACGTTCCTGACCGACGGGCGCAAGTACTGGCAGTGCGCGCACTGTCGAGCGCAGACGACGGTTCGTTCCGGCACCCTGTTTCATGCCTCCAAGCTGCCCCTGACCAAATGGTTCCAGGCGATCTGCCTGGTCACACAGAACAAGAGCAACATCTCCGCGCTCTCGCTCAAGCGGCATCTGGGCGTGTGTTACCGCACCGCCTGGCGGATCAAGCACAAGCTGCTCGAGGCCATGGCCGAGAGCGAGTCGCGCCGTCTGCTCAAAGGCGTGGTCATGGCCGACGACGCCTACCTCGGCGGCGTGCATGCCGGCAAGCCGGGGCGCGGATCGGAGAACAAGGTGCCCTTCTTGGCCGCTGTTGAGCTCAACGACGAGGGGCATCCGCAGCATGTGCGTTTCGACCCGATCGCCGATCTCACGGGAGCGTCGATGGCGAATTGGGCGGGCCCTGCACGAAGCTGTTCACTTGGTCACCGACGGTTGGGCGAGCTTCTGCGCCGCCGGGGCGGTTGTGGCCGAGCACGGCGCCATCATCGTCAGCCCGCGCCAATCGAGCGACCTGGAGGTGTTCGAATGGGTCAACACCTTCATTGCCAATCTCAAGACCGCGATCCATGGCACC
>JAYEJW010000449.1:0-1694 GCA_034716535.1 Pseudomonadota bacterium
AATCGCCCGCCAAGTCTCACTGCTGCCCATTTCCCGACACTGACCGACTGCTTTTTTCCCTCCCCGCCTATTTTCCTCCTTTCCAGAGGCTTGGCTGTCCATAGGGGAGCGGTTCATGCTTCAGGGCCGGCGTATGGCGGCGGTTATTGCGCAGGGCATATCGGTTGTGCGTCCGGGTGCGGAGGCGATTCCGGCGATTCATCCGGTTCGGGAGGTTTTTTCGATGGCTTTGGCGATTCGGGTGACGGCGGAGGAAACGGATGCGGTGGGGATTGATCAGCGCGACAACAGGCATAGGCAGTGAAGGGGCCAGTAAGCGTAAAAGGGGCCAGGATCAGTTTGTTTTCAGTGCTCGGGCTCAAATCAGCAATTTGCCCTTACCTGCGTCGTTCGCTGGAGAATCGTCTCTCTGTTTTCTTGGCCTGCCGCGCGGTTTTGGCTCACGCCGCTGGCCGGTCATCGCTTCGATTTTGGCTTAACAGCGTGAATCTCCCGGCGGCTGGTTCTGGCTGAGCGCTAAGCAGATGTCGCCGATGGCTTCTTTGTCCAATTCGGCGCGGAAGATGCCCTGGTAGGCTGTCTGCCTTGTCCCTGACATCATGCCCGTCGCAAGCCTTGTCGAACGTGTCCTTGCGTAACCTGAACAACTCAGTGGAAATACTTGGCATATGAGTGATATGCCTGCGTGTTTCCGCCTTGTCCTGCAACCAGGTCCACGCACCCTGAAAACGAAAACCCAGGTGCGACGGGTATAACCGGCGGGGGCAGCTTTTGCCGTGCGATCCGGACCAATAGATTATTCATGCGCCCCTGCCTCCTCTTCCTGATCGACCGGACCAAACAGACGGTAGACGGTCTCCGCTGCCGCGTCGGCATAAGGCTTCAACACCTGGTCAGCGCCGGTCCGCTGCAGCCGTTCGGCATCAGCGGACGTGTACGCGGTTACCGCCACGCGCCCTTTGTAGCCATGATTGCGTAGACCGTGAATCAATTCGAGATTGATGTGTGCCTCGCGCACGCTGCTCAGGACCCAGCGCACCTGCCCGAGCGGAAGGGCGGCGAGGGACTCGGGGTCCTCGGCATCGCCGTAGCGCACGGCATAACCGGTCCCTTCCTGCCGGCGCATCAGCTCAGGGTCGAAATCCACACCGAGCACCCTGTGCCCTCGTTGCTGCAGTTCCTGTGCGATCTGGGAACCGAACCGCCCCAGGCCGAACACGATGACATCGAACCCATCCTTGTCCCTGTCCGTATTCTGAGCGGCCTCCCGGTGCGCCCGTCTGCGCTCGAACACGGCCAGCCAGGGTGCGAGCCGCTCATAGAGGGGGTGGGAGTACAAGATCATATAGGTGGAGGCGCTGATGGTGACCAGCCCCACCAGGGTGATGAGACCCATGGTGTCGGCGTCGATATGCCCCAGGCTCAGGCCCAGCGCGCCCAGGATCAGGGAGAACTCGCTGATCTGAGCCACCGTCAGGCCGGCCAGAAATCCGGTGCGCTGGCGGTAACCCATCGCACCCATGATGACCATCACGATCAGCGGATTGCCGATGAGCACGAACAGCGAAAGGACAATGGCTGGCCCCACCTGTGCACCGAGAGTGCTCATATCCAGCCCGGCACCCAGGTCGATAAAGAAAAATAGCAGCAGAAAATCCCGCAGGCTCACCAGCCGCGCGCCGATGGCCTCGCGA
>JAYEJW010000450.1:0-1692 GCA_034716535.1 Pseudomonadota bacterium
CCCTCGCCAGGCACCTCGCAAACGAGGGTTTCGGTATCGATTGCCAGGACCCCGACAAACCAGACCGAAATCCTCTGATCTCAACGCTCATGCGGCTCGTCGCATGATGAAAGTAAGAAACTTCAGTCTTTTACGTCGTAGGCACTTTTATCGTTACCCTATTCGGCAACGTTCCGTTGAACGACCAGCTGGCCGCCGTGTCAGCTACGGACCCCGCCACTCGCGGCGTGTGGGACCACTACCCGGATCGGTGGCCGCAATGGTGGCGGCACTACTGTACACCGTGGGTCTCATGCAAAACGGGGGCGCGTGATTTAGTGACTGACTGGCGTCGAGAAGCTTGGCCCCCGCTATCGCTGTTCCTCGCACTCCGCCTGGCGGCAGGCGGAGTGCAATTTCTGTCCGTTAGTTGGAGAGGAAAACAGCAAGACCCCCTCCACTGTTGGCAATGAATGTCCACGCTCCCGCTGAACCTCACCATGCTCTGGCTGCTTCGCCTGCATCCTCTTACTCCCTTCGGCGGTGAGGGTCTCGCCGGCGGCGAAGGTGCTGCAGACCAGCCCCGGGAGCCGGCCAGCATCGTCCTCGGCGAGCATGAAGCACTCGGGGGCTTCGCGGATGCGATAGGCGAAGGTCTCGGAGGGAGAAAAGAAGGGAGAAAAGGGGCCAGGCTCAAAGGATTCACAATAGATTCAGATGGGCAGCGCAGCTTGCCCCGTTTCTCGTGCTGTGCCATCGTCCTTGCGCTTGCGTGGCCTGCCGCGCTTGCGCAGCTCCCGCCGCTGGCCGGTCATTGCCTCGATCTCCTGATAGAAGCGGTCGTTGCCGATGGGCTGGTCTTGGTTCAGCGCCATGCGCAGCTCGGTAAGAGGACCATCGTCCAGTGCGCTCCGGAACAGGTCGCGATAGATGGCGCGCCGCGATTCATCGTCAGTGCCAAGGGCCAGGTACAGGGGATGGGGTGTGAGCAGTGCGTCCGCTCGGCCGAGCCCATTAGCGCGGTAGCTGGACCAGCGGTAGTCGGCGGGGTCCGAGACCATGCCTGCGCGCACGGGATTGAGCTCGATGTAGCGCTGGCAGAGCAGCAGATAGGTATCAGCCTGCACCAGTGATGATTTGTAGCGGCCGTCCCACAGGGTTCCCGTCCGCCCGTAGGCATGGTTGATGTATTGCACGTAGCGCCGGCCAACGGAGATGAGCACTTTCGGCACCCGCGCGGCATGCTCGGGCGTGAGCAGTAGATGTACGTGGTTGGTCATCAGCACGTAGGCATGTAGCCGACAATGCTCGCGCTCGAGCGTCTCGCGCAGCCAGCCGAGGTAGGCGAGCCGGCCTTGGTCGTCGAAGAAGCAGGCCGACCGATTATGCCCGCGCTGGACGATATGCAGCGGCAAGCCGTCGATGTGGACACGTGTGCGTCGGCGTATACATCAAGCATAGCAGAAATTGAGCCTGGCCCCTTTTCCCCAAGACAGAGAAGACCTTCTCGGCATGGGGGATGCGCTCGCCGTGCAGGACGCGACGGCGGATCTGATCGATCTGGCGCTCGGTATCGGCGATGTATTCGTCGAGCTCGGCCAACATTGCCGCGGGCAGACTGTAGCCAACGTGCAGCATGGCGCGGGTGTTGCGGACCCGTGTGAGGAAATCCCCGGCCAGCTCCAGGTAGTCGCGATAGGCTTGCTCGATCTG
>JAYEJW010000451.1:0-1692 GCA_034716535.1 Pseudomonadota bacterium
TGTTGGGGTGGGAGGAGTTAACCGTCCACCCCGCTCGACTAATTATCCGCCAAGCGGGTGCCTGTCGATCCTGAGATACTTGAATACGCATATCCGAATGAAAAGCCACTATCCTTGACAGATTTTTTCGCCCTTTACCAGTTGGATGTGATAGACGATGTTAAAGCCTTTTCGGCTCTTCACGGATACGAGGTAAAAGCTCATGAGACTCGTGTTGGTAATGATCACCGGTGCTGCTCTGATTCTTGTCGGCGTGGTTCTCTTTCGAACCGCTACGATAACCAGCCGGCAGATTACCGTCGAGCCGGTAACACCGATACACGTGGACATGCGACAAGCAGCCAAACGTCTTGCTGACGCCATTCGCTACAAAACAGTCTCTTATCAAGACCACGCGAAGAGAGATGGTACGGAGTTTCTGCGGTTCCATCAGTATCTCGAGCAGGCTTTTCCTCGCGTTCACGCGACGCTCACCAGGGAAGTGGTGAATGACTACAGTCTGCTCTACACATGGAAGGGTTCTTCGAAGGCACTGAATCCCATCGTCCTGATTGCCCACATGGATGTCGTGCCGGCTGAAGCCGGAAAGGAAGGCGACTGGACCTACCCACCGTTCGATGGGCGTATTGCGGATGGTTACATCTGGGGTCGGGGGACCCTGGACGTCAAACTGGCTATGACGGCATCTCTTGAGGCAATAGAGAGGCTCATCGAACGGGAGTTCCGACCTCGACGCACGGTCTATTTGGCCTTCGGTCACGACGAGGAGATCGGGGGACGGAACGGCGCGGCGAAGATCGCAAGCCTGCTCGAAGAGCGCGGAGTACGCGTAGCGTTCACTTTGGATGAGGGCTCTGCCATCGTGAACGGCGTCGTGCCCGGAGTGAAAAGGCCGGTCGCTTTGATTGGACTCGCCGAGAAAGGCTACCTGACACTGGAGCTGACGGCGACAGGTGAAGGCGGCCACTCGTCAAAACCCAGGCACCCCACGGCCATTGGGAAGCTTGCTCGTGCGATACATCGCCTGGAGACCAAACTCATGCCGGCAGACTTGAGACAACCGGCAGCCGGTATCTTCGAAAATCTGGCTTCGGAGATGCGTTTCGGCATGCGCGCCGTGGTGGCTAACCGCTGGCTGTTCGAGTCGATCCTTCTGTCACGCCTGGAACGCTCACCCGCGACCAATGCCGTCATCCGGACAACCACCGCACCGACATTGCTGCCTGAGTCCGGAACAAAGGTGAATGTTATCCCAAGACGGGCCAAAGCGATGGTGAACTTCCGAATCCTTCCGGGCGACACTGTTCAAGGAGTGAAGGACCAGGTCAACCAAATCATTAATGACGCAGATGTCAAGGTAACGCAACATGACCACTCGGTGGAGGCTTCCCCTGTCTCGGACCAGGAATCACCGGCATTCCAGACGTTACACAGAACCATTCGGCAGGTGTTCCCAGATACGGTAGTCGCGCCGAGTCTGGTGATCGCGGGCACCGACTCCAAGCATTACGAGCAGATCGCGGAAAACAGCTTTAGGTTCATCCCTATGCGCCTGGAGAAGGAAGACCTGAAGCGGATTCATGGCAGGGACGAACGAATCAGCATCGAGAACTATGGAGAGATCATCCGGTTCTACGTTCAGTTGTTGAGAAATACAGCAGCCGAATGAAGGCAGCATGGGTAGTTTGTAAT
>JAYEJW010000452.1:0-8609 GCA_034716535.1 Pseudomonadota bacterium
CGCCGCCGTGCTTCTCGGCCATCACCTTGGTGATCGCCGCCGTCAGCGTCGTCTTACCGTGGTCCACGTGCCCGATCGTCCCCACGTTCACGTGCGGCTTCGTGCGCTCGAATTTCTCTTTGGACATGGACTGCTCTCCGAAAAATGCTAAATGGCATACCGCGCGCTTGTCCGCACGCAACCCAGGGCAAAAATGGAGCCCATGATCGGAATTGAACCGATGACCTCACCCTTACCAAGGGTGTGCTCTACCAACTGAGCTACATGGGCGGAGCAATATCGTCGTCTTGGAGCGGGTGATGGGAATCGAACCCACGTCATCAGCTTGGAAGGCTGAGGTTCTACCGTTGAACTACACCCGCTTGCAACCCGATGCGTCCGGGCTCGCCGTCCCCCAGCAATTCTGGTGGAGGGGGGAGGATTCGAACCTCCGAAGGCTGAGCCGTCAGATTTACAGTCTGATCCCTTTGGCCACTCGGGAACCCCTCCGAAACGAGCGGCGCATGATAACCAATTGGAAAGATCGCGTCAATAGGAGGTTCCGCGGCCTCAAACTATGGAAGTGTAGCATTGTAGGCCGACCCGGCAACATCCTGATACCATTTCGCACCGTGCCTTGGGCGCAACGCGGGAAAGGCGCCCCGCGAACCCGCGAACCCGCGAACCCGCGAACAAGAACCTCGAGCTTTGGAGATCCTGATGGACGTGACGATTTTTGGTAGCGGATATGTCGGCCTCGTAACGGGGGCCTGTCTCGCCGAGGTCGGTAACCACGTGCTCTGTATCGACGTCGACCCCGACAAGATCGCCGTCCTGAACAACGGGGGACTCCCCATCTACGAGCCCGGCCTCGAAGAAATGGTCAACAAGAATCGGGATGCGGGACGCTTGTCGTTTTCCACCGACGCCGAAGAAGGTGTTCGCCACGGTCTGTTTCAGTTTATCGCCGTCGGCACCCCGCCCGATGAGGACGGCTCCGCGGACCTGCAGCATGTTCTCGCCGTCGCCCGCACCGTCGGAGAGCACATGAGCTCTTACCGGATCCTGGTCGACAAGTCCACCGTACCGGTCGGTACCGCCGACAAGGTGAGCGCCGTGGTACGCGAAGCGCAGGCTGCGCGCGGAATGAACACGGATTTCGACGTGGTATCCAATCCCGAGTTCCTCAAGGAAGGCGCGGCGATCGAGGACTTTATGCGGCCGGACCGCATCATCGTCGGCACCGACAATCCGCGCACCGGTGAGCTGCTGCGCGCCCTATACGCCCCGTTCAACCGCAGCCGCGACCGCGTCATGCTGATGGACCTGCGCTCCGCGGAGCTCACCAAGTACGCCGCCAACGCCATGCTGGCGACCAAGATCAGCTTCATGAACGAGCTGTCGAACATTGCCGAGGCCGTCGGTGCAGACATCGAAAAGGTCCGTGTCGGCATCGGCTCGGACCCGCGTATCGGCTATCAGTTCATCTATCCCGGTTGCGGCTACGGCGGCTCCTGCTTTCCGAAGGACGTACGCGCACTGGAGCAAACGGCGCACTCCAACGGCTACAGCCCGCAACTCTTGAACGCAGTAGAGGCGGTGAACTTCCGACAGAAGGACGTCCTGTTTCAGAAGATCAAGGACTATTTCGGCGGCGACCTCACCGGCCGCACCATCGCGCTCTGGGGCCTGGCATTCAAGCCCAATACGGACGATATGCGCGAGGCGTCCAGCCGCAGGCTCATGGAGGCCCTCTGGGAGGCGGGGGCGAGAGTCCGCGCCTTCGACCCCGTCGCCATGGCCGAAACCCGCCACCTTTACGGAGACCGCGCCGATCTGGTGCTCACCGAGGATGCCATGGAGGCGCTCGACGACGCGGACACCCTGGCGATCGTGACCGAGTGGGCCGAATTCCGCAGCCCGGACTTTGCGGCCATCAAGTCCAAGCTGAAGCACCCTGCGCTATTCGACGGCCGCAACCTGTTCGATCCCCACCTGGTCACCGCAAGCGGCCTGACCTACCTCTCGATCGGTCGTCAGCCGGCCCAGCCCTCGTAAGCGGCCCGCCTCCCCGGCGGGCGGGCTTCGCCGTTCGTTCCGGCCCTCTTTATCTTCTCTGTGGAAACGCCGAAGTTGCGTCCTCGCCCGCCTGGCCGCTAGGATTGCCCATCTATAGACAACAACAATCCCAACAAGGGCGTAATCGCCCCCCAACCACCCAAGAGGTAAACGCAATGATCCGTACCCTCACCCGCACCCTTCCCGTGCTTGCACTTGCCTTCTCCGCAAGCACGCAGGCCGCCACCTTCATGGATGCCGACTGGGCCGCCGCCATGTGCAAGGCATGGAACAGCTCGGAGCTGCCCAGCGGACTGGCCGGCGACTCCTGGGCCGCGAACAACGCGGGCCGTGGCTACAAGGTCATCCAGCTCTACCGCGACAAGTGCGGCGACAAGACCAAGGTGGAGCTCGAGCTCACCGACAAGGACGGCAAGGCCCACTGCACCTACGGCGGCGCCGTCAAGCACGCCAGCCTGAACTACGACGTGGACTACCTCATGTACGCCACCGACGACGACTGGACCTGCATGGGCGAGGGCAAGTTCGGCTGCGGCGCCATGGGCGCCATGATGACCGGCAAGCTCAAGTTCAAGGGACCCAAGGGCGAGGCCATGGGGGTCATGGGCCCCTTCGACGGTTTCCTGGTGCTGACCGGAAAGGTCCCCGGCGACAAGGCGTCCTGCCCATAAAAAAAAGAGGCGGCAGGCCGTCAATCCGGCGTGCCGCCTCGATCCTGCGTTGCCCCTTTGTTGTGATAAGGACGGACGCGTACCGCCGAAGGCGGCGCGTCCTTCAGCGCATCAGAAGTGATGGCTCCAGCTGACCTCGATGTCCCACTGCTCCATGTAGATGCTCCCGGTCTGCGACTGCGTAATGCTCGGGCTGGTCCCGCTGAGCTCCTCCTTCGGCATGTAGGCCAAGGAAAGATTGAACGCGTCGGATGCGCTGTGGCGGTAGGTTGCGCCCGCGGTCAGGTGCCAGCGGACCGTCGCAGGCGCCAGCACGTTGAACAGCGCCTGCCGGCCCGAGGAGAACTCGGTGTTGTAGCTGACACCGCCCATGAAGCTCAGCTTCTCGTTGTGGTCGTAGCGCACGCCCAACTTGAAGATGTCCATGCTATCCCAGCCGAATCCCAGGCCGTCTTTGCCGCCTAGGCAGAACGCGGGCTTCGTGCCCGGGCTAAAGCAGGGCGATATGTCGTTGTCGTTGGAATTGGAGAGGGCCTCGATCTCGTCGTAAAAGATGTGCTGGTAGTCGAAGGCCACCGTGACATTCGGCTTGGCCTTGTAGGCGACACCGAGATTGAACATCGCCGGGATGTCGAACTCCCCGTCGTTGGCGAAGAGCCCCTTGTAGTCGTCCAGATCGGTCATCCAGACCTTGGAGCGGTAGGACAGACCAAGGGCCAGCTGGTCGTTGACCTCACCGTACCAGCCGACGTGCAGCCCGAAGCCGTATGACCAGTCCTTGCCGTTGTTGGTCACCTTATCCGGGCTAACCGATGCCGCCTTAAACGGCTGCAGTCCTTTCGCCTCGAAGCTCTGCACCGCAAAGACCGGCGCGATACCGACCGACTGCTTGCCGTCAGCGAACTTATAGGTATAGGGGACCTCGATGAAGAGCTGCTCGAGGTTCACTCCGGTGGGCGTGGTGGCCGTGAAAACGCCGCCGGGATTGACGTTGGGGCCATCCGGCGGCGGCGGAGCGTTTGGATCCGTCACCGGCATCGGCGGATTGGTCGCCGTAAACAGGAGACCGGTCGGGCTCGCGATGGTGCCGGGGGGAGCCAGGGAGGGATCCGGCACGGCGAGCTGGTTCGGGGCCGCCGCGAAGTTCTCCCACACGGGCCTGTCCCTGTAGTCGGTGTTCATGCCCCCGTTGCCGAAGACGCTGACGCCGATCGTGCTCCTGCTGTCGATCTCCCGGTTGTAGCCGAAGCTCGGGATGACGAACCAATCCTTGTCGCTATCGTATCTGCCCGGGGTCACGAAGGGGCCGGTCGGAAAGCCGGTCGTGGGATCGACGGCGAAGTCGTCGTTCGCCTCGTATCCGCGCTTCGAAGGGCTGAAGAAGGCGACACCCAGGTCCAGGCTGGTGCCGACGAACGCCATGCCGGCGGGGTTGGTGGCCGAGACCAGGGTGTCCTGCGGCAATGCGGTGGCAACACCGGCCATCGCCTTGGACTTCGTACCCCAGCCATGGGCGAAGTACCCGTTCGTCGCGAGCGCAGACACCGGGACGGTTGCGCAGGCCGCCAGAGCGATTGCTATCGACCTTCTCAATCTTGTATTCATAACCTAAATTCTCCCCACGATACAGAACTTGCCGACTTTCTGGCGTTTCAGCGACAGCCGCAATAAGAAACACCGCTGTAGAGCCACCCCCTGACGGGCGCGAACAACCCGCTAAGGGGTGGGCTCGAATCTGTTGCACACAATCCACTCTGTGCCTTTTAGGCCAATAATCACCCAGCGATGAAAATTTGTCAATCTTTTCAGACCGTTAGTATTACATTAAGTACTTATATATGCCGCGGCATGGGAGGCGTCGCAAAGGAGTTGGGCTTCAAAACATCGTGTTAGCACTAAGATACCAGGCAGGAGGGTCCGATCCGCCGGAGGCAGCCCCGCCAGGAATCTAGTGCCGGCATATACCCTGGGCGTGTCGCGTTTGCGCTACAACCGAAGCTAACGACTGGAATGCAGCCGGTTCATCGCCTTCTGGAAGGCGCCGCTCAGCACTTCCGGCAGCACGTCCTCTGCATCAGTCAAGGCGTCCAGGACGGCCCGCTCGTCCTCCCGAGACGGTCGGCTAAGCACGTAGCCAACGACCTGTTGCCGGTCCAGCGGATGGTCGATGCCGATGCGCAGCCGCCAGAAGTCCCGGCTGCCAAGCAGGTTGATGATGTCGCGCAGGCCATTGTGCCCGGCATGCCCGCCACCTTGCTTCAAGCGCACGGACCCCACCGGCAGGTCCAGCTCGTCGTGCGCCACCAGGACCTGTTCGGGCGGGATATCGAAGTAGCCGATCACCGCGGCCACGGATTGACCGCTGCGATTCATGAAGGTCGACGGTTTGAGCAGGCGGACATCCCGCCCGGCCAGGGAAAGCCGGCAAAGGAGCCCATGGAACTTGGTCTCGACACGGAACTGACCGCCGTTTCGGGCCGCTACCGCGTCGGCAAACCAGAAACCCACGTTATGGCGGCTAGGCTCGTACTGGGGTCCCGGGTTACCGAGTCCTACGATGAGACGGATAGGTTGATCAGACATGTCGCGGAAAGGATGGAGGACCGGGGCAAATCGCCGCAGGGCCCGGAGCGGGAGGGGGACCGGCGGATCACCGCCGGTCGCAATCGGTCAGTCTTCGGGGCCTTCCTCGCTCTCCGCTGGGCCTTCGGCCTCAGGCGCCACCTCTCCCTCCGCCTGCTCCTCGATCTTCACGATCGACGCCACCCTCTCCTCGGGGTCCACACCCGAATCAAGCTCCACGCCCTCGGGCAGGGGCAGATCCGAGACAGCCACAACAGCGCCGACGTCGAGTCCGGTCATGTCGACGTCGATCGACTCCGGCAGGTGTTTGGGCAGACAGGCGATGTCCAGCTCGGTGAGGGCGTGGAGGACACTTCCGCCCATCTTGACGCCCACCGACTCGTCCTCGTTCAGGAAGTGGATAGGCACAGTCATGTGGATCTTCTCGCTGGCCTTGATCCGCTGAAAATCGATGTGCAGGACGAAGGGCTTGGCAGGGTGCCGCTGCAGGTCCTTGAGCACCACGCTCTGCTGTTCTCCATCGACGCTCAGGGAAAGGATGCTGGAAAAGAACGCCTCCTGACCCATCTCATGGATCAGCTCGTGGTGGGCGAGGCTGATCATCGCGGGGTCCTTCCCGCCACCGTAGACGATCCCGGGAACCAGGCCCGCACGACGCAGGCGGCGGCTCGCACCTTTCCCCCCGTCGCTGCGGCTCTGCGCCTTCATTTCGATCATTGCGCTCATCTTCTAGAATCTCCGCATTAGTACCAGAAAACAGCCGCCCCGCCCCGCGACCAAGACGACGGCGACATCGACAACGGGGGGGCAAAACCCCGCCCGGTGGTCAGGCGAGCGGGATTGCACCGCATCGCCGGAAACCGAATCTTCAGTCCACAAACAAGGAGCTGACGGATTCCTCGTTCGACACCCGGCGCATCGTCTCCGCCAACAGCTCGCCGATGCTCAATTGGCGGATCTTCCCACAGGCAGCGGCCTCCGGGCGCAAGGGGATCGTGTTGGTCACCACCAGCTCATCCAGCTGCGATGCCGTGATATTGGCCACCGCGGGCCCCGAAAGCACGGGATGCGTGCAATAGGCGACCACCTTGGCCGCACCGTGCTCCTTGAGCGCCGCGGCGGCTTGGCAGAGCGTGCCGGCGGTGTCCACCAGATCGTCCAGCAACACGCAGGAACGGTCCACGACATCGCCGATGATGTTCATGATCTTGGCTTCGTTCGCCCGCGGCCGGCGTTTGTCGATGATGGCCAGATCCGCATCATCCAGGCGCTTGGCCAAGGCGCGGGCGCGCACGACCCCACCAACGTCCGGAGATACAACGAGCAGGTTCGGGTACTTGCGCCGCCAAACGTCGCCCAGAAGGATCGGCGAGGCGTACACGTTGTCGACCGGGATATCGAAAAAACCCTGTATCTGGTCCGCATGCAGATCCATCGTGAGCACCCGGTCGGCACCGGCGTTACCGATCATCTTCGCCACGAGACGCGCCGTGATGGGCACCCGCGCGGAACGGGGCCGACGGTCCTGACGCGCATAGCCGAGATAGGGGATGACCGCCGTAACGCGCTTCACCGAGGCCCAGCGCAGCGCATCGATCATCACCAACATCTCCATCAGGTTGTCGTTGGTGGGCGCGCCGGTGTGCTGGACCACGAAAACGTCACGGCCCCGGACGTTCTCCTGGATCTCTGCCATCACCTCGCCGTCACTGAATTGACCGACGACCGCTTTACCCAGGGGAATGCCGAGATGAGCGGCGATCTCGCTGGACAGTTCCAGGTTGGAGTTCCCGGAGAACACCATCATGTGGCTGGCGGGCACGAACGATCCCCCCGTCGACGCGGCGAGACATCGGGGCAAGCACAGAGCGCGCTTCCGCGCATCGCTTTCGCCTCGGGCCGCAGAAAAATCCGCTACCGGCGCGCCCCGTGAACCGTCGGGGCTCTCCACCGGGTGTTCCGGACACCAAAAAACCGACGACGGCGGCGCAGGCACCGCCGCCCCGCTACACATGTGTCCGGCCTTATGGCTGGGGCGCCAGGATTCGAACCTGGGTATGCAGGGATCAAAACCCTGTGCCTTACCACTTGGCGACGCCCCAATGAATCTTCATGCCTGAGCCCGCTCCAACAACGGTGAGCGGTTCATTCCCTTGGCGACGAACGCCGCGAAACGCGACGGTACCGCCTCCAGGGCCGCGCGCGCTGCCCCCTCTGCCGCGAAGGTCGCGAACACACAAGCACCCGTTCCGGTCAGGCGGGGCCGTGCGACGTTGGCAAGCCAATCCAACGCGTCCGACACCGACGGGTAGCGCCGACGTACCACCGCCAGGCAATCGTTCCTCTCATCGCCCGCAATGAAGTCGGTTATTGTGATCGGCAGAGAATTCCTTGTCAATGTCCCATCCGAGAAGACCGCGCCGGTGGCGACCTCGCAGGGCGGGATGAGCACCAGGTACCAAGGCTCCGGTAGGTCGAGCGGTGTCAACTCCTCACCGACACCTTCCCCCCAGGATGCAAGCCCGCGAACGAAGACTGGTACGTCCGCCCCCAGGGCGAGTCCGAGGGCCATCAATTCAGCCACGGAAAGGCCGGTACCCCAGAGGCGGTCGAGGGCCACCAGCGTCGTGGCTGCATCCGAGCTCCCTCCGCCGAGTCCCCCACCCATAGGCAGGTGCTTTTCAACACGGATGTCCGACCCCTCGGGGCATCCCGTCGTCTCCTGAAGGAGCCGCGCCGCGCGCACGACGAGATCGGCGGCGGCCGGAACGCCGGGGAGTGCGGACACTCGCCGGATGCGGCCGTCGGAACGGGGCTCGAAAAACAGGAGATCCCGCCGGTCGATGAACTGAAAGACCGTCTGCAGACGGTGGTATCCGTCGGGGCGCCGCCCGAGGATGCGTAGCATCAGATTGAGCTTGGCGGGAGCCGGCCAGGGTCGGTCCGCCGCGCCCAGGGGCATCAGGGTTGGTGCTCGGAGCGGGAGAAACGGTGGCGGCCGATAACCCGCAGCAGGTACGCGTGTTCGGGATCCTGCACCAGCGCCTCCTCCCATACACGCCAGGCCTCATCGTACTCGCCCATCGCCCAGAGCACCTCGCCGAGGTGGGCCGCGATCTCGCCATCGGGCAGCGAGCCGAGCGCTTCGCGCAGATAGCCCAAGGCCTTCTCGTTATTGCCCAGGCGATATTGCACCCAGCCCATGCTGTCGAGCACGGCCGGATCCTCCGGCTTGAGTGAAAACGCCCGCTTCGATGAGGCGCTGGCCTTCATCGAGCGGGCGTTTTCACTCAAGCC
>JAYEJW010000453.1:0-1690 GCA_034716535.1 Pseudomonadota bacterium
CCATGAGGTGCGGCTCGCGAGCAACAACGTCGAGGAGATCCTGGGCGGCTATGACCTGGTGGTCGACGGCTCGGACAACTTCCCCACCCGCTATCTGATCAACGACGCCTGCGTCAAGCTCGGCATCCCCAACGTGCACGGGGCCGTCTACCGCTTCGAGGGCCAGGTCACCGTCTTCTGGCCGGGCTGTGAGAAGCGGCCCGGACCCTGCTACCGCTGCCTGTATCCTGAGCCGCCACCCCCGGAGATGGCCCCCTCCTGTGCCGAGGCGGGCGTGCTCGGGGTGCTGCCGGGGGTCATCGGCATGCTGGAGGCGGTGGAGGCGATCAAGATCATCCTCGGGGCGGGTGATCCCCTGGTGGGGCGCATGCTTCACTACGACGCCCTGCCGGCCCGCTTCACCGAGCTGCAGCTGGAGCGCGATCCCGGCTGCCGCTACTGCGCCGACCCTGCGCATTTCCCCGGATATGTGGACTACGAGGCCTTCTGCGCCGCGGCGGCGGCTTGAGCAGGTGCGATGCGATGGGCAAGAGCGAGGCAGTCGGACCGGAATCGAGCCGGGACCGCCCGACCGGGTGCAGGATCGCCGATTCGCTGTTGGGCGCCATCGGCCGCACGCCCCTGGTGGAGCTCGACCTGGTGCAGGAGGTGGCCGCGGGAACACGCCTTCTCGCCAAGTTGGAGTCCTGCAATCCCGGCGGCTCGATCAAGGACCGGCCGGTGGCGCGGATGCTCACCGGCGGGCTGCGGGAGGGCCGGCTCGCGGGCGGGCGCCGGCTGCTCGACTCCAGCTCCGGCAATGCCGGCATCTCCTATGCCATGCTGGGTGCGGCGTTCGGCGTGCCGGTCACCCTTATGGTACCAGGCAATGCAAGCAGCGAGCGGCTGGATCGCATCCGTGCCCACGGTGCGGAGCTCATCCTCACCGACCCGCTGGAGGGCTACGATCACGCCCTGCGCGAGGCGCGGCGGCTCGCCCTCGCGCATCCGGATCGCTATTGGTATTGCGACCAGTACAGCAACCCTGAGAATTGGCGCGCCCATTACGAGACCACAGGGCGGGAGATCCTGGAGCAGGTATGGGCCCTCACCGGGGCACCTCCGGATGCACTGGTAGCAGGCGTCGGCACCGGCGGCACCCTCACGGGCGCGGGGCGTCTGCTGCGGGAGACTGCTCCGGATCTCGTCATCGCCGCCGTGATCCCGGAGCCCTTCCCCGGTATCGAGGGCCTCAAGCCACTCGGTGCCCCCGGCGACATCGTTCCGGCGATCTTGGACCAGGGTCTGATCGACGCGCGAATCCAGGTCGGTATCGAGCCGGCCGCCGCCATGTGCCGGCGCTTGGCCGAGCGCGGACTGTTCGTGGGTCCCTCCTCCGGCGCCTACGTGCATGCCGCCCTGGAGATCGCGGCCGGCGGCCGGTACCGGACCATCGTCACCGTCCTCTCCGATACCGGCGAGCGCTACGCCTCCACCGGGATGTGGGAGGCGGGCATCCACCACGCCGTCAGCGAGTACACTCCGGAGTAGGCAGCTCACGGTGCGGGTCTATGCAGGCTGGGTCCCCTAACCCCCATCGCTCACCGCTCGCGTCATCCTCAGGATTTTCCGCCCCGCGAGTGCGCGCGGGGGCGTTGGTGAGCTTCCGCGGGGCGCGATGGGAGCCGGATCAATGGGGATCGAGAGGAAG
>JAYEJW010000454.1:0-1689 GCA_034716535.1 Pseudomonadota bacterium
GTCGGGATCTTGCCGACCGTACTCACGATGCAATGCCGAGAATCGCCGTCTGATGCCTGCACCGCGCGAGTGGGGGTTCTGGACTGTGGGCAAACTCGACATGCTGGGCCAGTACCCGTCTGCGTTCACGACGGCAGCCAAGTACAAAGCCCGCGGCGTGACGACCTACCTCGATCTCTTCGCAGGTCAGGGCGACAATGTCTCCAAGGAGACCGGCGAAAAAGTCGAGAACTCACCAGAGATAGCATTGGCGGCCGATCCTCCCTTCTCTCACCTTCGGTTCTTCGAGCGGGATAACGCGGAATCACTTAGACAACTGCTCGATGGCCGATTCGCAGGGCGGGATTGCGGAATTGTCGAGGGTGATTCAAATAAGACACTTGGGTCGGAGCTCAACAAGGGTGACCTCGAGAGGTGGGCGCCAACGTTTGCTTTCATCGATCCGAATGGGCCCGATTGCTGGTGGGCCACCCTGGAGCGGCTTGCCGCGTTCAAGAAGGGCAGCAAGTACAAGACCGAACAGTGGATGCTCTTTTCAGTGGACATGTTCATCCGGTTCTTGCGTACCGATGGTGGCGAAGTGAGACCCGTCGATGCCGAGCGGATCACTCGCATGTACGGGAGCGACGAGTGGAGGGCTATCTACACGGCCCGCCGAGGTGACGAACTCGAGGCGCCCGAAGCCCGAGCCGAGTACGTCAACCTGATGAGATGGCGGCTCGAGCACATCCTGGGCTACGGATGGACGCACTCATTCGATATCCGTACCCACAAGCGGTCGATCTACTCGATGATCTTCGCCACCGACAACCCGGCCGGCAACACCATCATGGGAGATATCTACACCCGAGCTGCGGATCGGTTCCCTGAGATGCAGCGTGAGGCCCGAGATCGAATGCGGGGCCAAGATGCGCTCTTCGATCATCCAGCGACGGGTCCGGCATACACGCACGTGTCTCCACTACCGCCCTACGGGTCAGTAGAGCGAGACGGGCCGGCAAAGAGCGGCTGAGTCGCTGGGGTCCTTGACGATACGACGTAGCTTCTCTGCGTGGGCTACTGCCCCTAGCACCATCAAAAACGACGAATTCGGTCCCGACACCAACCGCCTTTTCGACCAGACATGGAGTGGGTCCGAGCCGGAACAGATTCAGAGGGCTGTCCGGTGCAACCGGCCGCCCCGCTGAGCGAACACCCGCACCCCGGCCACTCTTTGGCGGAGCGCCGCAGGAGTGCGGCCTGCGGTGGGGCGGGGAGTGGTATCCGGGACGGCCGGTGATGATTACCCACAACGACTACACCCTCGAATTGTTCAACGGTGACATCGGTATCTGTGTGGAAACCGCAGAGGGCATGCGGGTTGTCTTCGATGGCGGTCGCTCATTTGCCCCCAGTCATCTAGGGGAGCACGCCACGGTCCATGCGATGACAATCCACAAGAGCCAGGGCTCCCAGTTCGAAGAGGTCGTCGTCGTGCTCCCCGGCGAGACGTCCCGGCTGCTTACCCGGGAACTCCTCTATACCGCAGTGACGAGGGCGAAGCAGCGAGTCCGCATTGTCGGCAGCGAAGCTGTCATCCGCCACGCCATCACCCGCTCGGTGCAAAGAGCCTCAGGTCTGGGCGTACGCCTGTGGGGAAAGTGAGTGCCGTGGAGGGCCACTATCCGTTAGGTTGATCGCTGGGTTCTT
>JAYEJW010000455.1:0-1688 GCA_034716535.1 Pseudomonadota bacterium
GTTGCCACGATGTCCTCGACGAAGCGATCGATGCAGTGGGGTCCATCGAACAATGGGTGTCGAGTCATCACGATGCACTCGTACTCGATTGACTTGGGGAGACTGATTCGTGGGGATACCTCAGGGATAGAGGATCCTAGCGGCACGCGGCTTGTGAATAGCCAAAAGTGTTTTCGTTCCGGCGACCCGGAGGAGGTGAGCGACAATAGGGACACAACCTTTTTTGAGATGCTAAACGGCCTTGCGGAGCGCGCGCTCGAGCAGGCCCTGGGTCTCGTACCAACGAATCGCATCGCGCAGGGACTCCGCCAGCCCCCGGAAGGAGAGACCGAGCTCCCCCTGCGCCCGCCTGTTGTCGAACATCGATCCGGCGCGCGCGAGCCGCACGCCGGTCAACGGCGCACTGGGCGGCCTGTGGGTAACAGCGTCCGCGACGAGCTCGCCCAGAGCGCCGAAGCCCCAGGCGACCCAGTATGGGATGGAGTGTCGCGGCACCGGCAACCCGGTCAGCTCCTGGAGCAGCTGGAGCAGCTGGCTGAGGGCGATGTTCGTGCATCCGAGTATGTAGCGCTCCCCGGAGCGGCCCCGCTCGGCAGCCGCCAGGTGGCCCCGAGCCACATCACGAACGTCCACCAGGTTCATCCTGGCCTCCAGAAAGGAGGGGTACCGGCCGTTCAGAAAGCCCAGCAGCATGCGGGTGGGGGGGGTCAGATTGACATCCCCAGGTCCGATGGGCAGGGTCGGGTTGAGGACGACGACCGATAGTCCACGCGAAGCGGCGGAGAGGGCCTCCTGCTCTGCGAGGAGCTTCGAGCGGCAGTACAGCCCCGGCATATCGTCGAGAGATGGGGAGATCGATTCATCGACGAGGCATGAAGACCCTCTGCCGCGGAAGTCGTTGAGGATGGCAGCGCTCGAGGTATGAACGAAGCGCTCGACGCCCGCCTTGACGGCTGCCGCGACCACATGGCGGGTGCCCTGGTAATTCACCCGCATCAGCTCGTCTTTGGGATGGGCCCAGAGGTCCGGTTTGGCCGCGAGGTGGCAGACTCGCTCGACCCCCTCCATGGCCCCAAGGATTGCATCGGCATCGAGAATGGAGCCGGTTACGTATTCCACGCCGTCCAGCGGCTCTGTCGGCGCCGCCAGGTCGAGAACCCGCACGGGATCGCCGCGCTCGTGCAGCAGCCCCACCAGGTGCCGGCCGATGAAACCGAGGCCGCCTGTCACAAGGGTTTTCCCAGTCAGCTCTCACCTCCCTCGCTGGCCCGATGAGGTATGTGGTAGGAGGGAACATACACATCTATAGTTTATGGAGTCTCCGAAAAATTGCCTCCCCGGCAAATTGTTCGAGACGCCCTTGGTTTGACCGCGGCGCGGCCACTTGTCATTTGGATGGTCCCGGATTGGCTGGATCGGCGTTTCGCCTTCCAACCCTGGACCGGTCCCTGGGGGCCACAGCTACCCGAGGAAGTTCCGTGACGAACACAAGTATCGGGGCACGACGAGGTCCGCGCCTGTTACATCCCCTGATGGGGTGCAACCTCGGCACCCTGCTCGAGGTTCTGGCAAGGAACGGTCCCGTGCCACTTGGCAGCGGCGTGCCCGTCCTGCTCGCCCTCACGGCGGCGCTCCTGCGCTGGCCTTTCTCCACGGTCGAGAAGCTGGTCGTTCGGGCGCGCTCCGCC
>JAYEJW010000456.1:0-1687 GCA_034716535.1 Pseudomonadota bacterium
CCGGCCAATCTCCTCCAGCGTTATTTCGATGTTTTCGTGTATGTTGCCAATTGGGGTACACATCGGCTCGGCCTGCGGATTCCCAACGATGCCCTGGATCTCAAAACCGCCGGGCAATACCTGGTCGGCGATCGGGCATCGTCGAAAGCTGGTAAAGGATGCGTTGTTGTCGACCTGTGGAGCGACGTGGAGTACCCCGAAGATTGGGAGGACGGACGAGGCTGGATGGCCTCCCTGGCGCCTGTGCGCGCCGACCTCCTGCAGGGTGACTTGCGCCCGCTTTATATCGCCTGGCTCGCCTGCATCCAGGATGGAGACACTAATGACGATGCTCCGGAGCCACCCGTGCCGGCGGGGCTTCGCCAGCTTACTTCGGCCCAACTTCGATTGGCTGAGTTCCTGCGTGTGGACGTGTATCTTCTGGAAGCAGCCGCGAACCTCAGTGAGGATGAGGTCCATACCCCGGACGGCCTTGTGAGTTGGATCGCCTCGCTGCCTGCAAAGGAAAAGGATCGGTTGCTGGTCACTGTGGCCCAGGGACAAGAGATCCAGGTCGGGGCCGCATTGGTCCGGCGCTATCGCCGACATCTGGCAAAAACTCGGGCTGGATTGGAAACAAGCGTCCGACATGGAGTGGGGGAACTCCTGGAGGCTGCCGCCAGGCGCCATGAAGAACACGAAAACGAGCTGGTGCGCCGCGCTGAAAAGGAACGTAAACGCCGCGAGGCCGTAGAAGCCAAAGCGCGCACAAAACATCTCGATGCGTTGGCCAAGCGTGAGAACGCGGCATGGAAGGAGGTCGAACAGCTCGTCTCATCCAAGCGACCCAAGGCATACGACGATGCGGTGGTTCTCTTGCGTGATCTGCGTGACCTGGCCGAGCGTGTGAAAAATCCGGAGAGGTTCACTTCCAAGATCACGGCACTCACAGTGCGTCATAGCGGAAAGCGGAGCTTCGCGGCTCGGCTGTGCAAGGCGGGGTTGACAGCGTGATAGGATAAGAAATTGCTTTTTAGTGAATGCGGCAAGGCAAAACAAAAATTGCGGACACACCACGGAGAAATTGGGGTGACCACGTCTTTATCGATGTTGACTCCGAACGCTTTGTTGATCTGTTGCGCGATCCGGGAGCAGCCATTATTTGGAAACCAGATCAAGCTACATGCACCGGTGTGGCGTTATGTGCCTGCGTATATCGCAGCTATCATTCCATCAGATGGGGTGATGACATAAAGGCAGTTCCACGGAGGTTGGGGAAAGGGTATCCTTTCCTGAGTGAAGAGAATCAGAGATGAGTTCGCAGAATCAGAAATCGACCCGACAGCCTCGTGACCCGGATCTTGCCGGTGCCGAGGCGGCAATGCTCCGGGCTGCGAAGCGTGCCCGGCGCCGGGCCGAAGAGACCACTGGCTCGCTGGCTGTGTATAAGGACGGTAAAATCGTTCAGGAAAAGATCGGAAAGGGGGCGTCAAGGTAACCGTATAGTGTCTTTTGGTTATATGTCGGATACGTAAAACGGTTACCAGACTTTTGCCGGGATTAGAGCTGCGCGGTTGAGTGTGGTAATACAAGAGGCAACGGGCGGCCACGCCAGCGTTAACTAAAAAGCAAATGGTTACGCCCCATGGTCATAACTACGAACCAGACGGTCTGGGGTTCGAATTTCTCCGGTCGCGGCATCGCCCTG
>JAYEJW010000457.1:0-4182 GCA_034716535.1 Pseudomonadota bacterium
GGCCGCCGAGGAAGCAAAGCGCAAAGCCGAGGAAGAGGCGCGGCGGACCCGCGAACAGGATCTGCTCAGCGCCCTCGAGGCCGAGCAGGCGGCGAGCGAGCTTGATTCCTACGTGGCCGCAATCGATGAGCGCATCCGCCAGGTCTGGGTGCGCCCGTCGGGCAGCAAGCGAGACCTGGTGTGCACCGTGGAGGTTCGGCTGATTCCGGGCGGTGAAGTCGTCCCGGGGAGCGTACGTGTTGTCAGCAGCAGCGGCGACGGCGCCTATGACCGCTCTGTCGTTGCAGCCGTCTACAAGGCATCGCCACTGCCGGTTCCCTCCGGACGGTTGTTTGACCGGTTCCGGGATGCGCACTTCGTATTCAAAGCGGATAACTGACCCTAGATGATGAAACGATCGATCATTCTCTCTCTCCTGCTTCTCCTTGGGTTGCACGGCGTGGCCCAGGCCCGCCTCACCATCGAGATTACCGGCGGTGCCGAAGGCGCACAGCCCATTGCCGTCGTGCCGTTTGGCAAACCCGAGGGGGTCGCACCGACGGAGGACGTGGCCGCTGTCATTGCTGCGGACCTTGCCCGTACGGGTCGCTTCAAGCCCATGCCGCGGCGGGACATGCTTGCCACGCCCCACACGGCCGAGGAGGTGGATCTGCGTGATTGGCGGCTGCTGGGGATGGACAACCTGGTTGTGGGCGAGGTGAAGCAGGGGAGTGCCGGGGGCTACGAGGTCAGTTTCGTCCTGTTCGACGTCTTCCGTGGCGAGCAGCTGGCGGCCTTGACCTTCGGCGGCAGTGCGGCGGAGCTGCGCTACACGGCCCACCGCATCGCCGACGCCATTTATGAGCGGTTGACCGGATCGCCGGGGGTCTTCGCGACCCGCATCGCCTACGTTACATCCGAGCGTGGGGTCGGCGGAGCGGATCGGGTCACCCTCCGGGTGGCCGATGCCGACGGCTACAATCCGCAGACCATCGTCTCCTCCAAAGATCCCATCATGTCCCCCGCCTGGTCACGGGACGGCCGCCGACTGGCCTACGTATCCTTCGAGAACCGGAAGACGGCCATCTACGTCCAAGAGC
The DNA here is from genome assembly GCA_034716535.1 of Pseudomonadota bacterium. Classification (GTDB taxonomy): domain Bacteria; phylum Pseudomonadota; class Gammaproteobacteria; order Chromatiales; family Chromatiaceae; genus JAYEJW01. The sequence continues at coordinate 1,080 of JAYEJW010000457.1, forward strand.
TCGCGACCGGCCGTCGCGAGCGGGTGGCGAGCTTCAAGGGAATCAACGGCTCGCCCGCCTGGTCTCCCGACGGCCGCAGCCTTGCCATGACGCTTTCCAAGGGGGGCAATCCGGATATCTACGTTCTCGACCTCACCACTCGCAATCTGCGTCAGGTTACTGACCACTTCGGGATCGATACCGAGCCTTCCTGGTCCCCGGACGGCAGCCACATCATTTTCACCTCCGGGCGAGGTGGCAACCCCCAGATCTACAAGATGCCCGCTGCCGGCGGGGCGGCCCAGCGGGTCACCTTTGAGCACGATTACAATGGCCGCGCGTCTTATGCCCCGGACGGCCGCTCGCTGGTCATGGTCAGCCGGGTGAACGGGCGCTTTCGCATCGGTCTGCTGGACCTGAGTACGGGCATCACCCGCCTGCTGAGCGAAGGCAGTCTGGACGAGTCGCCGAGTTTCGCTCCCAACGGCAGCATGGTAATTTATGCGACCCTCCACAACGGTCGGGGCGTCCTTTCCGCGGTGTCGGTCGATGGCAGCGTGAGTCAGCGTCTGTCCCAAGATCTTGGCGAGGTCCGCGAGCCGGCGTGGTCGCCCATTCTGCGTTAGCAGCTCGGTGGTGATCGATTGCTCGCAACCGGCGCAACTTGATAGTCGTTGAGATCGCGCCGCCCGGGCGAAATCGGCTTCTGTCCCTCTCGCAGAGGCGTGGGGGCAAGGCTTGGTCGACCCGGTGGGATTCTGGTCTGTAACTTCGTTTAACCCCCTCGCGTGATGAGGAGATGAGCTTGAACAAGATGCTCCGTAGGTTTCTGGCGGTATCGGCTGCGGCCGTTCTGTTGGCGGGTTGTCCCACCAAGCCGGTCGACGAGAAAGAGCCGGGCACGGATGTCGAGGACCGCACCGGAACGGCCGGCGCTGCCGGTACTGCGGGTCTGCCCGGAAGGGGCGGCTACACCGCCGCCGACCTCAACGATCCCTCCAGTCCCCTTTACCAGCGTGTCATCTACTTCGAATATGATCAAAGCGATATCCAGCCCCAGTTCGTGGATGTGCTGCGCGCTCACGCCTCTTACCTGTCGTCCAACACGGGCGCGGGGGTGACCCTCGAAGGCCACACCGACGAGCGTGGAACGCGAGAGTACAATCTCGCGCTCGGCGATCAGCGGGCGGACACAGTACGGCGGTTTCTGCTGGCGGAGGGTGTCGCGGATGGCCAGATCAACACCCTGAGCTACGGGCAGGAGAAGCCGGCGAACCCCGCCCATACGGAAGCGGCTTGGGCGTTGAACCGGCGCGTCCACTTGGTGTATTGAGGGGATGTCCATGAGTATGCGCGCAACGCTCCTCGTTCTGGTTTGTTCCCTGGTCCTGACGCCCGCGTTCTCGCTTGCAGCTGACGCCGGTCTGGAGGGCAGGGTGGCCCGTCTGGAGCGTATCCTCAGCAATCAGAGCATGTCGGACCTGCTCCTGCAGATCCAGCGGCTAAAGCAGGAGATGCAGAAGCTGCGCGGCCAGGTAGAGCTGCAGCAGCACGAGATCTCAACGCTTAAGCAGCAGCAGCGGGACCAGTACCTGGACATCGACTCCCGTCTGCGTGGTCAATCGGGTGGTGCCGCGGCCTCCCCACCGGTGGCCGGCCCGAAATCCGTACCCGCCGAAGGAGGCGCGCCGACGACCTCTCCCGAGCGGAAAGCCGAGGGCGCACCGGACCTCGCCGTCCCGAAATCCGAGGCGGCTCAGCAGGTGAGTGAGAAGAAGGCCTATGGCATGGCTTTCGACCTGCTCAAACAAAGGCGCTACGACGAAGCAGTCCGGGGCTTCGAGGATCTGCTGGCGCTCTATCCCAACGGTGAGTTCGCGGACAACGCCAGGTACTGGCTGGGCGAGACCTACTACGTCAAGCGGGACTATGCGGCCGCCCTGACCGAGTTTCAGCGCGTGCTCGCCAACTATCCCCTGAGTCCGAAGGTGCCTGCGGCCATGTTGAAGATGGGCTATATCCAGTACGAGCAGAGCGAATGGAATCGCAGCCGCGCCACGCTGCAGGACGTGGTCAAGAAGTTCCCCGATTCCACCGAGGCGCGCCTGGCCCAGAGCCGCCTCGAGCGCATGACCCGGGAGGGCCACTGAAGGGTTGATGGGTTCAGGTCGCCGGGTCGGGTCGGGTCGGGGTCCCTGCGGCTGCTCGATTGCGCGGAGCATCCAATTCGATGCGTACCCCGCCTTCGCCACAAGAGGGGCCCACACCTTGTACGGGTTGTTGATGGCACATAGGTGCTTCCTATGAGTAACAGCCCCCGCCTGCGCGTCACAGAGATCTTCCATTCGCTCCAAGGTGAGGGTCTCAGCACGGGCGAGCGTACCGTTTTCGTCCGCCTCACCGGTTGCCCCCTGCGTTGTACCTACTGCGACACCGACTACGCCTTCAAGGGCGGCCAATGGATGTCCGTGGGAGAGATCCTGGACGAGGTCGGCCGCTTCGAGGTCCGTTATGTCTGCGTGACCGGCGGCGAGCCCCTGGCCCAGCGGGACTGCCCGGCCCTGCTCGTCGCGCTGTGCGATGCCGGTTACGAGGTGTCCCTGGAGACGGCCGGGGCGCTGGACGTCTTGCCGGTCGATCCGAGGGTGGTGAAGGTCCTGGACCTCAAGACCCCGGCCTCGGGTGAGCTGGACAAGAATCTGTACGCCAACCTGGAGCACCTGTCCCAGCGCGATCAGATCAAGTTCGTCATTTGCGACGAAGAGGACTACCGCTGGGCGGCGGAGCAGGTGTCGGAGCACGGTCTCGACCGGCGCTGCCATGTCCTGTTGTCCCCAGTCTTCGGGGAGCTCCGGCCCCGTGACCTGGGAGATTGGATCCTCCGAGACCGATTGCCGGTGCGCCTGCAGGTCCAGCTCCACAAGGTTCTGTGGGGTGATGAGCGCGGGCGCTAAGGGCGCTAAGGGCGCTAAGGGCGCGACGCGGCAGCGGAGGTTCGCCTTATCGGCGCAGAAAACCGAAAGACCATGACGAATGCCATCGTCCTTCTCTCGGGCGGTCTCGACTCGGCCACGACCCTGGCTGTCGCGCGGCATGCAGGTTACGTTTGCTACGCGCTGAGCAT
>JAYEJW010000457.1:4282-8591 GCA_034716535.1 Pseudomonadota bacterium
GCCTTATCGGCGCAGAAAACCGAAAGACCATGACGAATGCCATCGTCCTTCTCTCGGGCGGTCTCGACTCGGCCACGACCCTGGCTGTCGCGCGGCATGCAGGTTACGTTTGCTACGCGCTGAGCATGGACTACGGCCAACGCCACCGCGCCGAGCTTCAGGCCGCGCGCCGGGTGGCGGAATCCTTGGGGGCGGCCGAGCACAAGGTCATCCGCATCGGCTTGGATGCCATCGGTGGCTCTGCCCTTACCGACCCGTCCATCGCCGTGCCCGAGCAGCCCGATGAGGGTATCCCCATCACCTATGTGCCCGCCCGCAACACGGTCCTGCTCGCTCTGGCCCTTGGTTGGGCCGAGGTGGTGGGCGCGCGAGACATCTTCATCGGCGTCAACGCCGTGGACTACTCCGGTTACCCGGACTGTCGCCCCGTCTTTATCGACGCCTTCGAGAGACTCGCCAATCTGGCCACCAAGGCGGGCGTGGAAGGGGAGCGCTTCCGCATCCATGCGCCGCTCATCGATCTCACCAAGGCGCAGATCATCCGCCGTGGCTTGCAGCTCGGGGTGGACTACGCGCTGACGGTGTCTTGTTATCAGGCGGACGAAGACGCCCGCGCATGCGGTGTCTGCGACTCCTGTCGCCTGCGCGCGGAGGGGTTCCGCGCCGCCTCAGTGCCGGACCCGACCCGTTACCGTTAGCCGCGCGGGGTTCAACTTTACTCTCGAACCGGGTATGCTTCCGCTTCTTCAGCGGGACGTACTTGGTGCAGGAAAGTACGTGCTACAGACCGGACGGGTCCTCCGAGACCGCGTAGACGGCCACCACGGCCCCGAATCTTGCGCCCTTAGCTCAGTTGGTAGAGCATCTGACTTTTAATCAGGTGGTCGATGGTTCGAGTCCATCAGGGCGCGCCATAAAAACAAGGGCTTAGACGTTTTTCGTCTAGGCTCTTTGTCTTTGAGTCACCATAGAGTCACCACGGGAACCGGTTTTACCAGTTTCGCACACGGCTCGCCCTGTACCATCGTGGTACATGTTCACCTCGTGGCCGGTCCTCTCGTTCGCGCGCGCTCACCAACCTCCGTTTGGAACGGAAGATGGCCTAGAGTTTTGATCGGCCACACAGAACAGTTGGGATATCGCGATATCATCGGAAGCTGGAGCATGAAACCCGCCTTGCGAGCTATCTTCTGAAAAAAACATGGACGTACACGCAGCGAGAATTCTCGTCGCGCTCCTCCTTCCACTCGCCGCCAACGCCGCCACCTACAAATGCACCCAGCCGGACGGCGGCGTCACGTTCCGGCAGACAGAGTGCGCCAGATCAGACGCCCAAGAAACAGTAGATGTGGACGCAGGACCGCAAGGTAGCGGCGCGAGTTCGAGAAAGAATGACTACTACGCCACCGAGAACCGCATTAGACAGTTAGAAAGCGAACGTGAGCGACTCGAGACTAAGGAAACGCGGGAAAAGAACAGTCTTCACAGAGAATTAATAACAATTCGCATGCGCGGCGGGAGCCGTGCGCGGGCACAAGAAATCCAGGAAAGACTATGGGAATTAGACGAGGAGTATTGGCAGCGATGGTTTGAGAATAATGAGTTCCAAAAAGAGAAATACAGCGCTCGTTTCGAGACCTTTGGAGAACCAAGATTTCAGCAGAAAGCCCAGGAAAAGGAAGGCTATTTGTGTATAAAATACCGATTCCGCAAGAGTGAGTTACAGCGCGGTATAGACTCTGGTTTCATTCGAAATGACAGTCGATCCAATAGACTCTTCCGGCAATACGAAATCGGTATCCGCTCGAACTGCAAAACGAACTAGTTGAGCTTCGGTCAGGGGATTCAGACCAGAGACCACTCCAGGCTTGGCTTGCGCAACCGCCGCGCCTCTTGGCACAGGGCCGATTCTGGCCGGATCATTTTCCCCACAAGCTCCACTGGATCGCCGGATAGATCTAAGTCCGACCCCGCTATCAACCCCGCAATAGAGTCTATGGCCTTGCCAAGTGGCATAGCCGCGTCGGGGTATGGCTCCTCATATGTCGTAACAGTCGCCTCCAGGCGTTCAACGCGCGTCTTCAGGTTGGGCATGGTGCGAGCGCTCCTTCGGGCCAACGTAGACCACGGACAAAACCATGTCTCCGCGCTCTTGTGCGGCCTGTAGGTCCTCGGGGGCTGTGCTCGGATAGGCCACGAAGAGAGCAGGCATCTCGGGGCCGCCGCCGCGTTCGAGCCGGTCAATCCGGTCTTTCAGTGTCGGCATGGGTTTTTTCCTCCAGTGCTTCGATGCGCTTGACCAGCTCGTCAAGCTCCATGACGCGAGCGAGCGACCCGAGCCCCTGCAACAGCTTCGCCGCTTGGTCGGGGGTGATCTTCGAGGCCCCCCACGGCCGCCAGGATGGCGGGCCCGCTCTCGCCTAGGTCCACCATTCAGGGGCAGCTTCACGGGGGCATCCTGGGGCCGCAGGGCGGGCAAGACGCGATCAATCAACAGCTTCGCCGCCGCGGTGTCTCCGGCTTTGGCGTTTATGGTCATCGCGGCCAGAATCTCGGGCAGGTCCGCCGCGATGGCGTGCCTCAGCTTTGCCTGGGTCTGTATCCCCTGGGGCCTGCCCTTGGGGTTGCCCGATTGCCCTCTCTTGAATGTCATGCTGTTGTTGTTTCTGACAGTATTCCGTCACGAACCTCCAAGAATTCTACACCTCGCCACCGCCTCACGGATGGTGGGTGAAACGGAGAAAGTGGGCCGATTGTAGGTCCGGAATCGACCCGAAGCGGACGTCCAGACCTCACCGGCAAGGTGTTCGCTTCTGACTCAAAGCGGTCATACATGGAGCAACAGCAACTTGTAACTTTCCGTGTTTTTTGATGCCTCAGAGGAAGTGTCCCATCTTGGGCGTTTGATACCTTGGGTTTTTATGTTGTTTACGTCCTGATTATAGGGACAAGGGATTTTGCGAAATGTCCAGTTTTTAGCCATAGTTGGGACAGTCGCTGGATGAAACAGAAGTCTTAGACAGCTGTATCAAAATTGGAAAATCGAAGACCAACTAAGTGCTTGATTTTTCGTCCGCGCAGCCCGGTCGGGGCACAGACGGGCCGAAATTTGAAACAGAATTGGGTATTCTGGGTCAGACTGTAATTTTCCGATGTCGGCTTCAATGAATTTCAGAAGGCGATTTCCATCTCAAAATCCGAGAATTCTTTCATTTCAAAATCGAGAAAAAGAATATCCACACCACTTTCGTTAATGAAAATTTCAGGAGATCTTGAGAATGAACACATATAATAAAGAACTCAACAGATTACGAACAATCATCGGAAGTAATCGAGTTGCATTTACTGATGTGGCTCATATTCAACAGTTACAAGTTGGATATGATAGAAGGGCCGACAATTATAGCAAAGAAAGTCAAAGCAGGCAGGATAAGATACATCAGACGACTTCAACAGACCGGTTCTTTCTTGAAGAACTGAGAGGATTAATCAGCAGCAAAAGAATTGCCTATTTAGATGTTGGCTGTGCAGATGGCAAAAGAACGCAGAGGTTTTCAAACAACCTGGGGGAATTTTGCAAAATTGACAGACTTTATGCAATCGACTACTCAAGAGAAATGGTTGCGCAAGCTCAAGGAATTCTGGGTCATTCAAACGTTGCATGGGGGAACATTACTGCTTTACCTTTTCAGGCTGAATTCAATATAGTTACCTGTATGTATGGCATTATTGGACATTTACCAGAGGATTTGATTCAGCAGGCTTTTAATAATCTATCGCAGACTCTCGTAGATGGAGGCATTCTCTGCATAGATGTTCTTGAAAGAGATCAGGAGTTTCTTCAACACTATCATTACAACGAAGTCAATGGGAATCATGGGAAATATGTTGCATATTTTGTTAACATAGGAGAAAGTCCATTAACGGATGCCAACAACCAGCCGATAGTCTATACTATGCGGATGTTTACTCCGGAAGAAATAAAAACGTACTCTACGAACGCAGGTCTTAGACCGGTAGCAGAGAAAAAAATTTATCCGATTGAACGAGGCGTTGATGAAGTGGAATATGCATTAGTACTTAAAAAAGCGTACTAACAAATCTATGGTCGTGTTCAAAAATTGTTGTTATCGCTGTTTAAGATATTGATTTTAATGAGATAAAAAATGACCGCCAACAGTTTTTGACCACTACCCGCTTGGGGTCGAAAGTGCCCCTGAACCAGAATCTCGGATTCTGTTTCAAAATCTGTCCCAAAATCGCCCCGTTATGGGACACTCCACCAGAAATATTGCTGCTAGGTCATTTA
>JAYEJW010000458.1:0-8581 GCA_034716535.1 Pseudomonadota bacterium
CGCGAGGCGGGGCTTCAATCATGGCTGTCAGGTGCGCTCAGTGACGCGCGCTTCGCCGCGCACCTGGCGCGGGTCTGGGCGGGATTGCCCGGGGGTCATTCGAATCGGAGCGTCTACGCCGGGATCTAGGGCAACCGGGCCACCATCGGCTCGCCCTCCCTGGTCGCCTCCCTGCGCCATATCCGTTCCGACAGCATGAAAAAGTAGTAGCAGCGAGGACCAAAAATGCGGGACGCGGTAACAAAACCCGTGAGCACTCCTCTGCCCGAGGAGATCTTTCAATTGAATCTTTCCTACCTGTTGCTCGCTCAGCGCGTGATCGCGTAGGACGAGCACCAGGCAGCGATCCTCCTGGGGATCAGGGAGCCGCTGACATCCTGGCTGCGGGGCGCGAGCGCACATGCCATCGCGGCGCTGGCACGCTTCCCGATCGCGCTCCACGAGATGCGATTGCCGAAGAAGGCGGCCACGACCGTGCTCGCCGCCTGTAAAGACGCGCCGTGGCTCGGCCCAATCCATGTGACCATGTTGGCCATCGAGGCGAACCGTGAGCATTCTGGGTAACCTTGAGCGGCTCGAGTTGGCCATTGAGCTGCTCCAGCGCAAGGCCCGGGTCTCCATCGTCCACCACGAGACAGGCGTGTCCCGCCCGAAGTTGCGTGCCCTGCACCGAGAGCTGCATGGCCGCGGCGCCACCTGCGGGCAGATCCTCCCGGCGATCGGGGGTGCGACGATCGAGACGCGCTACCAACAGGTCCATGCGGGGGTCTTCGCCGCGTTCTACGAGATCTACGCCGGACCCGACCTGAGCCGCCAGCTCGATATTCGCGCCGTCATCACGGCACACGACTTCTACGGAGTCCTGCTCGCGCAGGACCCGCAGATCGACTGCAACTCCGCCTGGGTCATCGCCCGGGATCTGCGCGTGGGCACCTCCGAGCTTCGCTCCTGCGGCGCCTGCGAGCTGCGCTATCTCGTCTCCAGCGCCAGCCGGCTGGCGCCGACCTGTCCCTTCTGCGTGCTGCACCCGCGCCGTGGCCGACGTGGCGAGCCCCGCCTGGTGCTACCCGCGGGACTCGCCGCGCCTTCGGCGGACGCGGACATCGACGCGTTGCTGACGCCTCCTGGCGAAGATCGCTAGCATGACCGGGACGTCCGCCGGGCGGCGGACCATGCGTCCGAGCCGGGTGCCTCGTCGACCCCATAACAGCGTCAACAACCGGTTGCCCAAGCGATCCTGCCCCTGCACCTCCGCCTCGTCGCAGACAACACGCGCCCGGCGATCCCCTCGTCGATGCCGCCCGCCTGCGCTAGCACGGGGGCGTTAACGAAGTCGCGTATGCAACCGGCAATCCGGGGCGCTGCCCTGTCTATCCTGTCTTGTTTTCCGCGATTTGATCAGCGTCTTGCGTCGACCCACCAGTCCGACCGATGTGCCTTGCGGGGATCTACCCCGACCGAGCCCCGACCGAGCAAGCCGCGCCGGGCGTGAAACCGACGTCCCCCTTCCGCGATAATCCGACCTTCGGCAACTGCACGCGACTCTCGGATTCGACTACCGGATGGCCAGCGTTACCGGATTCCTGCTCACGCGCCACTGGCGCGACGGCCCCGATGGCGTCGAGCTGGTGTTCTGGGCTCACTCCACCGCGGGGCCACTGCGCCTGGTGTTCCGCGGCCAGCAGGCCGTTTGTTTCACGCCGGCCGATACGGCGCTCGATCCCGCCGACCTGCCGGGTCTGCGGCTGGTGCGGAAACGCTTGCGTCTGCGCGCCTTGGATGGCAGGCCAGTCGACGGTCTCTACCTTCCTCACCAGCGGGATCTGGGGCGGTTGCGCGCGCACGCCACCGCGGCGGGCATCCAGCTCTACGAGTCGGACATCAAACCCCACGACCGTTTCCTCATGGAACGCTTCATCACAGCACCCCTGGAGGTGCTGGGTGAGGCCGTCGAACGACGGGGCTATCTGGAGTTTCACAATCCCGGGGTGCGCCCGACCGCCTGCGACCCGCGCCTGAGCTACGTCAGCCTGGACATCGAAACCGACGGCATCGACGGGGAGATCCTGTCCATCGCCCTGTGCAACAAGAACACGGAAATGATCTTCATGCAGGGGAATGCGGCACACTGGAAGAGCGACTTGCCGATCCGCTGGTTTGGCGACGAAGCTGCGCTGTTGGCGGGCTTCCTGGAGGCCTTCCGGGCGCTGGACCCGGATCTGCTGCTGGGCTGGAACCTGATCAACTTCGATCTGGATTACCTGCAACGGCGCTGCCGATTGCATCGCGTCCCCTTTGCCTTCGGACGGGGCGACGACAACGCCGCCATTCTGCCGCCGCAACGCGGCGGCCAGACCCGGTTCCCCAGCCTGCCGGGGCGGGTCGCGCTCGACGGCATCGACACGCTGCGCGCCGCCTTCTGGTCTTTCGAGTCCTTCGAGCTGGGGTTCGTGGCCGACCGGCTGCTCGGGCGCCGGAAGCTGATCTCGGATCCTGCCGGCAAGATCGCGGAGATCCGCCGTCTCTTTCGCGAGGACCGCCCTGCCCTCGCAGCTTACAACCTGGAGGACTGCCGGCTGGTGGAGGCCATCTTCGAGAAGGCCGATCTGATCGACTTCGCCCTGCAACGGGCGGTCATGACCGGACTGCCGCTGGGGCGCCAGGGCGGCTCGGTGGCCGCCTTCGACAATCTGTACCTGCCGCGGTTGCACCGGGCCGGCGCCGTGGCGCCCGACGTGGGCGCATCGCAGGCGAGCGAGTCCAGCCCGGGCGGCTATGTGATGGACTCCCAGCCAGGGCTCTACGACAACGTGCTGGTGCTCGACTTCAAGAGCCTGTACCCGAGCATCATCCGCACCTTCCGAATCGACCCCTTGGGACTCGCGCGCCCGGGCGAGGACCCGGTGCCGGGCTTCCTGGAGGCCCGATTCTCGCGCGACGGCTCGATCCTGCCCGCGATCATCACGGATCTATGGCGTAAACGCGATGTAGCCAAACGCGAGGCGAACCGCGCGCTGACCCAGGCCATCAAGATCATCATGAATTCCTTCTACGGGGTCCTGGGCTCCAGCGGCTGCCGCTTCTTCGACCCGCGGCTGGCCAGCAGCATCACCCGCCGCGGCCACGAGATCATCCAACGCAGCCGCGCTCAGATCGAGGCGCAGGGCTATCGGGTCATCTACGGGGACACGGACTCGCTGTTCGTGCTGCTCGGACCGGACTACGCGCCGTCCGATTCACGGCAGGTCGGCGAGACCCTGGCGACTTCCCTCAACCGCTGGTGGCAGGAGACCATCGCGCGGGAGTTTCGCCTCGAGTCGTTTCTCGAGATCGAGTTCGAAACTCACTTCCTTCGGTTTCTGATGCCGACTATCCGCGGCGCCGAGACCGGGAGCAAGAAGCGCTACGCCGGCTACGTGCGCAACACCAACGGCGAGTTCGAGCTGATCTTCAAGGGATTGGAAAGCGTGCGCAGCGATTGGACCCCCTTGGCGCAATCCTTTCAGCGGGAGCTGTATCGCCGGGTCTTTTTCCGGGAGCCCTGGGAGGGTTTCGTCCGAGAAACGGTCGCACGGCTCAAGTCCGGTGCGCTGGACGACCAACTCGTCTACCGCAAGCGCCTGCGTCAACCCCTGGATGCCTATCGCCGCAATGTCCCTCCCCATGTCCAGGCCGCCCGCAAGCTCAAGAACCCGGGCCGTGTGGTGCGCTACCTCATCACGGTCAACGGCCCCGAGCCCATCTCCGCGCGCACGAGCGCCATCGATTATCAGCACTACCTGGATCGACAGCTGGCCCCCGTCGCCGACAGCATCCTGCATTTCCTCGGCAACAGCTTCGCGCGGCTCACGGCGACGCAATTGGAGCTGTTCGCGCCGTAACGGACCAGTGCCCTACCGGCATGTTGGTAAGACCCTCGTCTTGACGGCTGGGTTGCAACGCATCGCATCCAGAACAGGTTCTTTCTTGGATCGGTGCCACAGTCACAGGGCGGCTCGGCAAGGTGCGATCATGCTCGATTGGGTACGGGGAACCGCCGGATGTTCCGCGCCGATTCAATCAGTCGGACAATGCGCTGGCCCGCGATGCTGCGTGCGGGTTGTCGAGCCAGCTCACCGAAGACGCGCCGCTCTTATCGAAAACGCATTGGCAAAGCGGACCAGACGCATAGACTGTGCTCATGGAGATCCGAACGCGCCGCATCTACGATCCCCCGACCGCCCAGGACGGTACACGCATCCTGGTGGACGGCCTCTGGCCGCGGGGCATCAGCAAGCAGCAGGCCCGTCTGGACGGCTGGTGGCGGGAGCTCGCCCCCGGCAAGGAGCTGCGACAATGGTTCGCGCACGATCCCAGCCGTTGGGAGGGCTTCAAGGAGCGGTACTTTGCCGAGCTGGACGCGAAGCACGAGGCGTTGTCCGCCCTTGCGGAAACCTCCCGTGGCGGTTGGCTGACCCTCCTGTTCGCCGCCCGCGACCCGGTTCACAACAACGCCCTCGCACTCCGCAAATACCTGCTGCGGGCATCCAAGAGGGCTCTGGAGGAGATTGGAGAGGAACCGGAATGAACCCACCATGACCAGAATGCAGGACGAAACACGACACCAGGATTCACGACCCGTCGCCCTGGTCACGGGCGCAACCGGGGCGATCGGTAAGGCCATCGCGACCCGCATCGCGTCCCGTCCGGAGTACGAGGTCGTCCTCCTGTGCCGCAACGCTGCGAAGGCCCGGGCGGCGGTCGCGGACATCCGGCAGCGAACCGGCAACGCGCGGGTCCGCTCTGAGATCGTCGACCTGGCACGGCGGGATTCCGTGGCCGCCCTGGCCGAGCGCTGGGATGGCCCAGTTCAGGTGCTGGTCAACAACGCCGCGACGACACCCCGCCGGCGGGAGGAGACCCCGGAGGGCATCGAGCTGCAGTTCGCCACCAACGTGCTTGGGTATTTCTGGATGATGACAACCTTCCGCGGCCACCTGATCGACTCGGCGCCGGCACGGGTGGTCAACGTAGCGAGTTATTGGGCGGGCGGCCTGGATCTGGGGGATCTGCAGTTCGAACGCCGGCGCTACGACAACGATGCGGCCTACCGCCAATCCAAGCAGGCCGACCGGATGCTCACGGTGGCCTTCGCCGGGCGCCTCGGGGACGCGGGGGTAACGGTCAATGCCTGTCACCCCGGAGACGTGGTCTCCACCCTGAGCGAGAATCTGGGTTTCGGCGGTCACGAGACGCCGGATCAGGCGGCCAGCACCCCGGCTTGGCTCGCGACCGAAACGTTCGGCGCGGAAGTCACGGGCAAGTACTTTGAGCACCAGCGGGCGGTGTCCTGCCGCTTCGGTGCCGAGCGCGACGCCGTCGAGGCGCTGTACCGGGCATGCGAAGGCTATGATTGAGCGGCAAATTGGAAAATGATATGAGAAAGCACCCCTTCCACCGGACCAGCGGCCATCTGACCGCACTACTCTGCTGCATTTCCCCGTTTACCTCGGTCGCCGCCGATCCGGGAGCAACGACGTCTACGGGCGAACAGACGGTCACCGTCATCAAGACCCCGCCCGAGATCCTCACGCGCCAGAAGCTGCCGAACTTCGTCGGCATCTCCGCAGAGACCGTCGGGGCGAGGGGCTTATCCATGAACTTAGTTGTCATCCCGCCCGGGGCGGCCGCCGAGCCCCACTTCCACAAGGGCTTCGAGAGCGCCGTCTACGTCCTCGAGGGCCGGGTGGAGACACGCTATGGACCCGGGCTCAAGGAATCGGTGATCACCGAGGCCGGCGACTTCCTGTTCATCCCCCCCGACGTCCCCCACCAGCCGATCAATTTGAACGAGACGGAGGCCGCCCGCGCCATCGTGGTACGCAACGACCCCAACGAGCAGGAACATGTCATTCTCTACGAGCCCGGCCACGATGAATGACTTCGAGAAGCGGCATCTAGACATGCCGGAACCAACCCCCGCCCCCCTCGCGGACGTCAATGCCGATCTCACCCGACGGGTCCTGGTCGATACCCATCGGATGACCTGGGAGCCGAGCCCGAGCGGCACCGTCTGGCGCAAGCCGCTGTATCGCCACGGCGGCGAATTCGGGCCGGTAACCAGTCTGGTGCGCTACGCCCCTGGTGGCGCCTTTGCCGAGCACGCGCACCCCGAAGGTGAGGAGATCCTGGTGCTGAAGGGAGTGTTCTCTGACGAGCACGGGGACTACCCCGCCGGCACCTTTTTGATGAATCCCCACGGCAGCCGGCACTCGCCGCGCTCGGGACCTGGCTGCACACTGTTCGTGCGCTTGCGCCAGTATCACGGAAATGACCGGCCGCGGCTGGTGGAAGACACCCGCGCCGAAAGCGGATGGCACCCGGGCTTGGTGGACGGGCTCCGGGTACGTCCCCTCTATGCCCAGGGCGGATACCCGGAGAACGTGGCGCTGGTGCGCTGGGCTCCCGGCACCCGTTTTCAGCGCCACACCCATTGGGGCGGCGAAGAGATCCTGGTCCTCGAGGGGAAGTTCGGCGATGAGCACGGTCGGTATCCGGAAGGGACCTGGATCCGCAGCCCGCATGGGAGCCAACACACACCCTTCTCCGAAAAGGGATGCCTGATATACGTACGCGTGGGAGGTCTTTGAACCGGAGATGCCCGGGTCATTGGACAGCTCGGACGAGTCGCGTTAACAGGTAGCGCTGCCTTCTCGCGGATTCTGCGCGCCGCGGCGCAGGACGAACAGCTCATAGCCGCAGAAATCGGCATACCGAGCCATGAGCGAGATCTCCCGCTCGGTCATGTCGGCCACCGCCTGGGCAGCCGGGTCGTGGACATAGGACCGACGGAAGGCCGCAAGGCGATGCTTCAGCGGTGCATGGTAGCGGTCCCATGCCTCCGCCGGCAGGGGAAAGTTTCCCACGCCAGTCCAGCCCGCATTCTGTGCAGCCGCAAGGTTCTCGTCGACACCGCGTATGGACGGATAATGGCGCTCCCAAAAGTCGCTGATCTCGGCCGGCGGGTCCGGCCGGAACCACGACAGCTCGGAGACAACCAGGTAACCCCCCGGTCTCGCCAAGGCTCGCCAAGTCGTCAGCGCCTTGTCGAAACCCATGATGTAAGCCGCACCCTCGCTCCAGATCAAATCGAAGCTGCCGTCCCGAAACGGCAGGCAGTGCATGTCCGCGGCAACCGTCTGGATCCGCCCTTCCAGGCCCATCGCCGCGGCGCGTTCAGGTAGCTGCCCCAGGAAGGCGCCGATCAGGTCCGTCGCGACGATGCAACCGCCGGTGGCGGAGGCCAGTACCAGGGACTGGGCGCCGGTCCCGCAGCCGACATCGAGTATACCCGGCGCCGGCGGCAGGTCCGCGCACAGTGCCAGGGCCTTTAAGGTGCATGCTGCACTTCCCGGTCCCAAGCGTCGCAGACCCTGATGCAACGCCACCAGCAGCTCTGTCGTCCTGTCCATTTCTCTGGTACTCAGTCGCGCGATGCGTGGGGAGTGAGATGATAACGGTCAGCAGCGCCCGGGCGCTGCCCAGGCCGCAGCTCTTTGAGCACGCGGCAACAACTGCCACCCGTCCACTGTCGATGCCTATGCGGACTTGGGCGACATCGCCAATGAACCCCAGCCAGCTCGGGCTATGACGGCATCACGCTGATTGCAGACAGTCCGCTGAGATGGTCTGACAGGCAGGTTACGACCCGGAACGGACGTCCAGACTGCACTGGCCGAGTGTCTGCTCCTGGCCGCTATGGAAAGCTTTCCATAACGGCCAGGAGCAGACCTTCGGGGTGATACCGTGAAACTTCCGCTTTCACCACGAAGCGGACATCATCGGCGCTGGATTGGCAGGTTGAACTCGACCACATTGCGGTCATTCCCTTGGCTGCCCCCGACCGGCCGGGGAATACGGTCAGTCGTCCCATGCTTGCCTACCGGCAGGAATACGCTGACAGCGGACCTTCATAGTAAAGCCGATATAGCCGGCTAACCGGATGGGGCAAGTTAGCATTACACCTCCTTGCCGGAGATCGTCCATGAACGGGTCTTGGGGGATGCTGTGCCGTGAGTTATTGCGCAGTTACGCCACCCGATACGACGATCACCTCGCCGACCTTCTAAACCTTGGTCAGCGGCGCTCGGATCTGCGGCTGGATCTCTGTGCATGCATTCAGCTTTAAATACCGGCGCCGCAGGATCGTGACATACGGGTCCTTGTCCAGCCCTAGTGAGAGAGTAGCTTATCGGTGCCTCCCGACGTTGCCGATGGCCCCGGGTTGATTGATGCCGGGATCCCTCACACCGGCTCCCGGCGCGCCTACTCCGACATTGCCCCTCGCGCCGGGTTGATTGATGCCGGGATCCCGTACGCCGACTCCGGGCGCACCGACGCCTGCCGTCCCGCCTCTTATGCCGGGCTGGTTGATCCCCGGGTCACGAGCATGCGGCGAGCCAGAGAGGGTGGCCGCCAACGCACCGATAACCAGTCCGCATATCCACTTGCTGCGTATATTGTTCATTTTTCAACCTGAAGTTTTGTACTTTTTGGGGCGTTAGAATATTAGCCACCACCAATAAGCGTGCTATATTAGCAT
>JAYEJW010000459.1:0-29271 GCA_034716535.1 Pseudomonadota bacterium
GGCATCTCCTTCTGGGACTATCTGGGTGACCGCATCGGACAGAACGGAAACATCGCGCCATTGCCCGATATCATCCGCGAGCGCGCCGCAGCGGCGAGCGTAATGCCCTGAGATATTGAGAAGTTACGCAATTTCCCGGTAACCGCTCGCGGGGGTCTAGATTCGTACCACTGGAGCCTGCGTCGATGCGCGTTGCCATGCCCAGAGCGTCGTTTCGGTGGAGATGGGTCTGCCATACTCAGTCCTAACCCGCGAGCGTTGGGTCGTTTTCGGACCTTTGCTGAACTTTATTTCGCGGAAGCCGAAATTTTCCCGCAAGCCTGGTCATCACGGCAAGGGTCAAAGAGTCTCCGAGATCCGATGCGCTGTCCCGGTTTACGCCACCGCGTGTGGGCCGGTGGGGAGGTGGGAAATTCGGAGAACTTCGCGACGAAATACTGTTTGAAAACATTGGCGCCCTCGACAGGATTCGAACCTGTGACCTATCGCTTAGGAGGCGATTGCTCTATCCTGCTGAGCTACGAGGGCTGATGGGGAGAGGGGGCTAAGGAGCGCCTTCGGCGCACATTTTCGCGCGAACGCGACTCCACGTGACGCAATTGTACTGTACGTGACCGCAGCGGGTCACGATCGAGTCACGCTGATGTCTGAAGCTCCTACCTCGGAAGGGGACGGAGATCGGGTAGGACGCTGATCTGCCGCGGAGCCTGCGCCTCTATTCTTGCCCCTTCGCTCTTAACAAGGTGGCGCCGTCGAGCTTACCAAGGCGCTTATCGAAGGTGTGGAGCCTCAGTCCCCTCGTCCGGCAGTTCGTCAGGATGACGCAATCCGCGTAATCGGCATTGGAAGAGCGGTACAGCTCCAAGGCGCTATGACACAGATTCTCGTCTTCCAGCGCGAAGGCATCGTTGACTTCCAGTTGCTCCAGCGCGTGGGCGACTTTCTCTTTGGGCAGCCCGTAGCCGCTTTCTAGGACCCATACCGTTTCCACCTGAACGACGAGCGGTACGAAGACCTGCCGGGCTTTGCTCGCGAGCGCACGGGCGGCATCGACTTGGGCGGGTTGGCCGGGATCGTCGACGAGAATCCGTACGAGCAGATTCGTATCGACGGCGATCATCGCCCCGCCCTTTGCCGTATGACCCTCTCCATATCCTCGACGCTCACCGAGCTGTCGGCCTCGCAGATGCCGAATGCTGCCTCGATGCGGCTCTCTCTGCGCACCAGACGCACTTCGTCTTCTTCCACGATGAATCCGACATGATCGCCCGGATGCAATCCCAGTCGTCTGCGCACCTCGGCAGGGATGGTTACCTGGCCTTTGCTGGTAAGAGTTGAAGTCTGCATAGCTTACGTATCACGTTGATCGTTACATTATGCATAGTGTATTACATCTGTCCGTTCGTCACTCTCACGCGCCGGTAAACGTGCGTGTTGCGGTAGCCCTCCTGGAGGGCATTGAGTCACGAAAGAATCACGCCGGGAAGCTGGAAGTGATCAAGGGAGCTATGTAAGCCCGCGATTGGATTGGTGGAGCCGAGGGGGATCGAACCCCTGACCTTCGCATTGCGAACGCGACGCTCTCCCAGCTGAGCTACGGCCCCGGTGTGCTGCCGGGTTGGGGAACCGGGTCGCGGCAGTTTCGGTCCAATCGGATTCGAAGCGCTTGCCGAACCGGATGTAGGCTGGCATTTTAGCACCTTCGCGCCGGATCCTGACAAGCTGTCTCTTTCAGGCGACGCGTCGACGATTCTGCCGGAGCCTTCTCGATGCTGGATTCCAAGCCCCTGCTGTTTCCGACTGATTTCCCGCCTCTTCAGCGGCGCCGCATCGAGACCCTGCAGGTCAACCTCGGATATCGCTGCAATCAGTCCTGCTTACACTGTCACGTGGATGCGGGTCCCAACCGCACCGAGGTGATGTCGCCCGATACGGTCGAGGCGGTGCTCTCCCTCCTGCGCCGCCACCGGGTTTCGACCCTGGACCTGACCGGCGGTGCCCCGGAGCTCAATCCCTCGTTCCGACGCCTGGTCGGGGAGGCAAGGCGGCTGGGGGTTCATGTCATGGACCGCTGCAACCTCACGATTCTGGAGGAGCCCGGGAAGGAGGATCTGGCCCCGTTTCTGGCCGAGCGCCGGGTCGAGGTCGTAGCCTCTCTGCCCTGCTATCTGGAGGAGAACGTGGACGGGCAGCGGGGCAAGGGGGTATTCGAGGCCAGTATCCGCGGGCTGCACCGGCTCAACGCGCTTGGTTACGGAGATGCACAGACCGGGCTGGTTCTGAACCTGGTCTACAATCCCCTGGGCGCCAGGCTGCCGCCGCCCCAATGCGTCCTAGAGGCGGACTACAAGCGAGAGCTGGGCGAGCGTTACGGTGTCAGATTCAACAGCCTGTTGACCCTGACCAACATGCCCATCCGGCGCTTCGGGAGCATGCTGCAGTCCCAGGGACGGTTCGGGGAGTACCTGGATCTGCTCAAGTCCGCCTACCGGGACGAAAATCTGGACGTGGTCATGTGTCGCGGTCTCGTCAGCGTCGACTGGCAGGGCTACCTGTACGACTGCGACTTCAATCAGATGCTGGATCTGCCGCTCAAGAGCGGGCAGGGGCGGCGGATGCACGTCGCGGATCTCGCAGGTGAGCACCTAGAAGGCCGTCCCATCCGGGTGGGCGAGCATTGCTACGGTTGCACCGCGGGGCAGGGCAGCGGCTGCGGGGGCGCGCTGTCGGATCGGTGACTCCCCGGCAGGAATCGCCCAGGCGTCGACCCCAGTGTTACAGGACCGGCGTTCGGCGGCGATTCGGCATCGATCGGCTCGATGGCGGGCACCTCGCCGCGCCCGGCTGAGTCCCGCCGCCAATCGCCGTGTCTTTCCGGAAGAAGCTGCAGGATTGAGCTCATGCCGCTAAACGCGCCCATTTCTGTGATCATCCCCTGTCTGAACGAGGCGTTGGTCTGCACTCGCCGGCTCGAGGCGCTGCAGTCCCTGCGCAACGATGGGCACGAGCTTGTCCTTGTCGATGGGGGCAGCACCGACGGTACGGCGGATCTTGCCCGGCCCTGGGTGGACCGCCTGCTGACCAGTGCGCCGGGCCGGGCGATCCAGATGAACCGGGGGGCAGGGGCGGCGAGCGGCGAGGTGCTCTGGTTCCTGCATCTGGACACGGAGCTCCCCCCGGGAGCCGCGGAGCAGGTGTTGCACGCGGCGCTGGGTGGGCCGGGCTGGGGCCGGTTCGATGTTCGCCTCAGTGGCGATGCCCCCATGTTTCGTGTCATCGAGCGGTCGATGAACCTGAAGAGCCGCCTGAGCGGCATCGCCACGGGGGACCAGGGGATTTTCGTGCATCGGCGGCTTTTCGAGCGCGTCGGCGGCTTTCCGGAGATTGCGCTCATGGAGGACATTGCCGTCAGCAGGCGGCTCAAGCGCCTCGCCCGCCCCGCCTGCTTGCGCGTGCGGTTGGTCGCCTCCAGCCGGCGTTGGGAACGGGACGGTATCTGGCGCACCGTGCTGCTCATGTGGTCGCTGCGGGCCGCCTATCGCCTTGGGGCAGACCCCGCTTGGCTCGCCCGACTCTATTACCCATGCGCTTCGCCGATGCGCGTATCCTGATCTTCGCCAAGGCCCCGCAGCCGGGCCTGGTGAAGACCCGGCTGATTCCCGCTTTGGGTGCGCAGGGCGCGGCCGATTTGCAGGAGCGGCTACTCCGGGACACCGTGGAACGCTTGGCGCGCGCGGATCTCGCGCCGGTCGAGCTCTGGTGCGCGCCACATCCCGATTTCGATCTGTTTGCCGAGCTGGCCGGCGATCACGGCATCGCCAGGTATCGGCAGGAGGGGGCGGACCTAGGCGAGCGCATGGGACACGCCGCCCGCGCGGCGCTTGCGCGTAGCGAATCGGTCGTCCTTGTGGGAACGGACTGCCCGCTGCTCGATGGGGCCTACGTCGCCCGGGCGCTCACGGCCCTGAAGGATCGGGATGCGGTGCTCGGCCCGGCCGAGGATGGGGGTTACGCCCTGTTGGGCCTCAAGCGTGCCGAGGCGGAGCTGTTCCGGGACATCCCCTGGGGCGGGGATCGGGTCGCGGCGCTCACGCGAGAGCGGATGGACCTGTTGGGGTGGGACCGAGCAGAACTGCCCATACTATGGGACCTGGACAGGCCGGAAGATCTGATGCGATTCGAACCGCTGCATGTCGGCTAAGAAACGAACCCGTATTGGCGCCGGTCGGTTGCACCGGGGTCCGCTTTGCAGCTCACCGTTGTAGGATCAGCTCCAGTACGGCCTTGCTGCCGAAGTAGGCGAGGATCAGGATGACGAAGCCGCTCAGGGTCCAGATGATGGCGGTGCGCCCGCGCCAGCCGTAACGAAAGCGCCCCACGAGCAGGGCGCCGAAGACCAACCAACCCAATGTCGAGAGCACCGTCTTGTGCACCAGGTGCTGGGCGAACATGTCTTCCAGGAAGGCGAACCCGCTCAAGAGCGCCAGGGTGAGGAGCACGAACCCTGCTCCGATCATCTCGAACAGCAGACTCTCCATGGTCTGCAAAGGGGGAAGAGCGCGGACGAATCCGCCGGGGTGGCGGCTGTGCAAGTGGTGGTCCTGCACGGCGAGCAGAATCGCCTGCACGCTGGCCAGCGTCAGGAGGCTGTAGGCGAGCATGGAGAAGAGCACGTGGATCTTGATGGACCAGCCCGTCGCCTGGCGCATGAAGCCTACGCTCGGATAGCGGACCTCCAGGAACAGGGTCAGGGCCGCCAAGGGCAGCAGCAGGATGCCGAGGTTCTCCACCGGTTTCGTCAGGCTGGAGATCAGCAGCAGTGTGACGACGGTCCAGGAGGTCAGGGCCAAGGCGTTGAAGAAGGCCAGGTTGATCCCCGGTTGGCTGAAGATGCCGTCGTAGAGGAGCCAGGTATGCAGCAGCAGCCCGACGAAGCCGAGGCCGAGAGCAAGCTTGCGTTCGATGACACCGAGCTTGTCCCGGCGGAACAGCCGTAGGGTGATCAACGCGCCGCTGAGCAGGTACAGCAGGATGGCGACGTAGGCGATCAGTGAATGGCTCATGGCCGGGGATGATGGCACAAAGCCGCGAGCCAGGAAACGCTTGCACAAACCGGCGGCGCCTGCCGTCTGCGCGCGGACTCCCCTATAATCAACCAATTTGCGGCCGCACCGGGGATGTCTCCGGCGGTACCCGTCTCTCGAGGTAAAAGATGTTCGAAAATCTGCAGGATCGCTTCGGCCGCGTTCTCAAGAACGTTCGCGGCCAGGGCCGTCTGACCGAGGCCAATGTCAAGGACACCATGCGCGAGGTGCGCATGGCGCTCCTCGAGGCGGACGTGGCGCTGCCGGTGGTGCGCGCCTTCGTGGATCAGGTGCGTGAGAAGGCCATGGGCGAGGAGGCGCTCAAGAGCCTCACTCCCGGCCAAACCCTGGTCAAGATCGTCAATGACGAGCTGATCCGGCTGATGGGCGAGGCCAACGAAGGCCTCGATCTGACCGCTCGGCCCCCGGCGGTTGTGCTCATGGCGGGCCTTCAGGGCTCGGGTAAGACGACCAGCGTCGCGAAGCTTGCCCGCTGGCTCAAAGAGAAACAGAAGAAGAATGTCATGGTGGTGAGCTGCGACGTCTACCGCCCGGCCGCCATCCACCAGCTGGAGACGGTCGCAAAGGAGGTCGAGGCGGACTTCTTCCCAAGCCACGGCGACGAGAATCCGTTGGATATCGCGCTTGGCGCGCTGGATGCGGCGCGCAAGCAACTCGTGGACGTGCTGATCGTCGACACGGCGGGCCGCCTGCACGTGGACGAGCCCATGATGGAGGAGATCAAGGTCCTGCACGGGGCACTCGACCCGGTGGAGACCCTGTTCGTGGTGGACAGCATGACCGGTCAGGATGCCGCAAACACGGCCAAGGCCTTTGACGACGCCCTGCCGCTCACCGGTGTGGTGCTGACCAAGACGGACGGCGACGCCCGCGGCGGAGCGGCGCTCTCCATCCGCCACATCACCGGAAAGCCCATCAAGTTTCTCGGCGTGGGGGAGAAGACCACGGCCCTCGAGCCCTTCCACCCGGACCGGGTGGCCTCGCGCATCCTGGGCATGGGCGACGTGCTGTCCCTGGTGGAAGAGGTCCAGAGCAAGGTCGATCAGGATAAGGCGCAGAAGCTGGTCAAGAAGCTCAAGAAAGGCAAGGGCTTCGATCTGGCGGATTTTCGCGATCAGCTACAGCAGATGTCCAGTCTTGGCGGCATGGCGGGGCTCATGGACAAGCTGCCGGGAATGCAGCAGATACCCGACCACGTCAAGAGCCAGGTGAACGACAAGGAGGTGGTCAAGCTCGTCGCCATCATCGACTCCATGACCCCCAAGGAGAGGGAGTTCCCGGCCATGATCAAGGGCTCGCGCAAACGCCGCATTGCGGTCGGCTCTGGCACGCAGGTGCAGGACATCAACCGCCTGCTCAAGCAGTTCAACCAGATGCAGAAGATGATGAAGAAGATGAAAGGCGGCGGGATGGCCAAGATGATGCGGGCGATGAAGGGGCGGATGCCAGGCGGTATGCCGCCCGGTGGGCTGCCCCCAGGCGGGTTTCCGATGTAGGCTTCCAGTTTTTTCCGATTTGCGTATAATTGCGCGTTTACCCGCGCTGTGTTTAGAGAACTTGGATCAGGGCAGAACATGGTTACCATTCGCTTGTCCCGGGGCGGCGCCAAGAAGCGTCCCTTTTATCAGATTGTCGTCGCCGACGAGCGTGCCAAGCGTAATGGCCGTTACATCGAGCGCATCGGCTTCTTCAATCCCGTCGCCACCGGCGGTGAGGAACGGCTTCGCCTCAACCGCGAGCGCGCCGAGCACTGGATCGGCCAGGGCGCCAAGCCGTCCGACCGTGTGGCCCGGTTATTGAAGGAATCGGCGAGACAGGCTGCGGCTCCCGTGCCGGCCGAGGCGCCTGCCGCATCCTGATCCTGCCGCGCCGGCGCGATTGCCGTCGGGATGGGAGCGCAAGCTCGACCGAAGATGCTCGTGCTGGGGCGTATCTCCGGCACCTACGGCGTGCGTGGTTGGGTGAAGATCTTTTCGGAGACCGAGCCGCGCGAGAATATCCTGAGTTACTCGCCCTGGTATCTGGGCCAGTCGCATCTGCCGCGGAAGGTGGCGGAGGGTAGGCGACACGGCAAGGGACTCGTGGTGCGGATCGAGGGGTGCGTCGACAGGGATCAGGCCGCCGCCTTGAACGGCCTCGAGATCGCGGTGCGGCGCGAACAGCTGCCGCCGCCGAGCCCGGGCGAGTTCTATTGGGCGGACCTGGAGGGACTCGCGGTGGAGACAGTGGACGGTACGCGCCTGGGTACGGTCGATCACCTGTTCGCCACCGCCGCCAACGACGTGGTCGTGGTAAAGGGGGAGCGCGAGCGGCTACTCCCGTTCATCTGGGATGTGGTCGTCAAGGACGTGGACTTCGAGCGTGGTCTGATGCGGGTCGATTGGGACCCCGAATTTTAGTTGACGCTGATCCTCCGTGCGCTTCGACGTCATTACCCTGTTCCCGGACCTGTTCCGTATCCTCGAGGGCCAGGGAGTGATCGGACGGGCGATCGAGCGTGACATCGCAGAGCTGAATCTGTGGAATCCCCGGGAGTACACCCGAGACCCACACCGCACGGTGGACGACCGTCCCTATGGGGGCGGGCCGGGGATGGTCATGAAGGTGGAGCCTCTGCGGGCGGCGATCGAAGACGCCAAGCAGGCGGCGCCAGCGAGTCGCGTGGCCTATCTGACGCCCCAGGGACGGACGCTGGACCAGTCGGCGATGGCGGAGATTGCGTCGCACCCTGGCTGGATCCTGATCGCCGGGCGTTACGAGGGCATCGACGAGCGCCTGGTCGAGCGCTACGTGGACGAGGAGTGGTCTGTTGGCGACTACGTGCTGAGCGGCGGCGAGCTGCCGGCCATGGTCGTCATGGACGCGGTGATCCGCCTGCTGCCGGGCGCGCTCGGTCACGCGGACTCGGCCCAGCAGGACTCCTATATGGACGGTCTGCTGGACTGTCCGCACTTTACGCGGCCGGAGGAAATCGAAGGGATGCGTGTCCCCGATGTACTGCTGAGCGGCGATCACGGGGCGATCGAGCGCTGGCGACTGCAACAGGGTTTAGGGCGCACCTGGTTGCGCCGCCCCGAGCTGCTGGAGCGCCGGGGCCTGAACGCGGAAGAGCAGGCGTTGCTTGACGAATTTATCTCCCTGCATGAAGACGCTGGGTGAGAACTGGAGCTAGAGCATCATGAACATTATTGAACAGCTCGAGAAAGAGCAGATGGACCGGGAGGTCCCGGACTTTGCCCCCGGCGATACTGTGGTCGTGCAGGTCAAGGTGAAGGAAGGCAACCGGGAGCGCCTGCAGGCCTTCGAGGGCGTTTGCATCGCCAAGCGCAACCGCGGCCTCAACTCCGCCTTTACCGTGCGCAAGATCTCCCACGGGGAGGGCGTCGAGCGTGTCTTCCAGACCTACAGCCCTTCGGTTGCGGCGGTTCAGGTCAAACGTAAAGGCGATGTGCGGCGCGCAAAGCTGTATTACCTGCGTGGACGCACCGGCAAGGCCGCACGAATCAGGGAGAAGGTCTGAACTCGGAAAAATCCGCCCCGAACTTCGGGGCAGATTTTTCCGAGTTGTATTCCTCTTATAGCTAGGCGAGATTCTTGAGATCCCGTCATCCCGGCCGGGATGACGGGACCCAGAGCCAGAGATTGCATGGCCGCGGTTCGTTGAATCAAGGATCGTGGCGTTTCGCCCGCCGGTAGTCACGCGGCTCCGGATGATTTCTTGACTAAGACCTTCTATTGGCACGACTACGAGACCTGGGGCGCTGACCCGCGGCGGGACCGTGCGGCGCAGTTCGCCGGTCTGCGCACGGACGAGGATCTCAATCCTGTCGGCGATCCCCTGGTCCTGTTCTGCCGCCCTGCCGACGATCTGCTCCCGCAGCCCGAGGCCTGCCTGATCACAGGTATCACGCCCCAGCGCGCAGAACGGGAGGGCGTCATAGAGGCCGAGCTCGCGGCCGCGATTCAAGCCGAGCTTGCCCGCCCCGGTACCTGCGGGGTCGGCTACAACAGCATGCGGTTCGACGACGAGGTCACCCGCAACCTCCTCTACCGCAATTTCTTCGATCCCTACGCGCGCGAATGGCAGAACGGCAATTCCCGCTGGGACCTGATCGACACCGTCCGTCTCGCCCACGCCCTGCGTCCTGAGGGCATCGAGTGGCCGCAGCGTGAAGACGGGGCCACATCCTTCAAGCTGGAGCATCTCACTGCCGCCAACGGGATCGGTCACGCCCAGGCCCACGACGCGCTAGCGGACGTGCGGGCTACCATCGCCCTGGCCCGGCTCGTCAAGGCGCACCAGCCGCGGCTGTTCGACTATGCGTTGTCCCTGCGTGCCAAGCGCCGGGTCGCAGAGATGCTCGCCAAGGGCGAGGCACTCCTGCACGTATCGGCCCGCTACCCGGCGGAGCAGGGCTGCATCGCCCCCGTACTCCCGATCGCCCGACATCCCGTCAACAGCAACGGCGTGATCGTTTTCGACCTGCGCCACGATCCAGGCATGCTGGCAGACCTGTCCGAAGAGGAGATCCGCGAGCGGCTTTTCACCCCTGCACGGGATCTACCGGAGGGCGTTGCGCGTATTCCACTGAAGACCGTGCATGTGAACCGCAGCCCTGTCCTGGCCCCCATGAGCACGCTGACGGCGGGGGCTGGGGAGCGCTGGGGGATCGATCCCGGCCTGGTCGACCGCCATGCCAGGGCGCTCGCTGCCGAGGCGGGAATCCAGGAAAAGGTGCAGCGGGTCCACGCGACATCCTCGCTCGAGCCCATCACGGATCCGGATCAGATGATCTACGCCGGGGGTTTCTTCCCGGACGCCGACCGGCGGGAGATGGAGCGGGTGCGCGCTCTGGATCCCGCGTCCCTGGCGCGGGAGACCTTCATCTTCGAAGACGAGCGGCTGCCGGAGATGCTGTTTCGCTACCGTGCGCGAAATTGGGCGGAGAGCTTGACCGACGCAGAACGGGAGGAGTGGGACGCCTACCGCCTGGTCCGGCTAACGGAGACGGACGGCGGGGGCAGCATCATCCTCGACGATTACGAGCGGCGGCTCGTCGAGCTTCGCCCGGCGGCTGCGAGTGAACCCGAGCGGCTTCGAGTGATTGACGCGCTGGAACAGTGGGCCGAGCGGGTCATGGATTCATCGGGATGAGACTCGCCATCCCCCGATGATGTGATCGCTGGCCCCGATGCCTGGGCCATGCACGAGCTGCTCCCCGGCGTCGATCATCGCCACCACCAAATGGTTAGTCCTCCTCGATCCATCCCTGCAGGGCCGCGATCAGCGCCTGGGCCTGGGCCTTGCTGGAGATGTTGAATTTGGACTGCTGGCGGAACTCGCCGCCGCGTTTCTGGTAGCGGCGAATCGTGTACTTGTCGGCCCCGTACTGCTCCTTGGCGCGGTCCCACTCCCGGTAGCGGAACAGGACCGTGGCCCATGCGCCCTTGGACAGGATCGCCTTGTCCAACTCCTGGACGGTATCGATCCCGCCCTCGTTGTAGGCGACGGTCAGGCCCTCAACCTTTTCGGCCATGCGTCGTTTCCTCTCGTTGTCATGGTTTCAATCGCTTCATTGCGGTGCGTCCGGCGGCTCCAGGCGGGCGCCGAACCGCTCGAGCAGGGTGACGATATCCCGGTCATCGTTCGAGGTCGCCATCGCGAGCGGCGTGCGCCCCGTCCCGTCGGGGAGATTCACGTCCGCCCCCTGGTCGATGAGCCGCTTGGCAAGCAGCAGATGTCCTTCACTCACTGCCAGGTGCAGCGGAGACGCCCCCGCGTCGTTCCTGGCGTCGACGTCCGCTCCCCGCTTGATCAAGAAGTCGAGGGAGTCCCGGTCGTCCACGCCCTCCCCGACCAAGCCGAAGAGCAAGGCCTGAGGGTCGTCCGCCGCCCCATTGTCCACCAGCACCCCCGCCACTTGTGTCTTTCCGTTCACCAGGGCGACGTGAAGAGGGGTCTGTCCCTGCCGGTTTTCCCCGTTGACGTTTGCGCCGTGCTTCAAGAGCTCGCGGGCGATGACCACGCGACTGCGGCGCGCAGCGACATGCAGCGCGAGCTCTCCGTGCGGATCAGGCTGGTTGACATCCGTGCCCCAGTAGAGGTGGCGTTTAATCTGGTCGAGGTCACCGGCGTGGATGGCCCGGTACAGGTTGATCGTGGGGCGCGCCGGCTCGCTGCAGCCGACGAGGAGCAGAGTCGCTAGGACGAACCAGGGTGAGAAGCGGATGTGGCGCATGAAGGCGTTAGACGTCGGTGAACAACCCATAATCCATCTGGCATGGTAAGGCCAGCCGGGAATCCGCCGCAACCGCTTCGACTCAATGGCCGGGGGTGTTCTCGGCGTGCTACCTTAACGCCCCATGTTCGGCAAGCTATTACTCACCGCGGCGGTGATCCTGGGTGCTTACCTGGTGATCCGTTTGCGCATGCAACGTGGCCGCGAGGCGACCGCGGCAGCCCCCACTCCTCGCCGCGAGTCTCTTTTGCCCGCGGGGGTTCTACAAGCGATCGCCTATGGTTTAGTGGCGGTGATGCTGGCGGGCAGCCTCTTTTGGCTGTTCCTGGACTGGGAGGCAGAGCGCGAGCCCGTGACGATTCGTGTCATTAACGCCAACACCGGAGACAGTATCAGCTATCAGGCGCGGCGGGAGGACGTGAAGGGCCGGCATTTCACCACCCTGGACGGCCGGCGCGTGACCCTCGCGGACGTGGAACGGATGGAGCTGGAGGAAGGGCGTTAGGCGATTTCTGTCAAAGAACATACCTGCTTGCTTGTCTTTTCCGCCAATCGCCTTAGGCGTCTTTGCTCGCCGGTCCGATGCTGAAGGCCAGGGATAAGCGCTGGTAGGGGCTGCGGTTGGTCCCCACCCGGTGGGCCAGCGTCGGCGGGAAGAACGGGAATATCCCGGCGACTGGCGTCACACGGATGGTGAGACGACCGTCCAGGAGAACGATGTCACCGGAGCCCGTCGGGACGCTCACGTAATAGACGCCGGAGAGAAGCTCGTCGATCTCTTCGTGGGTGTGCTCGGTGGTCGCCTGTCCCGGGCCCTGGGCATTGAACCAGAACCCGCTGCGCAGGGGCGCGGAGCCGAAGCTCAGGATCTCTCGAGCGCAGGACTCGGCGTAGTCGAGGGCCAACCCGAGATCCGGGATGCGCTCCCGTTCCAGGTAGAGGTTCTCGTAGCGGCCGCCGAAAAAGTGGGTGCGTCGGGTGAAGTCCTCTTTCTGAAGTGCGTAAAACGCGTTCAGTATGCGGCGATTGATCGCCTCCGCCTCGGGTAGGCTGCTCCCGTGCACGGCGGTGCTGGTCCAAACTCGGGGCTTGTCAGCGGAGATGGAGCTCATTGTCGGGGCGCAAGCGGCTGTGAGAACGCGATTGTCGGTGAACGAATGTCCCCGACCAAAATTATCGATCGCATGCTGGTTTTCGATCCCCTTATCCTGTCCTTCTCCATCGTCTAAGGGCCTGATTGTCGGAGAGATGCCCGCCGGTGGCTACGGGTGCGGTTACGGCCAATTAGGATCCGGATTCCGACGGCGGCGTTTGTGCGTCGGTCCCGCCCGCCGAAGGCCAGGGCTGGATGGGCACCACCGAAATGCTGTTCTTGGGCGAGCCCTCGATGACCCTGTCGCTATAGGTGAGGTAGATGAGCACGTTGCGGCGAGGGTCGTAGAAGCGCACCACCTGCATGGACTTGAAGATCAGGGACGTGCGTTGCTTGAACACCTCCTCGCCGTTGGCCTTGCCGTCGCGGACCTTATCGGTCAGGCGAACGGGACCGATCTGGCGGCAGGCGATGGAGGCGTCTGAGGTATCCTCCGCCACTCCCACGGCACCGGAGATGCCCCCCGTCTTGGCTCGGCTCAGGTAACAAGCCACGCCCGGTATTTCCTCGTCCTCGAAGACCTCCACGACGATCTTGTCGTTGGGACCCAGCCACTTGAACTTGGTGCTGACGGTGCCGATCTCCTCTGCCGCGGCGTTGAGAGAGAAACAGCAGAGTGTCGCCACCGTGATAATGCGCGCCGAAGGCGCTCGTTGTCCCCCTCTCCCTCTGGGAGAGGGCCCGGGGTGAGGGAAGCCCTTCATGACAGCCCTGTTTTCATATTCCGGGGCGACAGAGGTGTCATGAAGGGTTGGGAAGGCGATTGTACGCATGGGGAGCTTCTCCGTTGGGGGTTCGGGCGGCTCTTCTCACTCAGCTGCCGAACAGGCGTTCATACTCCTGGTGGCTCCGGGTGAGGCAGTCCTCGATGGAGACGCCGAGGAACCAGTTGCCGGTGACGGCCAGATGCCCCCCGGCGAGAGCCGAGTCGATTCGGCGTACCAGGTCGTGATGCCCGGTGCGCAGGGCAGGCAGCCGATTGGCGACCCGCGCGAGTCCGCCGATGCGGTCCTCTCCGACGCCGAGGATGCGGCAGATGCGCTCGACCTGGGCTTCAGGGCTCAGAGCCCCGGGCCGGAAGTGAAAGGCGAAGCCGCGGTAGTGGTCGTCAGCCAGGTAGTCCCGTGAGACCATCGAGTAGAAGGCATCCTCCACCGCGATCAGGCCCGCCAGCGGCGGCAGGTGCTCGAGATGCTCGGCAGGGACGCATAGGGCGACCGATTCGACCTCGGCGATGGAAATGCTCTGGATCGCGGCCTTGAGATCCGCCATTTCCTCCGGAAGCAGGTCCGCCGCTGCGTCCGGCGGCACGGCAAGGGTGAGATAGCGGGTGGCGAGCTCACTTCCATCGTCCATCCGAACGCGGAAGCCGTCGCCGTCCCGCTGCACTCCGGCCACGGCCTGGCCGGTCCGCACCTCGATGCCCTGTTGTTCCGCGATGGCCTCTGTGATGTCGGACAGACCGCCGGGAAGCGTAAAGCTGCGCGTCACTTCCTTGCGTTGGGGCTTGCGGCGAAACAGCAGATCCGCTGGGAAGTCGTCGGCCTCTTGACAGATCACGGCGCGGAACGCCGGGCCGAACAGGCCTTGGTAATTTCTGCGGCCCAGCCCACCGCCGTAGTAGTCCGCGACGCTCTTGCCTGCCTTCTGTGTGGTGAAGAGCCGCGGTAGGGAAACGGCCATCTCCAGAGGGTGCAGGGCGGAGAAGATCGACTTGCGCTCCTCGCCGCGCCATAGGGAATAGCGCAGCTTCTGCTTCGGTCGAAGACGCCCCATCATTCCGAGATCGGTCAGGGTGTCCAGCAGGTGGCCGTAACTGTTGAAGCAGGTGTGGCTGCCGGCTTCGGTCCAGAAGTCGCCGCAGCCCGGGAAGGTGCGGCTGTTCATGCAGCCGCCCACGCGCCCCGCGCGTTCCAGGACCAGGGTCGAAATCCCTTTGCGCACGGAGCGATGCGCCAGGCCCAGACCACTGATGCCCGCGCCGATGACGATTTGGTCGAAGTCGAAGCTCATGTTGCGCCGCCGTCTCCTGGCTCAGCTCTGTCTGTCGTCCGCATCGCCAATTGGCGGACCCAGGATCCGCAGATGTCCGATATCGGGCAGCTCGATGGGCTCCAGCGGTGGCTCGCAGTCCTCCAGGGTCCAGTCCGACCCGGGGACCAGTCCGAGGTGACCGATGTCGATTGCCGGCGGATTCGCGGCGACGGGCGGCTCCAGTGGCTGGTCTCCGGGGGGAGAGAGGGCCAGTCCGGAGCTCTCGGCGACCTGACGGTGGGGGTCTGCCGCGGTGGTGCCTCGGCCGGCCTGGTCAGGCGCCGACTCGGGCCCCGCGGCGGCGTCGGTGGGCACGATGTGTACCAGCGCCCCAGCCTTGAGGAACGTCTGTCGATAGCGGGACGCGGTGTCAGCGTCCACCTCGCGTTTGATGGCCACGGGACGCCCGCTGAACAAGCGTATCGCCGCGTCGTCCGAGAGCTTGAACAGGCTTTGCAGGCGGCGTCGCACCTCGTCCCGTTCCTCGCCGGCCTGTAGCTCTCCGGCAAACAGGACGTCGAATCTATCGTGCGACATGGCTCCTCTTCCTGTCTGTTGAATAGCAAGTCCCGGTGCGGAATCCCTCCGGACGGGCCTCAGGATAGTCCTTGTCGGGCGCAGTGACCACCGCGTGCGCGATCTGACCGGCGGAGATAGTCCGACCGGAAGGCTTCTGTTCCGCCCCATAGGCCGCGGCCACTTGGGCGCGGCCTAGGGGGTTCTCTTCAAGATGACGGCTCCTGAAAGCTTGTCGCGAACGACGCACACAAGCTGTTATCGTTTAGCCGGGTCTCCGGTTGTTCCGCTTCGATGCGCAGGTGCGAGGTCGCACTACGACCGTAAGCCGGCGTTGGCCCACCATAGCGCAAACTGTAGGTGCAACGATGTAGACCCTTTCCGCATTTCGAGTATGGCGATAATCTTGGATTCTCTATCACAGGTACAGGATCATCGCAGCGTCCTTTTGAATCGAGAATAGATAGGCGTCGCTTATGGACAAGACAAACCAGCGTAGACCCTTAGGCGAACCGAGCCTGGCCAGCCCTGAGCTGGAGGAGGGAGTGCGTTCTCCCGAAGCGCAGACGAACGAGCCGCATTCTGCGGTTGATTCGCGGGCAACGCCCACGCCGAGGGAACAGCAACCGCAGCCCACCGAAATGGAACAGGAGCTGGCCTCTCAGGCGGCCCGCCTGGCCGAGCTCTCGGGCATTCTCGACACCCACCAAAACCAACTGCGCGATTACGAAAAGGCGCTGGTGGAGCGTATCGCCGATGTGGATGATGATCGGCGGAGAACGGCCGCGGCGCTCCAGAGGGCCTGGCAGTCCCACCGCGATCAACTCGATGAGCGCCTGCGGCGCCGTGCCTGGATCTCGGCGGTCTCTCTGTTCCTGTTGGCGATCCTGATTCCGGCCGCCTCGTGGTTGATCTACCGGCAGGTCGGAATCCATCAGCCGCTGCTGGCCGACGAGAATTCCGAGATCCAACGACAGCTCGATCCCAAACCGAAGGTCGAAGCACGAGATGAGCTGGTCCAGGAGAAACTGACGCAACTCTCTGCCAGCGTCGGTGCGGTCGCGGCGGCGGTGGACAAGCTCAACCAGGAGCAGGAGGGGATCCTGGAAACGGCTCTCGCGGACGAACGGGCTTCCAGAACGGACTCCGAAGCGCGCCTCGTACAGGAGATTGGGCGCCTGGAAGCAGAACAGCAGCGTCTTGCACAAAGTCTGCATGACCTGCGCGACGCGTCTGGAGCGGCCGCGACGGCCGTGAACAAGGTCGATCAGGGACAAGAGAGGATCGTCGAGCAGGCTCTCGCCGGCGAACGGGCGACTCGGGTGGACTCCGAGGCGCGCCTGGACCGGGATATCCAGCGCGTGGAAGCTGAGCAGCAGGGTCTTGCCCAAGCGGTGAATGAGTTGCGCGAAGCCTTTGAACTCGCGAGGGCCGAATCAGTCGCTGGGTCCGACCGGGATGAGAGCCTGCTCGCGGCCGAGGTCGAAGGAGCCCCCGCCGAGCAGGTCGCCCCCGACGTCGTTCATGCGGCAACCGCTGAAAGTGCCCCTGTCTCGGGCGCAGGCGATGCTGAGAACCCGCAAGTTTCTGATTCTCGAGCCAATGCCGACGCCGGCATGCCCGTCGAAGATAGCGTTGAGGATTCGGCGCACGGTGCCACTGAACCCGTTTCTGAGGGTGTCATTGTCGCCGGCGATGGCTCGTACGCACTTCAGCTGATCGGATTCCGCAGCCTGAGCTCCCTGCACGGGTTCGCGGCACGAGAGGGCTTGGCGACGCAGGCATATTATCTAAGAGAATCCTTCAACGGGCGTCCCTGGCACGTCGTGATCCACAGTCTGCACAATGACTACGAAGCGGCAAAGGCCGCGCTGTCGGACCTTCCCGAGGACCTGGCTGCATTGGACCCCTGGATTCGACCCTTACGCCCCGGTACCGAGCTTCAGGCGCTTGGAGCTCAGTCCGGCAGGTAGCCGTTTTCCGTACCTTTCCGCAAGGCACGCCGCGGGAAGCAAAGTAGGGTGGAACAAGCGAAGCGGTTCCACCGAATATTCCCATGAGCGACTATCGGCGAGCCTTGGTACCCGGTGGGTGCTTTTTCTTCACCCTGGTGACCCATGCTAGGCAGCGGTTATTCGACGAGGATCAATACGTCGACCGCCTGCGCGAAGGCTTCCGGCGCACGATGGAAAAACATCCTTTCAACATCGATGCGATCGTTATCCTGCCCGACTATCTGCATACGGTATGGCGGTTATCCGATGGCGACACCGACTACTCTCTACGCTGGCGGTTGATTAAGCATTATCTGGCATCGGGCATTTCGGCGAGCACGAATCGTCGTGGCGAGAAATTGGTTTGGCAGCGGCGCTTCTGGGAGCATGTGATCCGCGATGAGGACGATTGGCGAAGGCATGTCGACTACGTGCACTACAACCCGGTGAAACACGGATATGTGAGGCGCCCCGGCGATTGGCGCTGGAGCACCTTCGAAAGGTCGGTGAGACGTGGTTGGTATCCACCGGGTTGGGGAGAGCTGGACCCGCCGAACCTGCGCGGGATGGACCTCGAGCGAGCAGGTGGAACCGCTTCGCTTGTTCCACCCTACGGCTCTACGGGAACGCCTACCTCGGCTTCCGTCTCGCCTGGGATCTCTGACCCTTTGTTCTCTTGCCCCCTGGTCACGCATTTCGCGGTCAATCGGCCTCGATCCTGGTGTCCCGGGTACAGATACGAAAAGACGGGGGTGAATTCGCGCAAAGACAGCGGGGCGGCCGAACGGCGCAGTTCGCGACCGGCGTTGCGCTTGGTGCTCACCCCGTCCGGATTGTCTGTACGCGGTTCAAAGCTCTCTGCGCCGTGCGGTGCCTTCGGCCAGCTCTTTGAGCATGGGTATTGTGTCGTCCCAGCCCACGCACGCGTCGGTGATGCTCTGACCGTAGACCAGGTCCTGCTCCGGGCTCAGGTCCTGGTGGCCGCCGACGAGGTGGCTCTCGATCATCACCCCGACGATGCGCCGGTCGCCACGCGCGACCTGGCCGGCCACGTCATGGCTGACCTGAATCTGCTTTGCTGGCTTCTTGCGGCTGTTGGCGTGGCTGAAGTCGATCATGATCTTCGGTGTCAGGCCCGCCTCGATGATCTCCTCGGAGGCGATGTTCACGCTCTCGGTGTCGTAGTTGGGTCGCTTGCCGCCCCGCAGGATGATGTGGGTGTCCTCGTTGCCCGCGGTGTTGAAGATGGCGGAGTGACCGTCTTTGGTGAGCGACAGGAAGACGTGAGGGCGTGCCGCTGCGTGGATGGCGTCGATGGCGACCTTGATTGAGCCGTCGGTGGCGTTCTTGAAACCCACCGGGCAGGAGAGCCCCGAGGCCAGCTCCCGATGACCCTGGCTCTCGGTGGTGCGCGCGCCGATGGCCCCCCAGCTGATGAGGTCGGCGATGTACTGGGGGCTGATGAGGTCGAGAAACTCCGTGCCGGCGGGCATGCCCATCTCGGCGAGGTCCAGCAGGAGCTTTCGCGCCACCCGCAGGCCCTTGTTGATCTCGAAGCTGCCGTCCAGGTTGGGATCGTTGATCAGACCCTTCCAGCCCACGGTGGTGCGCGGCTTCTCGAAATAGACACGCATGACGATCATGAGGTCGTCCTTGAGCTCTTCGCGAAACTTGCAAAGCCGCTGCGCGTACTCCAGAGCGGCTTGAGGGTCGTGTACCGAACAGGGGCCCACCACCACCAGCAGGCGATCATCCTCGCCGTGGAGGATCTGCTGGATCTCTCGGCGGGCGCTGTACACGGTGTCCGCGGCGCTCTCGCTGACCGGGAACTCTTCGTGCAGGGCCTTGGGGGCGGCCGCCTGCTTGATGTCGCGGATGCGCAGGTCGTCGGTCTGGTGCATGAAATCTGAAAGGCTTCTCTAAAACGATCAATTATAACCGAAGCTTGGGGTGGTCCCCCGCTCGCGCAAGATCAGATGGAGAGGATCTGGGCGATCAAGGGTGATGGCCGGGCAGATTCAGCGCACGCGCCGGGCGTTTACGCACTCCAGGGCAGCCCCGAAGCGTCCGTGGCGGATACGGACCACCCCGGCGTAATCGATGCGCAGACGGTACCAGCGTGCCGGCTGGGCTCCCAGCACGCGGCCTACCAGCGCCCGCATCACGCCGGCGTGGACGACCAGCAGCAGGTGGCGGTCCGGGTGGGTGGCGACGGCGGTGTCGTAGGCCCGGCCGACACGCTCCTCCAGGCTCGCCAGGGACTCCCCGCCGGGCGGACGGCGATTGACGGGGTCCCGGTAGAAGGCCTCGAACTCCTCCGGGTGCTCCGTCTGGACCTGTCGGGGCGTGCGTCCTTCCCAGGACCCCATGCCCACCTCCCGCAGTTCCTGCTCCACCGCCAGCGGCAGGCCGTAACCTGAGGCGAGATGGGTCGCGAACTCGCGGCAGCGTGCAAGCGGCGAGGTGATGACCTGGTGCCAGGGATGATGACCCTCCACCGCCCGCCACATCTGCTCCCAGCCCAGCTCGCTAAGCGGGTCGTCGGTGCCGTTGCCGCGGTAGCGGCGTCCACCAACCGGTTCCCCGTGGCGGATCAGGTCGACCAGCGTTTCTTTCATCGGTACAGGGAACGTCTCAAACAGGGCATGTCGCAAAGGCCGGGAACCGGGGCTGTCCATGGGCAGATCGAAACGGTATGCGGTACTAGCATGGGCATTTTTCCGACATTCCCTTATTATCCTCACAGGTTTCTTCGCGTGTGCCGTCCCGGTCGGTCCCGATTGTAACCAACCTTGGATCTCTACCCCCGCTTGATCCTCGCCCGAAAGGAAAGACCGCTGCTTGAGCGGCACTCACAAAATTCGCTGAAAACTCAATGGAAAAGATCATCACCTGGCACGACCACTGGACCCTGCACATCGATACGTTGGACGAAGACCATCACGCGCTGGTGGAGCTGCTCAGTGACTTGGCGCGATGCTTCGCAACCGAGCCGGGGGAGGGGTCCGGGTCCGACGAGTTGGCCGATTGCGCCGGCGTGGATCTGTTTGCCGCCCTTGAACAGCTCGGAGCGCACGCCCGGGAGCATTTCCGGCGGGAAGAGGAGTTCATGCGCGGCATCGACTATCCAGGTCTCGCCGAGCACCGCACGGAGCATGCCTTGCTGATGGCGGAGTACACCGAGCTGGTGCGGGATCTCAAAGAGCAGGGCGTGCGCCATATTGACGAGAAGACCCTGGAAACGCTCAAGCACTGGCTGATCGCCCACATCCTAGGGGCCGACCGCGGTTTCGCGGACGTCTATTTCCAGCTCTGCGGCGAGCAGCCCGGTCGGCGTTGAATCCTTGTGAGCGGTTTCAAGATTTGCCGAAGAGGTCTCGGAGCATCTGTCCCGTGACCTGCCGGCCGAGCTCGCCGATGGCGGTGGTGAGCGGGATCTCCTTGGGACACACTCGCACGCAGTTCTGGGCGTTGCCGCAGTCGCTCAATCCGCCGTCTCCCATGATGGCGTACAGTCGTTCTGTGCGGAAAAAGCGGCCCGTCGGGTGGGCGTTCATCAGCCGGACCTGGGCCAGGGGCGCCGGGCCGATGAAATCCGACCCGGGCCCGAACTGGGGACAGGCCGCCATGCAGCAGCCGCAGCTTATGCAGCGGCTGTAAAGGTAGCTCTCCTCCCACTCGGTCGGCGAGACCCGCGGGACGCTCTCGTGCACGTCCCAGACGCCGTCGATCTCGATCCAGGCCTTCACCTCCTTGAGGCCGTCGAACAGACGTGAGCGATCCACCAGCAGGTCCCGCACCACAGGGAACTTCGGCAGGGGTTCCAGCACGATGGGCTGATCGATCTCGTCCACCAGGGCCGAGCAGGCCATACCCGGCCTGCCGTTGATGAGCATGGTGCAGGCTCCGCAGACCTCCTCCATGCAGTTGTGCTCCCAGGCCACCGGATCCACGGACTCCCCGGTGACGGTGACCGGATGCTCTCGCAGGACCAAGAGGTAGGAGAGCACGTTGTAGTTCGGCCTATGGGGAACGCGGAACTCCTGCCAGTAGGGCCGGCTGTCCGGAAGATCCTGGCGGCGGATCTTGAATTCGATGCTCTCTTGGCTCATTGATTTCTACACGCACCTAATACCTCCGCAGTGCGGGGTACCTTGGCCGGAATACGATCCAGCCGCACCCCGCACCCCGCACCCCGCACTTACCTGTAGTCTCGCGGCTCCTCCGGCGGCAGCACGCTCGTATCCACCTCTTCGTAGCGGATGCGCGGGCCCTGGGGCGAATGCTCCGCGATGCTGGTCTTGAGCCAACGCTCGTTGTTCCTCTTCCATCGCGCCCTGTAGCCCTCGAACTCCGGATCCCCGGGGAACCTGTGCTGTGGCATCGGCAGCTCGAACTCGGGCTTAAAATGGGCGCCGCGGCACTCGTCCCTTTCGCGTGCGCTGCGGGCCATGACCTGCGCCAGCTTCACCATGTCGTAGACTTGGCGAGCGTGCGCCAGGGTCTGATTAGCCCAGCCGCTGGTCTCCCCGAGGCTCAAGCGGTCGAAGCGGCCTTCGAGCTCCTGAAGATCGGCAAAGGCGGCGTCCAGCTCCCGATTGTCCCGC
This sequence comes from Pseudomonadota bacterium, assembly GCA_034716535.1. GTDB lineage: Bacteria > Pseudomonadota > Gammaproteobacteria > Chromatiales > Chromatiaceae > JAYEJW01. The sequence continues at coordinate 21,649 of JAYEJW010000459.1, forward strand.
ACGACGCCGACCTTAGCGGTCATCAGCTCGCCGAGCTCGCGGTGCAGCGCGTAGGGGTTCTGGTCACCGTTCGAGCCCATGAAACGATCGTTGATCGCCTGTTGGCGCGCCGCCTCGTGGGCGAAGAGGGTCTCGGGCCTGCTCTCTGCGTGCCGGTCGAGTCCCTTCAGATAGGCCGTCACCGCCTCGCCCGCCACACGCCCTGAGAAGGAGGCGGAGAGCAGGGAGTTGGCACCGAGCCTGTTCGCTCCGTGGTACGCGTAGTCGCACTCTCCGCAGGCGTAGAGACCGGGGATGCTTGTGGCGTGGTTTCGCGCACTGCCGGCCCGCATGCCGCCGGTTGTCGGGTCCCTCTCGAAATCCACCCAGAGCCCGCCCATTGCGTAGTGGGCGGCGGGGAAGATCTCCATGGGCTCGTCCAGGGGGTCGACGCCATGAAACCTGCGGTAGATCTGCAGGATCGCCCCGAGGCGGGTGGATACGAAGCCGCGGTCCAGGTGGGTAAGGTCGAGATAGACCCGGTCGCCGCCGCCGATGCCGAGCCCGAGCTCCCGCGTCACCTTCCAGATCGCCCGGGAGGCCTCGTCCCGCGCCACCGTGTTGCCGTAGGCGGGGTACCAGTCCTCCAGGAAGTAGAAGCGATCCTGCTCCGGTATCGCCTTCGGTCGTCTGGGGTCGTCCGGGTTGCGCGGTACCCACACCCGCCCCCCCTCGCCGCGGGCCGCCTCGCTCATCAGCCGAGTCTTGTCCTCCCCCAACATGGCCGTGGGGTGGAACTGGAAGAACTCCGCGTTGGCGAAAAGGGCACCCTGCTGGTAAACGCGGCTCGCGGCAGCGCCGGTCGAGTTCGTTGAGCAGGTGGTCTTGGGTGCATAGATCTGTCCCAAACCGCCGGTCGCCAGCACGACCGTATCGGCACGGAAGGCCCGTACCTCGAGACTACGCAGATCCATGGCCACGACACCGCGGCAGGCCCCGTCCACATCCCGAACGATCGACAGGAACTCCCACCACTCCTGCTTGCGGATCCGGTCCCCGGCCTCCAAACGCCGAACCTGCTGATCCACGCCGTACAGAAGCTGTTGGCCCGTGCTGGCACCGGCGAAGCAGGTGCGCTTGTTCTTGACGCCCCCGAACAGGCGCTGATCCAGCAGACCCTCTGGCGTACGCGAGAAGGTCACTCCCATGCGCTCGAAGGTGCGTATGAGTCCCGGCGCCTCCTCGCACAGGGTCTTCACCGGGGGTTGATTGGCCAGATAGGCGCCGCCTTTGATGGTGTCGGTCGTGTGCTGCCACGCCGAGTCCCGCTGACCCTTGGTGTCCAGGCAGGCATTGATGCCGCCCTGGGCGCAGACGGAATGGGACCGCTTTACCTCGAACAGGGAGAAGATATCGACAGGGAATCCCGCCTCCGTGATGCGCAGTGCCGCCCACAGTCCCCCCAGCCCGCCGCCGACCACGATAACCCGCGGCCTGCTCACGGCAGGAACCCGATCAGGCCGTGCAGTCCCATGGCGGCGAGCAGCAGTCCGATCCCTAGGCAGGCGTAGGCGCTCAGTTGCTGGGATCGGGCCGACGCGGTGACGCCCCAGACGATGCCCATGCTCCACAGGCCGTTGGCCAGGTGGAAGACCGACAGCAGAAGACCCACCAGATAGAGCGCGAACACCCATGGCTGGCCCAGTATGCCCTGCATATGGCCGTAGAGATCCGCGCGCACGGCGGGCTCGAAGTATCCCTGGATGCGCGTCAAGCCCACGTGGACGACGAGGAACGCGAGAATTCCGATGCCGGATATGCGCTGCAGCCAGTAGAGCCAGTTCCGCACATAGGAGTAGCGGCCCGGCTCCGCCCGGCCGCCGGTGGTGATGACCAGTCCGTAGGCGGCGTGGAACAGGATCGGTGCGGCGATGAGGAAGATCTCCAGCAATGGCAGATAGTTCAGCCCCTGGAGCCAGGCCACCACCTTCTCGTTGTAGTGCTCGGCGCCGAAGCGCGATTGGGAGTTCTCCCACAGGTGGAAGATCAGGAAGCCGCCGACCGGCAGCAGTCCGAACAGGGAGTGCAGCCGGCGCAGCAGAAAATGGGTATTGTCGATGGAAGCGCTCATGGCGGGCGGAGTTCGGAAACGAAGCATACGATAACGCCGCCGCGCTGAATCGGCACTGACCCTGCTCACCTGATCCGCAGACGAGGCCCATCGCCGTTTTATAGATAAGAAATCGCTAATATACTACACTGAAAGTGCGGAAGCGTATTCCGGCCATCCGAGGGGATGGGGATACTGAAAATCTGGAAGGAGGTGTTCTATGAAACGGCGTTCTGCATTCGCGACCGCACTTCTCGCCACCCTACTGTTGGCGCTCCCTGCCGAGTCGAAGGCCTTCTTCGGCTTCTTCGGCGGCGGATTCGGCTTTGGATTCGGAGGGGGCTTCGGCAGCAACTGGTGGGGCGGTCGGGGCTGGGGGGGCCCCGGTTATTGGGGTCCGGGTTGGGGCTACGGCTCCTACTGGCATCGCCCCTACTATCGCTCCTACTATCGCCCATTCTATCGGCACCACTACAGGCCCTTCTCTTGGGGATACCCATACGTCGGAGCTCCGTACCATGGTCTGATCCAGCCCTATGCGTACGTGCCGCAGTTGGTTGTTCCCACGATCCAGGTTCCGACGACCGCGAAGGAGAAGTAGCTGTAACCCTGCGGTAGACCGCACTCAGCGGGGGTGGCCCGCCCACTGACCCGCTTTCTGGAGAAAGCCCGCGAAAGCGGGCTTTAGATTCTGCGTTTTCGGTTACGAGGACCGGTGCGGGAAGCACTCCGCGATGATCGACCGGATCTGCGGCCCCCTGCGCTCGATGTCCTCGACCAGTGCAAACTGGACTCTCGCCTTGCGCAGGTTCTGCCCGGGCTCTGTGACGCGGAAGTAGCGGTCGCCTTTCAGGTGGTCGGTGAGGAAGCGCAGGCCGAGCTCGAAGGGGATGACGCGGATGCCGTCGTAGAGCGACTCGATGTCCGCCGCGGTGAAGAAGGATCTGACCTCGTCCGCGTAAGTGCCCAGGATCTCGCGGCAGACAGTCAGGTCGAAGCTGATCCCGGCCTTTTCGCCCGGTGACTCGCCTTGGCGGTTGCAGCAGGAGCGCAGGCAGTCCCCGACGTCATGTTGAATGAGCCCCGGCTGTACGGTGTCCAGATCGATGAGGCTCACCGCCCGGCCGGTCGCCCTGTCGAACAGGATGTTGTCCAGCTTTGGGTCGCCGTGGATGACGCGTACAGGGAGGCGCCCCTCCCCGCGGGCGGTCTCCAGAACGCCCGCAAGGCCGCGCCGTGCCAAAACGAACGCGGTGCTGTCGCGGATCTCGTCGGCTTGGAGCGCCGCGCTGCTCAGGACCCGCTCAAACCGTTCGAGGTAGCCGGGTGTGTGGTGAAAACCCGGCAGGGTCACCGCGAGGCGCGTGGGGTCCAGGTCCTGGACCAGGCGATGAAAGCGGCCGAGGGCACGGCCGACCTCCATGGCCTGTGCGCTCGTCTCGATACCTCCGAACACGACAGCGTCTGGGATAAACTCCATGAGCCGCCAGAACCCGCCGTCCCCGTTTCGGACAAAAGGAGCTCCGTCAGAGCTGGGTACGAGCGCCGGGATCCTCAGTGCCCCCCTCTCGCGACCTGCCAGGTGTCTCGACAAGAGCGCAATGTTTCCCATGATGCGCTCGGGCTGGGGAAACACCCGCTCGTTGATGCGTTGAAGGACATAACGGTGGGCGCCCGCCGCGACCAGGAAGGTGTCGTTGATGAGGCCGCTGCCGAACGGCTCGACGGTCTCGACGAAGCCGTCGACCTGGAAAAGAGCCGCGATGGCGGCCGGGTCCGGCGCACCCGGTATCGGTCCGGCGTGGTTCATCCCGGCGTAGCGTCTCGGGTCTTGGTCGGGGATTCGAAGATCCTCGCCATCGCGTCTCGCTCAGGCCAGGGGTAGGGTGCCCAGCCGTTGGGGGACCGCTGCAACACCTGGGGCCCGCCCTCGGCGACCTCGCCGATGTCTGTGCAAGGGATCTCCTCCGCGCAGAGTGCCTCACGGACGCCCTCGGCATCAACCGCCGGCACCGTGAGCAGCAGGGCGCCTGAGGCGATGGCCGCGAGCGGGTCGATGGCGAGCGCGGCGCACACTCGGGCGGAGAGGGGGGTAACCGGCACCAGGGCGGGGTCGAAATGCAGAATGCAGCTGGAGGCGTGGGCGAGCTCCCACAGCGCCGCCGCGAGCCCGCCCTCGGTGGGGTCGTGCATGGCGGTGACCCGGCCGGCTTGAAGCGCGATCCGTGCGTCCTTGGTAATGCCGATGCCCGGGTTTTCCAGATACTGCTGCGCCCTTGTGAGGTCGCCGTCCATTAGCAGGGCGCGCAGCCGCTCGGGGCGCTCGCGGGCGAGGATGGCTGTGGCCTCGATGGGTACTGACTTGGTCATCAGCAGGCGGTCGCCCGGTCGCGCTCCACGCGGGGTGACCAGCTGCGTCGGTTCCACCAAGCCCAGGAGGGCACCCACGGCGATGGGGCGGTCGAGTCCGTAGGTGATCTCGGTGTGGCCGCCGATGAGGGCGATGCCGAGCTCCCGGCAGGCCTCCCCGATCTGCGCCATCAGGCTCTCCGCCAGTGCCGCATCCGCACCGTTCTCGGGCAGCAGCAGGGTGGCCATAAGCCAGCGTGGCTGGGCGCCGGTGGTGGCCAGGTCATTGGCGTTGACCTGCACCAGGTACCGGCCGAGCTCGTCGGTGGCGAAAGTGACCGGGTCCGTCTTGCAAACCAGCAGGTAATCGTCCAGATCCACCACGGCACAGTCGATCCCGATGCCCGGTCCTTCCAGCAGGCGGTCGTCGTCCACCGGGGCACGCGCGAGCAGGCGGGCAAGCAGCTCCGGCGGGAGCTTGCCAACCGCTAGGCGCGGTGAGGATTTCCGTTCGTTCATGGGCGGTACTTTGCCAGCGACGGTAGTCCCCTGTCACGGTCGCCGTGATTCATTCGGGCTGGACGGCAGTTGGGTTACCATCTTTGCCGCAATCTGGACAATGGTGCGGGAGATGACGGACTTCAAGAATCGGGTCTCAGCCCTCAGGGGCAAGACCTTGGGGGCGAAACCTTGAGCGGCGGCTGGCTCGACCGCCTGGAGCAGGCCGCCAACGGCTTCCTAGCGGTTCGCTCCATTAAAAATTACGCGTTCTCGGGATCCCGTCATCCCGGCTTGGATGCCGGGAACCAGGGCCATGGATGGTAGTGCGGCACTCCGCGTGTGCTCCAGGAATGTCAGCCAACTTATCGGCTACCGGCTCATAGCTACCTGAATTAGAGCGTATTTTTGGTTCCCTCTGTCCCCGTTTATTTGCGCGAGTGCCGCGAGAACCGTAAGCCGGGACGGAGTGATCATCGAGTGAGCATAACGCGGGGGGAGGTGCGGAGAAAGAAGACAGCGTCCTGGCTGATCTTTGGCAAGACAGGTCTTGGTCGCCGACGCGGTTTCCGTGATCAGCCTCTGATCGCGACGACGCACGCCCGGGGAGACGCTACGTTCTGTGGGAGCCGGGGGCGGGCAACCGCTTCCGGCGACCCGGTGGGCCGGAGAAACACCAGCCCTTACCGGATCAGCCGCTGATGTGCGGCTTGACGGCTGTAAATTTGATACTTGCAACTTTGTCTTGGGCCACGGCAATATCTTCTTCGGCTGGAAGAGGGGCGTATTCAGGTCCGGGACAACACGCCATTTCTTCAAGTTCCTTGAATGCCAGTAGATGCTGTGCGACAAGATGTATCTCTGTAAATCCAATATTTCTAATGGCCTCGAAATAGGAATCCTTATCTATTGCGCCTCCGACGCATCCTGACCAAGTCGATTGGAAACGCTCGTGTACACTTGGATCGATCTTTTCAGTGTACACTATATCTGATATGGCGAGACGACCGCCGAGCTTTAGGATACGGAAAGCCTCTCGATACACGGCTTCTTTATCCGGACATAAATTGATTACACAATTTGATATTACGACATCAGCTCCTCCTTGAGGGAGGCCCGTCTGGGCCAAATCAGCAACACGAAGCTCAACGGTGTCGGAAAAACCTGCCTCGGCCACGGCTCGTTTAGCGCGCCCAATCATCTCGGACGCGGAATCCACACCAATCACTTTTCCTCTAGGCGTCACCTTTTGAGCAGCGAGAATGACATCGATGCCTGCACCACATCCAAAATCTACAACGATTTCGCCTGGCTGTAGCGCGGCAAAACCGGTGGTATTGCCACACCCTCTAGAAAGGCTGAGAGCTGTTTCCGGTATTAACGACAGGTCATCTAGCGTATAAAGTCCGTGCTCTGTCGCGAAACCAGGATTTTTTGACGTCCCGATCGGGCAGCAAGAGCCTGCCGCGCTCATTCCAGCCGCTGCGCATTTGCCGTAACGTTCTTTGACAATTTCTTTAATTTCCGCATTTGTAAGTTTTGGTTGTACGTTCTGTACCATCTGCTCTCCACAACAGATCAGAGTAGGGCAGCTAGGATCCGATACATTCTTTCTGACCACCTTAACCTCTGCGCCGCATATTTCGCAGGTATAGCTTCTTCCTTGTTCAGTCAAATAAGAATATAGAGAAAGAATATAGAGGGAGAAAGCAAATAAGAGAATATAGAGGCAGAATATAGCAGAATATAGAGGGACAGACCACATTTACCGGACTAAACGGCCATCTCTGCCTGTCGATCGTCCGGGGCTGGCTTCTTCGGTCTGCCGGGCGATCCTTTCCAGGTCCGTCTTCCGAGCATCGCCGCGATCTCGCGCTCGAACCGCTCGTTGCCGAGCACGAATCCCCCATTGACACTCTCACGAATGCGCGCGAGGAGATGGTCGCTCAAAGTGTCGGCAAAGAGCCTACGGTAAGCGCTCTGCCGCTGCTCGGGGGAGTTGCCGAGGGTAGCATAGAGCGCGTGGGGCAAGACGACAGCATCGGCGACACCGAGCGCATTGGCACGATAGCTCGACCAGGGATAGTCGCCTGGCGCTTCGACCATGCCTGCACGCGCGGGGTTGAGCTCGATGTAGCGCTGGCAGGCCAGCAAATAGGAATCGGCTTCCACGAGCGAAGAGCGGAAGCGTCCTTCGAACAGGGTACCTGTTCGGTCATAGGTGCGGTTGACGTACTGCACGTAGCGTTGCCCCACGCCCTTCATCGCCGCCGATACACCGTTCTCGGCGGCCGCCGTCATCAACAGGTGGACATGATTGGTCATCAGCACGTACGCGTGCACAGCGACCGATGCGGCGGCGCCAACCTCCGCGAGCAGGGTAAGAAAGCGCCGATAGTCCTCGTCGGCGAAGAAGATCGCGCTCCGATCAATACCGCGCAAAATGACATGCATCGGGATCCCGGCGGCACAAAGGCGAGGTCTTCTTGGCACGAGGCAACTCCAAAAACACACTGCTCGGCCAATGATAGCACAAAACGTGGTCCGTCCCTCTTTTTCACTTTCTGACCGGCAAGCTCAAACTGGTGGTCAACGAGCGCAAGAGCCGCGTCGTGAAGACCAACGACTGCACGTTTCTCGGTTTTACTTTCCGGGGAAAGAAGCTGCGCTGGTCGGACCGCGCCTAC
>JAYEJW010000460.1:0-1680 GCA_034716535.1 Pseudomonadota bacterium
GAATTGAATAAACCAGCCATCACGGTTAATGAAACCCATTGCGCAATGGTTATCCATGGAATGCTAATATAGCACGCCTATTGGTGGTGGCTAATATTCTAACGCCCCAAAAAGTACAAAACTTCAGTAAAGAAAAAAGTCAAGGAGAAAAATCTTCCACTAGCTATTGGCTTAAACTTTATAGCGCCAGGTCTTGGTTATCTGAAGTTTCCCTCTTTCATCATGCAACGAGAGAAGGGGTCAAGTCTATCTTTGTGACATGTCAAAGGAGCGACGAAAGAAACGGAAGCGGGACTCCGATCGCATACTCGAGCACGACCTCGTATCCCGCCCGCCGACCCGAACCGGCCAAGTGGGCGAATACGGTTTACGTTGGAGGAGTGGTCCGGACCGCTGTTCGGGTAGCAAAGGACTGGTTTCTGATTGATTGCCGACCGTGACCAGCGGCGGCTCGGTGATGGGATTGGGTCAGGCCCGGCCTCTCACTCTCGAAGGCACGACCGGCCGCTTCCAGCGGCTTGCCGACCTAGAACGTGGCCGGGCTTGGGTCCGTTGGCCGAAACTGCCAGTTCGGTCTCGGCGACTGGGTGTCTGCTAGCGCGACACAGCGGACCTCCAGGACTGCGCTTTGCCGGTCCTGAGAGGGTCGTGAACGGACGGTGACGCTCTGAGGAGCGAGGGTCCGCCGCGGTGCAAGAGGAAATCGCCGGTTGGCCGAGGGAGGAGGTCGCGCTCATATGTCCGGCATCGTGTTGAGTAGCCGTTAACGGCCCTCGTGGCCTTATGGAATCCGCGGGCATCCCGGTCCTCGCCGTCCAGCTCCGCAGGACGATGCGACCTACCCGCATGCCGGCATTGATTCCCGTTCGCGCACTGAAGTATGGTGTTGATTGACCTGTAATATCTTTAGGGTGTCGGCGACGGCGCGCGTGTGAAGGAGGCGGTCGAAGTTGGAGCAGCTTTGCGGCGAGCCGAGGACTAGAACGTGAACAAGAAGGACCTCTCCGAGACCGATATCCGTACCAAATTCATCACCCCGTCCATCGTCAACGCTGGCTGGGACCTGCACACGCAGATCCGCGAGGAGGTGACCCTCACTGCTGGCAAGGTCCTGGTCAGGGGCAACAAGCACAAACGCGGCCCGGCGAAGTTCGCCGACTACATCCTCTACTACAAACCCAATCTCCCCGTCGCCGTCATCGAGGCCAAGGACAACCAACACGCCTTGGGCGACGGCATGCAGCAGGCGCTCAACTACGCTGACATGCACGGTGGCCTGCCCTTCGTGTTCAGTAGCAACGGAGACGGCTTCCTATTCCATGACCGCACCGAAACTGCTGGTCCTATCGAGAATGAGCTTGCACTCAATGCCTTCCCGTCCCCGGAGGATCTCTGGCAACGTTATTGCACCTGGAAGGGATTCGACACCGAGGCTCGCAGCGTCGTCGCCCAAGACTTCTATTTCGACGTCAGCGGTAAAGCGCCCCGCTACTACCAGCTCAACGCCATCAACACCACCATCGAGGCCATCGTCAAGGGCCAGCGACGCATTCTCAGGGCGAATCCGTTCTCGCGAGGATCCTAGCGTTAAGTAGAAAGTTACCCCACGTTCTGGACAATCCTCCCGTGCGAGGGTATAAAGCACACCAACACCCAGCGGTCCGAGGTCGTGTGCTTGAA
>JAYEJW010000461.1:0-8552 GCA_034716535.1 Pseudomonadota bacterium
GTCGACAGCGCGGGAAACGCCTATGTGACCGGGCAGACCTACTCGGCGGATTTCCCCACGGTCAACGCCCTCTATTCCAACTTTGTGGGGCACCTGGACGCCTTCGTCTTCAAGCTCAATGCCAACGGATCGGCGCCTATCTACTCCACCTACCTGGGCGGAAGTGATTGGGACTCCGGAGAGGGCATCGCCGTCGATAGCGCTGGAAACGCCCATGTGACCGGATCGACCTATTCCGCGGACTTCCCCATGGTCAACGCCCTCTACCCGAGTATTTTGGGTTTTAGCGACGCGTTCGTCCTCAAGCTCAACGCTGGTGGTTCGGCGCTCGTCTATTCCACCTACCTGGGCGGCACTGAAACCTCCTTGCCATTTATTTCCGTCGGCGAGAGCGTTGAGGGCATTGCCGTCGACGGCGCCGGTAACGCCTACGTGACGGGTTGGACGAACGCGGAGGATTTCCCCACCGTCAATGCCCTCTACCCGGATTTTTCAGGGGGGGTGTACCATGGGGATGCGTTCGTCTCCAAGCTCAATGCCGACGGATCGGCGGCGGTCTACTCCACCTACTTGGGCGGGATGTCTGACGACTTCGGACATGGTATCGCGGTCGACGGCGCTCAAAACGCCTATGTGACCGGGTGGACCCGCTCGACGGACTTCCCAACGATAAATGCCCTTTATCCGGATTTTGGGGGAGGAGCGTTTACGGCGAACGCCTTCGTCTTCAAGCTCAACGCTGATGGATCTTCACCTTTCTACTCCACCTATCTGGGCGGGAGTGAATACGACTCCGGAAGCGACATTGCCTTCGACAGCGCCGGGAACGCCTATGTCACCGGGAGCACACAGTCCGCGGACTTCCCCACGGTCAACGCCCTCTATCCGAACCTTTCGGGGTCGTCGGACGCCTTCGTCTTCAAGCTCAATGCCGACGGATCGGCGCCCATCTACTCCACCTACTTGGGCGGGAGTGATTACGACTACGGATCGGGCGTTGCCGTCGACGGCGCCGGGAACGCCTATGTGACCGGATCGACCTATTCCGCGGACTTCCCCATGGTCAACGCCCTCTACCCGAGCTATGCAGGAGGGTCCCACGACGCCTTCGTCTTCAAGCTCAACGCTGGCGGTTCGGCGCTGATCTACTCCACCTATCTGGGCGGAAGCGATTGGGACGAGGGAAATGACATCGCCGTCGACAGTGCTGGAAACGCTCATGTGACCGGCGAAACCCAGTCCACGGATTTCCCCACGGTCAACGCCCTCGACCCGAACCTCTCGGGGACAAGGGACGCCTTCATCGTCAAGATCGCCCCGCGCAACGTCACACTCACCCTCGAGCCTTTTTCGACAACCGTTCAGCGAGGTTCGACGTTGTGGTATCGGGCGGAGGCCACTAATAGTACGCAGAACCGGCAGTGTTTCGATTACTGGACCAACGTGACGTTGCCGAGTGGGGCGACATACCCGTCCACTGGCGCACTATTCGGTCCGGTAAACGTCTGTCTGGACCCCGGCCAGACCAAGGGCGCCTGGCTCAGCACCTCAATCCCGCTGAACGCGCCGCTGGGAACGTACGACTATAACGGATTCGTCGGGCCATACCCGGATGTCTGGGACCAGGCGAGCTTCCAGTTCCAGATCACCAACTAGCGAAGCGCCCCGGAAGTCCGTTTCGACGCGAACCGGCTTCCCGGCCCTGTAAGCGGAACGACCCACTCCTGTCTATGCTTAGTGTCTTCGGTCTTTCGGAAACATTCGTTTAAGCGAGCGTCTGCAGCTCTTCGGCCAGCGCCCGTAGGCTGATACCCTCGATAAATATCCACGGTGCGGAAAGTTTGCAGGGTTATCGCTCCCTCCGTGGAACAACGGCTTACGATCGCCCTCTCCCCGTCCCTCTCCCAGAGGGAGAGGGTGAAATGCGGGCTTCTGCGGGCGGCGCCGGTTTCCGCGCGGGTCATACGAGTTCTGGGATCTGGTGCAGGTCGGTGACGACGCGGTCGGCCTCGACGCCGGCGCATTGGGGGTCGTCCTCCCGCAGCCGCAGCGACCGGGCGTCTCCGGCGAAAAGGGCGGTTCGGCAGCCCACGAGGGAGGCGGGCCAGATATCGTTCCGCACGTCGTTGCCCACGTAAAGGACTTCGTGCGCTTCGATGCCGTGCTTCTCTTCCAGTCCCACCAATGCCTCACGATAGATACGGGTGGACGGCTTTGCCTCCAGCAGCCGGTAGGAGAAGGCGCAGCAGTCGGGGTCGAAACCGAGCGCCGGGAGCGGTCTTTCGAGGAATGCCTCCAGCATCAGGGACGTATAGAACTGGGCGTTGGAGACGATTCCCAGGACCAGTCCGCGGTGATGCAGCTCCGCCAGGACCTCGCCTAATCCCGGCATGGGCCAGACCGGGTTGACGCGACACTCGTATTCGACGGCGAGCTGTTCGAGCCCCTGTTTCGTCCCTAGGGTCGAGGACCAGATGGCGAGTATGTCCACCTCGGGATAGGCGACTCCCTCGGCCTTGCGCACGACATGCGCGGCCCGAATGGCGGCCTTCAGCTTTTCCGGCCCGGCGTCGTCCCCTTGGATCCCGACCGATGCAAGGGCTGTGCGGAATGCGCTGTCTTCATCCTGCTCTCCGGCGAGACCGATGTCTCCGGAAGCGGAGATCACCAGGGTGCCGTATATATCGAACAGGACCGCACGTATGCCGGAGAGCGTACCCAATCGCGGTGCAGTGTCGGTTGGGCGGGGCTCGAGGCGTGTGGATAGCTCGCGAAAGCGGGCGGCAAGGTTGTTGTCCGTGGTAGCGTTCATTGGTCCAGTGTCTGGTTCCACCTTAATTTGACGAGTAACCGAAGTGCTGGCGGCTGTTGACATTCAGCGTTCACGGCGGGCTCCGGCCTTGTTCCATGCTGACTGCCTTGGGGCTCGTCGCAACGATAAACACCGGGTGTCCAGCTGAATCTGCGGGTCCGTCTTTCATCGCTTCCTCTTCCTCCTGGGCCGGTCTTGATACCCACTTTCGTCCCTGCAGCTTTCGCCCTTTCTTTCCAGCTACGGCCTTACCTACTCCAGCGTGTCCTTATCCTCTTTATCGGCCGCCAGTCGCTCGACAACACTCCCCTCTCCCGCTTGCGGGAGAGGGGTCGGGGGAGAGGGTGCAAGCGCAGCCGAGCGTATCCGTTCCAGCACCCCATCGAGCTGTTGCATCACTTCGTGATTCCAGAATCGTAGAACCCGGTAACCCTGCTCACGCAACCAGGTATCGCGCTGGTGATCATATCCCGTCCGCAAAGCGTGTTGTCCGCCGTCCACCTCGACGATAAGCCGGCGCTCGTGGCAGATGAAATCGACAATGTAGCGCCCCATGGGCTTCTGGCGTTTGAACTTCAAGTCCAGAAACCGGTGCCCGCGCAGGTGATACCAAAGCCGCAGTTCGGCGTCGGTTTGGTGTGATCGCAAGCGTTTAGCTTGATCGCGGAGACTCATCGCACCCTCTCCCCCAGCCCCTCTCCCGCCCGCGGGAGAGGGGAGCACCTGTCCGCACGCCTCACTGTGCCTACCCCTGTCCCGTTTTCGGGCGAGGGGGATCGTTCGGGGCCTCGCTTGTTCAGACGAATGTCGACAGCCCCTGGTACAGCAGCGCCTAAGTTTCTCTAACAGTCATCATGCCAGTAGGTTTGCTTCGCGCCCTTCGCGGCTTTCGCGTGAGACTCTCTCTGCCTCTTGTTACGGAGTCTTAGGCGCGCCTGTACTAGGTCCGCAGTAGACACAGGCGCTCCGGTGCCAGGAATCGGTCGAGCAGGGCGGTGGCGTCGGCGGCACCGAGCTCCTTGGTGACGGATTCCTCCGTCAGCGCCCTGTAGATCTGCTCGAGGCGCCGGCCGTAGCCCTCGATGGCGTAATCCTGTTCCGTTACGGCCCGGTTGCGTCCAACGCGCTCCCGGTCCCCTTCGGTGAAGAGACGCGACGGCTGGAGGGCGGCGCGATCGCGGGGATGGGTCACGAGATGACGGATGACCTGTTCTTGCGCAGTCTCGTCGAGGCGCCCGAAGTCGATACGTCCTTCACGGACGACGTTGGTCCAGAGTCGCTCCAGATCGGCGGGCGACTCTTCCCGACCGTACGCCGCCATGACCCCCCGCAGCGCCTGCTCCATGGTCCGGCGCAGGCGCGCTGCGTCCAGCCACTCCAGGGGGATCTCCAGTCGCTCGTAGAGCCCGCCGAGGTCGACGCCGGCGGCCGTGAAGTCGCGAGTGATCTCCGGAAGGTCGCGGCCGGCCAGCGGGCGCCCCACGAGCCAGGGCTCAAGAAAAGCGAGGCCGAATCCCTCCGCCACACTGGTGGTCACCAGCGCGTGGGCTGAGGCGAGGAGTCCGGCGAAGTCCTTGATCCGGTCGCCGAGCTCGAACTTCACGGGAAGATCCAGCTCGCGGGCCAGCGCCACCCAGCGTCGGTACCGGGGCTGCTCCGCGGGGTTCTGGGGCGCTTGGGTGGCCGCGAAGAGGTCGGGCTCCTCCGCCAGCGCGGACCAGAGCAGGAGCTCAGCCAGGTTCTTGCGGCGGATGGCCCGGGTGGGGTAGAGCCAGAGGCGCCGCTCGCCGAACGGATGGGCTGCATGAGCGAGGGGAGGCGGGATGGCGACCGCGTTGGGCAGCAGGTGCAGCCGCTCCCCGGGAACGTCGGCGGCGGCCAGGAAGGATCGGTCGCGATCATTGAGCACGGCGTAGTGCACATGCTCGGCCAGGGGATAGAGCAGGCTCGACAGCCTCGCTGCATCGCCTGCGCCGACCTCCGCCAACAGTCGGGCGTAAAGGGCAGGGCGTCCATCCTCGGCGAAGTCGTGGGGCTGAAGAAGCAGGCGCTGACCGCGTTTGGCCAGGGCGATCAGGGCGCCCGGGACGGCGAGGTTTTTTCCGAGGGAGTGGTTGTGGATGTGCCACAGGTCCGGCAGATCGCCGAGGTGCTCACGGGCGGCGCGTTCCAGATCCGCGGCGAGCTCGCCCGGTCCCGCGAGCGGGCGACGCTCCTCATAGGCCAAAGCGGGTAGGTGGGCGAACGCCACGCCATCGGGCAGCGCCTGCTGGGGCGGCTCCCCGGCGGCGACCAGGACCCGGTGACCGGCAGCGGTGAGTGCCTCGCAGGCGTGTTGAATGACGCGGGTGACCCCACCGGTCTGAAGATGAAAATGGCTGATTACGATGCGCATGCCCTGGTGGCATTCCGAGCTCGGTGATGATTCTGCCAACTTGGCGATATTGCGGGGTCGTACCCCATCGAGCCAAAGCTGCACGAGACTTTCGCAGTCAAGGGGAGCGAGGCTGGATATAATGAGTATCTGTTGGCAACAAGTGGCGCCGCCCTTTTCCGTGCGCGGATCATTATATCTCTACCCGACAGGCCCATGAAATCGCCAGAGAACATCGGCTTCGTCTCGACTCGATTCGCTGGCACAGACGGCGTTTCCCTGGAAGCGGCAAAGTGGGCGGAGGTGCTGTGGCACGACCAGCACGTGAGCTTCTGGTACGCGGGTGTATTGGACCGGGATCCGGGTGTGAGCATGTGCATCCCGGAGGCCTTCTTCGGCCACTCGGAGAACCGGTGGATCAACGAGCAGCTGTGGGGACGCACTCGCCGTCGCCGGGAGGTCAGTGGCCGAATCCGCGGGCTGTCCGAACACCTGAAGGGTACCCTTTACGATTACCGTGAGCGGTTCGATCTGGATATCCTGATCATCGAAAATGCGCTCACCATCCCCATGCATATCCCGCTGGGGATCGCGATCACCGAGTTTCTGCTCGAGACCCAGATGCCGGCCATCGCTCATCACCACGACTTCCACTGGGAGCGCCAGCGGTTTCAGATATCCGCGGTGGACGATTTGCTGGAGATGGCCTTCCCGCCGCGTATTCCGCATCTTCAGCACGTGGTCATCAACCAGGCGGCCCGGGATCAGCTCGGTTGGCGCAAGGGTATCTCTAACCTGCTGATCCCCAATGTGCTCGACTTCGAGAACCCGCCGGGGCCCGTCGATGACTACGCCGCGGACGTGCGCCGGGAGATCGGTCTGGATCCGGGCGATCTGCTCATCCTACAGCCCACTCGCATGGTGCCGCGCAAGGGTATCGAGCACGCCATTCATTTGGTCAGGCGGTTGAAGGACACGCGCTGCAAGCTGGTGGTCTCACACGGAGCCGGGGACGAGGGTCTCGAGTACTGCCGGGAGATTTACGAGCTGGCAGAAGACGAGGGAGTGCAGCTGAGGCTCTTCGGCGACCGCGTCGCCGACCGTCGCCAGCTCAATGGGGACGGGCGCAAGATCTATGTGCTCGAGGACCTGTATCCGCACGCGGATCTGGTCACTTTCCCGAGCCTCTACGAGGGCTTCGGCAACGCCTTACTGGAGGCGATCTACTTTCGCAGGCCGGTGGTCATCGGCCGTTACGCGGTGTATGCGCGGGACATCGAGCCAAAGGGTGTACGTCTGCCGGTCATCGATGGTTTCATCGACCGCAAGGTCGTGGATGAGACCAAGCGCATCCTGGAGGACAGGGATCACCGCGAGGCGCTGGTGGAGCACAACTACGCGGTGGCGGAACGCTACTTCAGCTACCGGGTGCTGCGGGACGGCCTGCACCAGATCATCAACAATATACGTAACCTGACGGAGTGAGCCATGCGGGTGGTGGAACGCGCGGTCTACGAACGCCTCACCGAGCGTCTGCGCCGGCTCTATGGCGAGAAGGATCTGCCCCGACTGGTCAACCGGCTCGATCTGCTGGTGGGCCGCTACGGCGTGGGGAACTGTCCGGACGAGCACTGCCGCGAAGAGTTGTGGGATCAGCGAGACGCCGTCCTTATCACCTATGGTGACATGGTGCGTGGAGTGGAGGAGTCGCCCCTGCCCTCGCTCTTACGCTTCGTGGAGCAACACCTAGGGGATGCGGTCTCGGCGGTGCACCTGCTGCCTTTCTTCCCGTACAGCTCGGATGACGGCTTCTCGGTCATCGATTACCGGGAGGTCGACCCTGCCCTCGGAAACTGGGAGGACATCCAGGCCCTGAGCGGCAGCTACCGGCTCATGGCGGACCTGGTCATCAACCACGTCTCGGCAAAAAGCGCTTGGTTCCGCAACTACGGCAACGGGGTGGCACCCGAGCGCCACTACTTTATCGAGATGGACCCGCAGACGGATCTGAGCGCGGTGACCCGGCCGCGCACCACACCGCTGCTGCGCCCGGCGCAGACGCCCTGGGGGGAGCGCCACCTGTGGGCGACCTTCAGTCACGACCAGATCGACCTGGATTTCCGCAATCCGGACGTGTTGTTCGAGTTCCTTGATATCCTGCTGCTCTACGTCCACCACGGCGTCGACATCATTCGTCTGGATGCCATCGCCTACCTGTGGAAGGAGATCGGCACCTCCTGCATTCACCTGCCGGAGACCCACGAGGTAGTGAAGCTCCTGCGGGACGTGCTGGAGATGCTGGTGCCCGGGGTCATCCTGATCACTGAGACCAACGTCCCCCACCGGGAGAACGTCAGCTACTTCGGTGACGCGGACGAGGCACATCTGGTGTATCAGTTCAGTCTGCCGCCCCTGCTGCTGCACGCGCTCGAGACCGGCGAGTCCAGATACCTCGTCGAGTGGGCTACGAACCTGGAGCCGCCGCCACGGGGCTGCAGCTTCTTCAACTTCACCGCCTCCCACGACGGTATCGGCGTGCGGCCCTTGGAGGGGCTGCTGCCGGACGATGAGCTCCACGCCCTGGTGGACTGCATCGAGCAGAAGGGGGGGAAGGTCTCCCGGCGCACCAATCCGGACGGCTCTCAGACCCCGTACGAGCTCAATATCACCTACTTCGACGCCCTGAGCTTCCCGGGCCGTAAGGACAGCGACCTGTGTATTGCCCGTTTCTTGTGCTCCCAGACGATCATGCTGAGTCTCCAGGGCATCCCCGGCATCTACTTCAACAGTCTCATCGCGGCGCCCAACTGGTTGGCCGGTGTTCAAGAGAGCGACCGTGCCCGCACCATCAACCGCCAGAAGTGGGGGATGGACGAGCTCGAGGGGCTGCTCCAGGACCCGACCCATGCGGCGAGTCGGGTGTTCCGCGAATACGTGCGCCGGCTCAGGATCCGTGGCGGGCACGCGGCATTCCACCCCGACGGCCCGCAGCAGGTGCTCAAGCTGCCGGCGGGCCTGTTCGGCATCAAGCGCACCTCCCCCGACGGCGCCGAGGTGTTGTGGGTCGTGGCCAATCTCACCATCGAGCCCGTGGGAGTCCAGCCGGGCCGGATTGACCGCCACTTCCGGAAGAAGGCCTGGTACGAACTCATTCAAGGCTGGAGCGCCGCTGGCAATGATCTGGAGCGGCTGCAGCTTTCGCCGTATCAGGTACTGTGGCTCGTCGGCAGGTCTTAGGCGTATCGTTAAAACCGCATAGCAGATGAAAAACCACTAAGGCTTTCTCTTTGGGGAAGGCCGGTTAGGGAACACGATAGGTAACTCCGGCCGTTTGTTTTGCCGCGCCCGTTCACTCCTGATACAGGC
>JAYEJW010000462.1:0-7646 GCA_034716535.1 Pseudomonadota bacterium
ATCGTGGCCTACCAGCTTCGAGCCAGATGGCGCGAGGGAGATCGAATCCGACTGGCCTCTATCGACGTATCCTGAGGAAACACCGACTCGTTCAACGTTTCCGCAGAAATACTCGAGCCTGGCCCCTGTCATAACCGATGCGGCGGCGCCAACATCCGCGAGCGGGGTAAGAAAGCGCCGATAGTCATCGTCGGCGAAGAAGACCGCGCTCCGATCAATACCGCGCAGAATGACATGCATCGGGATCCCGGCGGCACAGAGGCGCGAAACTCTCCGCAACGGTGTCTGCGATGACCATGATGGCCTGCCCCGAGGGGATGGATCAGGAGCAGGCGTTGGTGATGCGATGCTTCTGCCATGATGTGCAGATTAGAGCCGGCGGTGGCTCATCCGGTGAGTCCGTGGCAAGCTACAGAGGCAATCTTGCCAAATTTTGCCATCAGCGCTACTCTCGGACTATGAGCACGATGAACATATCCTTGCCCGACTCGCTCAAGGCCTATGTCGACGAGCAGGTTGCCGGACGTGGCTTTGGCACCAGCAGCGAGTATGTGCGCGAGCTCATCCGCAAAGATCAGGATCGACAGAATCTGCGCGCGTTGCTCCTAGATGGCGCCGGCTCCGCACCGACGGCTCCCGCTGATAAGGCTTACTTCGATGCCTTGCGCGGCCGGGTTCGCCACGGCGACCGGAGGTGACGACCAAGCCCGTTATACCCCGTGAGCGAGCGGTGCGCGATGTCGAGGAGATCCTCGACTACTATCTGGCCGAAGGCGCCGAGCAGGCTGCCATGGGCTTCATCGATGCACTGGAACGAGCCTACGCGCATATCGGAGAGCATCCGGCCACGGGATCGTCGCGCTACGCCTTCGAGCTGGACCTTCCGGGTCTGCGGTCCTGGACGCTGGCCCGGTATCCATACCTGGTTTTCTATGTGGAGCGTGAGGAGCATATCGATGTCTGGCGCGTGCTCCACGGCAAACGCGATGTTCAGCGGTGGATGCAGGAGCCCCAGGAGCCCTGAGGGCGAAGCGCGTCGGTGAACGATGGACTTCGAGCGGTTACGCCAGCAGCTCTCCTCCGAGGAGGTCTTAAGGCTCTATGCCAGCGCCGATCGCTAGCGCAGATTTTTGACGGTTTGGGCCAAAAACCCCCTCACCTCTAGGCACAGAGCAAGAAGTGTTGCGGGGCGGACAGCCTGGCACGGCCACTGTCCTTTGCCGCGGGATACAGAAACCCCCGACTCGACGCTTGGGGGCGATTGCTTCCACTCCTCCCCGGCATGGTGGTTCCGAGGTGAAAAGAAGGTGACAGGGGCCAGGCTCGAATGGTGTCACCGATCGCCCTAATGGAGCCACGCATGATCGGGTTAATGGAGCCATTTGGAAGTGGCTCTGAAGGGTCTCGAACACGGGTTATGGCTGTTTAGTCCGGTAAACGTGGTCTGTCCCGGATTCTCCCACGGGAATACCTCAGGGTCTGTCCCTGATTCTCCTGATTCTCTGCGGAATTGCGCTCGCCTTCTCCGGCGTCATCAGCAGATCAACGTGGTTGCTCATCAGCACGTACGCGTGCAGCGCACAGCGTTCGCGTTGCAGCGCCTCTCCCAGCCAACCGCGGTAGGCGTGATAATCTCGCTCGTCGAAGAAGCAGGCGCCGCGGTTGTGGCCGCGCTGCACGATGTGCAACGGAACGCCATCGAGGTGAATGCGTGGGCGTCTGGGCATAAGAGAAGCATAGCAGAAATTGAACCTGACCCCTTTTCCGGACCCCTTTTCCGCTCTGCAATGGCCGAGCGTTTCAAAGACGTTCCCGACGTCCGACAGTTGTTCGTCGATCTGAAGGAGGAAGAGATCGAGCATGGTCGCATCATGCTGACCTGCCTGTATCAGATCGCCATGAATCCTTCAGTCGACTTCGTTCCCAGCATACGGGACCCGGAGATTCGGGAATCTTTGGGCAAGCTGCGCGCGACGGAAAAACAGGTTCCCGCAATGTCGCTGGAAGAGGCCTTGAAGGTAACCGACGCGCTGGAGGCCAGTGAGGTCAATGTCATCTTCGGCAGGTTGTTGAAACAGATCGGAAAACCCGAGACTGAGCTCTTCGCGAACAAACTGAAAGGGGCGCAGAGCCACACGGTCTCCGTGCCGCGGCGCATCAAGGAGCTGAGAGCCAAGCTCGGTCCGGCGGGCGTTGCCGACGCGGCGTAGCTGACTTGACGGTGCCATCATTTGGCCGACGGCGACCACCAAGCCGTCTTCTCATTCGGGGTGACAGGAATCCATGCGCCCTTGATTTTCAAAAAAGTGTATATACACTTATTCGCATGGAAGAGAAGACGAGCGTCCCTCTCGATCTCAGTGTTGCGGCCGCCCGTGGTTGTATCGGCTTCGGCGTGCGCAAGGGCGCCCGCGCCTTGGGACAGCTCTATGATGCAGTCTTGGCGCCGGTCGGCATCAAGGGCACCCAGTTCTCCCTGCTCAACGCCGTTCATCTCATGCAGGCTCCCGGAATACAGCAACTGGCGCAGGCGTTGGTGATGGATCGGACCACGCTGACCCGTAATCTGCGTCCCCTGGTGGACCAGGGGTTGCTGGAGGTGCGGCCCGGAATCGACCGGAGGGAGCGCCGGGTCCTCCTTACCCAGGCCGGGCAGGAGCGCCTGGCCCAGGCGTTGACCCGGTGGGCAGCGGTTCAGGAGCAGCTCGCCACGAGCTTCGGAGAGGAGAGGATGCGGCGGCTGCTCGACGATCTGAAGGAGCTCGTCCAGATGGTCCAGGAAGACTGAGCGTCGGTATCAGTAGGTGTAACTACACTTGTTAGGAGTGCAATTCATCATGAGCATCTTGTACGAAACCGCTGAATTTCCGCTTCGCCCCGGTCGGGGTGACGGCTTGCTGGGACTGACCTTCGGAGTCTGGGCATCCCTGGCCCTCTACACTGCCTGGAGCGGGTGGGCGGTTGACGGGGGGCCGGACTGGCTGTTTCCTCTGCTGATCCTGCTTCCCATCGGCCTCTTTGTGGCCGCTATGGGCACCAGCCCCTCCCTGCGCCGCTGGCTCCTCGGCCTGGACCTGCGCCTGCTGATCGGTCTGCACGCCACGCGCACCGTGGGCCTCGGCTTCTTATTCCTGTACGTCTACGCCATCCTGCCCGGCGGCTTTGCGTTTCCCGCGGGCATCGGGGATGCGATGACCGCCGCGTGGGCGGTCTGGATTGCCTTCAGCCTGGGGCGGGGCGCACCCGTTACTGCGAGGCAGGTCGCCCGTTGGAACGCCTTCGGCCTCGTTGACTTCGTCATCGCGGTCGGTGTGGGTCTGGCGCTTCGCTCCGACAACCTGGGCGGGGCGATCAACACGGATCCCATGGGGACTTTCCCGCTTGCCCTAATACCCTTGTTCGCCGTGCCCCTGCTCTTCATCACCCACCTGATCGTGGCCTACCAGCTTCGAGCCAGATGGCGCGAGGGAGATCGAATCCGACTGGCCTCTATCGACGTATCCTGAGGAAACACCGACTCGTTCAACGTTTCCGCAGAAATACTCGAGCCTGGCCCCTGTCATAACCGATGCGGCGGCGCCAACATCCGCGAGCGGGGTAAGAAAGCGCCGATAGTCATCGTCGGCGAAGAAGACCGCGCTCCGATCAATACCGCGCAGAATGACATGCATCGGGATCCCGGCGGCACAGAGGCGCGAAACTCTCCGCAACGGTGTCTGCGATGACCATGATGGCCTGCCCCGAGGGGATGGATCAGGAGCAGGCGTTGGTGATGCGATGCTTCTGCCATGATGTGCAGATTAGAGCCGGCGGTGGCTCATCCGGTGAGTCCGTGGCAAGCTACAGAGGCAATCTTGCCAAATTTTGCCATCAGCGCTACTCTCGGACTATGAGCACGATGAACATATCCTTGCCCGACTCGCTCAAGGCCTATGTCGACGAGCAGGTTGCCGGACGTGGCTTTGGCACCAGCAGCGAGTATGTGCGCGAGCTCATCCGCAAAGATCAGGATCGACAGAATCTGCGCGCGTTGCTCCTAGATGGCGCCGGCTCCGCACCGACGGCTCCCGCTGATAAGGCTTACTTCGATGCCTTGCGCGGCCGGGTTCGCCACGGCGACCGGAGGTGACGACCAAGCCCGTTATACCCCGTGAGCGAGCGGTGCGCGATGTCGAGGAGATCCTCGACTACTATCTGGCCGAAGGCGCCGAGCAGGCTGCCATGGGCTTCATCGATGCACTGGAACGAGCCTACGCGCATATCGGAGAGCATCCGGCCACGGGATCGTCGCGCTACGCCTTCGAGCTGGACCTTCCGGGTCTGCGGTCCTGGACGCTGGCCCGGTATCCATACCTGGTTTTCTATGTGGAGCGTGAGGAGCATATCGATGTCTGGCGCGTGCTCCACGGCAAACGCGATGTTCAGCGGTGGATGCAGGAGCCCCAGGAGCCCTGAGGGCGAAGCGCGTCGGTGAACGATGGACTTCGAGCGGTTACGCCAGCAGCTCTCCTCCGAGGAGGTCTTAAGGCTCTATGCCAGCGCCGATCGCTAGCGCAGATTTTTGACGGTTTGGGCCAAAAACCCCCTCACCTCTAGGCACAGAGCAAGAAGTGTTGCGGGGCGGACAGCCTGGCACGGCCACTGTCCTTTGCCGCGGGATACAGAAACCCCCGACTCGACGCTTGGGGGCGATTGCTTCCACTCCTCCCCGGCATGGTGGTTCCGAGGTGAAAAGAAGGTGACAGGGGCCAGGCTCGAATGGTGTCACCGATCGCCCTAATGGAGCCACGCATGATCGGGTTAATGGAGCCATTTGGAAGTGGCTCTGAAGGGTCTCGAACACGGGTTATGGCTGTTTAGTCCGGTAAACGTGGTCTGTCCCGGATTCTCCCACGGGAATACCTCAGGGTCTGTCCCTGATTCTCCTGATTCTCTGCGGAATTGCGCTCGCCTTCTCCGGCGTCATCAGCAGATCAACGTGGTTGCTCATCAGCACGTACGCGTGCAGCGCACAGCGTTCGCGTTGCAGCGCCTCTCCCAGCCAACCGCGGTAGGCGTGATAATCTCGCTCGTCGAAGAAGCAGGCGCCGCGGTTGTGGCCGCGCTGCACGATGTGCAACGGAACGCCATCGAGGTGAATGCGTGGGCGTCTGGGCATAAGAGAAGCATAGCAGAAATTGAACCTGACCCCTTTTCCGGACCCCTTTTCCGCTCTGCAATGGCCGAGCGTTTCAAAGACGTTCCCGACGTCCGACAGTTGTTCGTCGATCTGAAGGAGGAAGAGATCGAGCATGGTCGCATCATGCTGACCTGCCTGTATCAGATCGCCATGAATCCTTCAGTCGACTTCGTTCCCAGCATACGGGACCCGGAGATTCGGGAATCTTTGGGCAAGCTGCGCGCGACGGAAAAACAGGTTCCCGCAATGTCGCTGGAAGAGGCCTTGAAGGTAACCGACGCGCTGGAGGCCAGTGAGGTCAATGTCATCTTCGGCAGGTTGTTGAAACAGATCGGAAAACCCGAGACTGAGCTCTTCGCGAACAAACTGAAAGGGGCGCAGAGCCACACGGTCTCCGTGCCGCGGCGCATCAAGGAGCTGAGAGCCAAGCTCGGTCCGGCGGGCGTTGCCGACGCGGCGTAGCTGACTTGACGGTGCCATCATTTGGCCGACGGCGACCACCAAGCCGTCTTCTCATTCGGGGTGACAGGAATCCATGCGCCCTTGATTTTCAAAAAAGTGTATATACACTTATTCGCATGGAAGAGAAGACGAGCGTCCCTCTCGATCTCAGTGTTGCGGCCGCCCGTGGTTGTATCGGCTTCGGCGTGCGCAAGGGCGCCCGCGCCTTGGGACAGCTCTATGATGCAGTCTTGGCGCCGGTCGGCATCAAGGGCACCCAGTTCTCCCTGCTCAACGCCGTTCATCTCATGCAGGCTCCCGGAATACAGCAACTGGCGCAGGCGTTGGTGATGGATCGGACCACGCTGACCCGTAATCTGCGTCCCCTGGTGGACCAGGGGTTGCTGGAGGTGCGGCCCGGAATCGACCGGAGGGAGCGCCGGGTCCTCCTTACCCAGGCCGGGCAGGAGCGCCTGGCCCAGGCGTTGACCCGGTGGGCAGCGGTTCAGGAGCAGCTCGCCACGAGCTTCGGAGAGGAGAGGATGCGGCGGCTGCTCGAGGATCTGAAGGAGCTCGTCCAGATGGTCCAGGAAGACTGAGCGTCGGTATCAGTAGGTGTAACTACACTTGTTGGACGGAGCCGCTCCGCGGCAGATTCTTCCAGCCTTGATCATCGCTTCAGCGATGCGCCGATGTCACCCGCGGCGCGCAAAACGCACGGTGCCAGCGAGCTGTGCGTGATCCCGTCGTCGATGTCCTCGTGATCCGTCCTACCGGAGCAGCGCCCCACCGCGACAACCGTACGCGCTGGAGTCGGCGCTGCCGGTGTTGCTCGACAGCCCCCCCGGCGCTGTCCACAACGATGATCGCTGCAGATTGCTCACATACTCTCCGCGCCGCCCGATTCCCGGGTGGCCGTGTTCGTCACGAGAACCAAGCTGGAGAGTACGACTGTGAATGCCATCGAGCAAGCGCGTTTCAATCCCCTGTACGAGCAGATGTTGCAGGCCCTGAAGCTACAGGGCAAACGACCCAAGACCATCGAAGCCTATTCCCGCGCGGTGCGCCGCGTCACGGGGTTTTTCGACCGTTGCCCCGACACGCTCGGCGCTGCGGAGTTGAAGACCTATTTCGCGTCCCTGTTGGAGACCCATTCTTGGAGCACGATCAAGCTGGATCGCAATGGGTTGCAATTCTTCTACCGACATGTGCTCGAAAAACAGTGGGAATGGGTCGACATTATCAAACCGCCGCAGGAGCGTCCCCTGCCGGACATTCTCACCCGAGAGGAGACGTTTCGCCTCATCAATACGGTCCACAAGCTGCGTTACCGGGTCTTCTTCCTGAGCGTCTACAGCATGGGGTTGCGCCTCGGCGAGGGCTTGCAGCTGCACGTGGGCGACATCGATGGGGCACGCCATCGCGTGCACATCCGTTCGGCCAAGGGCGGCAAAGACCGCTATGTTCCGCTCCCGGATCTGACGTTGCATGCGTTGCGTCAGTTCTGGAGGACGCACCGTCATCCGCGGCTGCTGTTTCCCAATCCGGTTGGTGCTCGCAACGGCTTGCCCCCTGCGGCGACCCCGATGGATCGCGGCGGCGTCCAGGCGGCGATGAAAGCGGCCGTGGCCGACTGCGGCATCCGGCGCAAGATCTCGGTGCACTCCCTGCGCCACGGCTATGCCACGCACTTGCTCGAGCTCGGGGTCGATCTGCGCGAGATCCAGGTCATCCTCGGCCATGTACGCCCGGAGACCACCGCCCGTTATGCGCATCTGACCGAGGTCACGCACAGCCATGCCACGACACAACTGCAGCATCTCCTGCGTCCCTTCAAGCTGCGTTGGGAGGACGCCGCATGATCTTGCTGTCGAAGTTGATCACCGAGTTCGCCAGCGGCTTACGCGAGCGTTATGGCGAGCGTCTATTGCCCGGTCATGAACGGGCGCTCACGGCCATGCAGGCGTGTCGCACCGAGCACAGCCCGGTGCTGGTGGTGGGGGGCCCCCCCGGGGGGGCGCCCGCG
>JAYEJW010000462.1:7656-8528 GCA_034716535.1 Pseudomonadota bacterium
TCGCCCCGAGCCCCGCCCGTGGGGGGTGGGGCGGGCCCCGCTGGGCGGCCCGCGCGAGACCCTCCCGCACTCGTGCGGTCACCGCAGCTGCCCACATTGTCAGCACCATGAGGGGCAGCAATGGCTGGAACGTCAACGCTCCAAGCTGTTGCCGGTGGACTATTTCATGGTCACCTTCACGCTCCCGCGTCCGTTGCGCCCCTTGGCGTGGCAACACCAGCGCCTGCTCTACGATCTGCTGCTGAAGCTCGGCTGGCAGACCTTGTTGGACTTCGGCCTGAATGATCCCAAGCTGCAAGGGCGGATCGGCGCCCATGCCGTGCTCCACACCCATTCGCGGCGACTGGACTTTCATCCCCACGTCCATTTCATCGTCCCCGCGGGGGCGCTGGATCCGAAGCACCGGCTGTGGCGGCGCAAGAACGCCACCTACCTCTTCCACCAAGGCAACCTGGCCAAGGTCTTCCGCGCCAAGTGGTTTCAGGCGCTGACCGACGAGGGGTTGAAGGTGAGCGCCACCGTACCGAAGGATTGGGTCGTCGACTGCAAGCATGTCGGTCGGGGCGAGAAGGCACTGACCTATCTGGGCAAGTACCTCTATCGCGGGGTGTTGCAGGAGAAGGATATTCTCGGCTGCGAGAACGGCCAGGTGACCTTTCGTTACACCGAGAATACCGGGCAGGTCAAAACCCGTATCCTGCCGGGCGCGGAGCTTCTCTGGCTGCTGCTCCAGCATGTCTTGCCGAAGGGGTTTATGCGGAGTTCAGGGTTATGCGGAGTTGCAGACTGCGAAGCCGACCCGGGTCGTCAAGTCGGCTCGCATTACTCCGCATAATCAGCTGCGTTGCAGTGATGCGATAAGTTTGTCAGGC
>JAYEJW010000463.1:0-1667 GCA_034716535.1 Pseudomonadota bacterium
TTTATGCCGAGTACAGGGTTATGCGGAGAATGCCGCTGATGGGCGGCAGTAATCTTCGCGATATCAATAGATCGCAGCCCACGGCTTGTTGATTTACTGCGCATAAGACTGCCGTCCTTCTCGACGTTAGTGAAAGGAGGACAGCATGTTGACCACCTACTTCAAACACCCGTTCACGCTTCGCAAACTCCGCTCCGGCCCCGCTGGTCCCTACCTGGACGACTTCGCCTCTCAGCTCACGCAAGCGGGCTACTGTCGCAACAAGATCAGGGCTCATCTGCGCGGTGCCGGGCGATTTTCCGCTTGGGCCGCGCGGGCCGGATTGACGATTGATACGCTGGATTCGCCGGCGCTGGCGCAGTTTGGCCGGTGCCTGGATTCACAAGGTTGCCTGCGCTGTTGCCGGGGGGAATACAGCAATACGTTTGTCGGGGCTCGCCACTTCGTTGGGTTTCTGCAAGCCAGGGGTGTCGTCCCGACGCCCGCACCGGCAGTTGAACCGGAGCTGCTGACAGAGTTCTGTCATTGGATGCACACCCAGCGCGGCGTGACCGAGAGGACCCTCAACGATTACCGCCCGGCGCTACGCCGTTTGCTCGATACCCTCGGTGAACACCCTGAGCATTACACAGCGAAGCAGTTGCGAGGATTTGTCCTTGACCGCACACGAGGTCACCGGACCAGTCAAGCCAGAACGACCGTCACCGTCCTACGGATGTTCTTGCGATGCTTGATTACCCAGGGTCGCTGCGCCCCGGAGTTGCTTCTCGCGATCCCGACCATCGCCGGATGGCGACGGTCCTCATTACCGAGCTACCTCTGCGCCGAGGAGATCGAGCGGATGATCGACACCTGTGATGGCACGACCGCTATCGGTGCCCGTGACCGGGCCGTGTTGCTGCTGCTTGCACGCCTCGGGTTGCGCGCCGGCGACGTGGCGGCCCTGCAGTTGAACGACATTGACTGGGAGCAGGGGCTGTTTCGCGTCGCCGGAAAGAACCGACGTCAAACATCGCTGCCGCTGCCCCAGGATGTCGGTGAGGCACTCTTGCATTACCTGACGAACCACCGTCCGTGCGTCGACACCTCCCGCGTCTTTATCACCGCGATCGCACCGTTCGTGCCCTTTTCCCGCTGGATAGTCAGCACGATTACCGCACGCGCATTATATCTCGCCCACATCGACGCTCCGTCCTACGGCGCTCACCTCCTGCGCCACTCGGCCGCCACCGCCATGCTGCGCCAGGGAACCTCGATGGAGGCCATCGGTGCCGTGCTGCGCCACACCTCGATTGAGACGACCCACGTGTACACCAAGGTCGACGTTGACCTGTTGGACCAGGTGGTCATGCCCTGGCTGGAGGTCGAATCATGCTAACGCAAGCCATGGACGATTATCTCGCCGTGCGCCGTGCAGCCGGCTTCAAGTTAAAGACCACAGAGCGCTATTTGCGCTATTTCATTCACTTTGCCCGTGCTCGCGGTGATACCCACGTGCGGGCGGCGAGTGCGATCGAATGGGCAGCCCAAGCCAGGACCGAAGCCGAACGCCATCGGCGCTACCAGTGCGTCCTCGCCTTCGCACGCTTCATCCATGCCGAAGAGTCTCGCCATGAGATCCCGCCCGAGCACGTCTTCTGTGGGTACCGCCCCCGCCCAACACCCTA
>JAYEJW010000464.1:0-8511 GCA_034716535.1 Pseudomonadota bacterium
CGGGCAGCGTGAGGTCGCCGAGTGGGGCATCGTCTACATCGACGAAGTGGACCGGCTCGCCCGCCAGGGAGAGAGCGCTCACGGGACGCGCGACGTGTCCGGGGAAGGTGTCCAGCAGGCCCTGCTGAAGCTGGTGGAAGGAACACAGGTCTGCACGACTTGGACGAGGCGGCCCTGGTGCGCATCCTCACCGAGCCCAAGAACGCCCTGGTGTGCCAGTACCAGCAGCTGCTCGCCTTCGAGGGCGTGCAGCTTACCTTCACCCCCGAAGCCCTGACCGCTAGTGCGCGAAAGGCCATCGAGCGCGCCACCGGAGCCCGAGGGTTGCGCAGTGTCCTCGAGGCGCTTCTTCGACGCAGCATGTTCGATCTGCCCTCGACCCCGAATGTCTCGGGTTGCCGGGTCGACGAGGCGGCTGTTAACAACGAGTCTGGCATCGAGCTCCAGTTCATCTCCGAGCTGGCGGACGAGCCCGAGAGATCCCTGGGCTGAGCCGAAGGATTCTCTTGGGCGCAGACCCATGACCGACGATTCTGCTCTTCCCACGAAAGCGGCCGGTGTCGGCGTCTGTCCCGATCCGGCGCGCACTTGATCCAGGATGCCCTTCTCAGCCAGTCTCCGGCGGCCACACACATAATGTGCCTCAAAAGGCTCGGGCGCAGACTGATAGGTCTCGCCAATGTCGCGGCACTTCTCCTTGAAGCGCTCATCGCGCTTTGCCGTCAGCCGATCTCCGGTCAAAGACTCACACTGAGGTCCCGCCCCTTGATACCTGAGAAAGGTGTGCTTTGATTTAAGTAGAAGAACAACATTCAGTGGTCGAGAGAGGTTCATATATGCAAATCAGTCCTGAGATCACCTTCCGCGGCCTCGAGTCCACGCCGGCCATCGAGAGCAAGATCCGCGAGCGCGTAGAACGCTTGAATCGCTTCTACTCGCGCATCATGGGGTGCCGAGCCGTGATCGAGTCCCACCACCGCCACCACCACAAGGGCAAGCTCTATCACGTGCGCGTAGACGTCACGGTACCGGGCGGCGAGCTTGTGGTGAGCCGCGACCCCAAAGAGCATCAAGCTCACGAAGACGCCTACGTTGCCGTTCGCGACGCCTTCGACGCGATGGAGCGCCAGCTCGAGTCTTTCGCCCGCCGTCAGCGTGGGGACGTGAAGGCGCACGAGACATCGGCCCAGCAGGGCCGGGTGGGGGAGCTGGAGTGGGAGCACGGTCGCATCGAAACGGTCGACGGCCGCTCCATCTACTTCCATCGCAACAGCGTGCTCAACGACGGCTTCGAAGCGCTGGCAGTGGGCAGCATGGTGCGTTACGTGGAAACCGCAGGTGACGAGGGACCCCAGGCAAGCGCCGTGGTCCCACTCGAAAGCCCGTAGTTCGGGGTGCGAGCGCTGATCAGCAGCCGGCCGACGTCAATCGGACTTGGTGGGATTGTTGACCGCCGAGCTGCGTCACGAGCGGGGGCTTCGGCGCGACTGAGCGGGCCATCTCGTGTTCTACCTTGTGCTCAGGCGGTTATCGAGGACCTCCTGCGGTTTCCGTACCCGGATCCAACAAGGCCGTTCAAATGAAACCGATCCTGGCCCTGTCTCTTCTACTCCACCCACTGATTGCGGAAGCCATCCCGGCGGACGAAGACTTTGCGTGGGTGATCGGCGGTGGCCCCGACGTGTTCAAGTCTCAGGTGCAGATCGAGCGCAATGTGTTGTGGGTTCTGCAGGCCATGGAGGGACTTCCGGGTGAGCGGAACGTCCGGGTGTTTTTCACCGATGGAGACGAGCCGACTCCGGATATCCACGAGTGGGCCGCGCCGCCGGAGGCGGCTGCGGCGCTCCAGCCCCTGGCCCGGGTATTCAACAGCTATTGGCGGAACGGTTTACGTTTCCGTAACCACCGTATTCCCGCCGTCGTCGGGACGACCGCGGCGGATCGATTGACCGATGCCCTTGGGGCGGATTTTCGCGCCCTGCATCCGGGAGACCGGGGTTGGCTGCTCTTCATCGGCCACGGCACTTACCACGAGGACCTCGACAACCGCTTGGAGCTGTGGAACGACACCGAGCTCGGGGTGGGGGAGCTTCAAGCGCTGCTTGACGAGGCGCCGCAGCAGAGCCGTCTTCGTTTCCTGTTCACACAGTGCTACTCAGGCGCCTTCGCCGAGCTCGCGACACCGGGGAGCAATCGGTGCGGCTTCATGGCTGCGGCCGCGGACGAAGTCTCTGAGGGCTGCTCCCCGGCCATCGAGAAGAGAGATTACGAAGACTACAGCACCTACTTCTTCGCGGCCTTGACCGGCCGTCCCCGCGACGGCGCAGGTCTCGATGGTAGGCCGGACTGGAACACGGACGGGCGGGTGACCCCGTTGGAGGCCCATTTTCACGTCCTGGCCACGGCGTTCAGCGCCGATATTCCCAGGGCCACCAGCGAGGTGCTCCTGATGCAGTGGCAGCCCGGGAATCTGACTGACCTCCTGGCCCATGTGGATGAGAGCGAGAACGAGTACACCGGGCTGGCCCTGCAGATGATGCGCAGCAGCGGGATCGATCCCGGCCGATCTGCCGGAGAGGAGATGTACCGACGCCAGAGCCGTCTGCAAGAGCAGTGGGAGCGTCTGGAGCAGTCCCAGGAACGGCTCCGGGAGGAGATCGTCTCCTTGCAGCAGGGCCTTCAGCAACAGGTGCTGGGACGCTGGCCGGCGGCCGGCGCCCCCTATACCTTGGACTACACGCGGTTTCTTGCCGAGGACTTGGGCCACGCGCAGGCCTTCATCGAGGCGCATTCGGACTATCCGCAGCTTCGCCAACGCCAGGAGCTACACTGGCAACAGGACGATCTGGCACTGCAAATCCGTCGGGCGAAAAATCAGTTGCGGAAGATCGGCCATCTGCTGCGACTGGGGAGGTTGAAGGCGGCCCTGGAACGTGACGGCCCCGAGGACCTCGTGGAACGCTACCGGGCCCTGCGGGAGTGCGAGTCCGCACCGTTCTAGCCGTAGCCGGATTGCTGCGGACCGTCTGCAGGATCCGTTTCCGTTCAATCGTTCCGCAGCGTTAAGGAGGGGAATGATGAGTGACAGCGGCGACACGTACAAGAAAGAGACCCGCATGATCCATGGCAAGAAGCACAGTCCCCACTGGAGCTACAAAGACCACATAGTCCCTCCCATCAGCGCCTCGGCCACTTACCGTTTGGAGAGCACCGCCCGCGGCGCGAGGGGTTTTCGCCAGTTCGCCAACCCGGAATTCAATCGCGAGCTGCACACCCCCATCTACATCTACGACCGTCTCGACGAGCCCAGCCGCGGGATGCTGGAGGAAAACATCGAGCTGGCCGAGGGCGGTGAGTCGTGCGTGGCGTTCGCAACCGGGATGTCTGCCATATCCGCTGCTTTGGGGGTGCTGCTGAAGGCAGGGGATACGTTGATCTCGCACAAGACGATCTACGGCTGCACATTTTCCCTGTTCACCAATTGGTTTCCGCGTCTGGGCATAGAGGTCCGGTTTGCAGATCTGACCGACTTCGACGCCACGGGAGAATTGCTGCGGGCCGAGCCCAGTGCGATGGCCGTGTTCGCCGAAACGCCCTGCAATCCCACGCTGGCGCTTCTGGACCTGCGGGCCATCGCGGATTGCGTGAAGGCCCACAACGCCGATCGTCCGCCCCGCCGGCAGGTCTATACGGTGGTCGATAATACCTTTGCGACGCCGTTCTGCCAGCGGCCCCTCGAGCACGGAATCGATATCGTTGTCGACAGCCTGACGAAGAACATCGGTGGGTTCGGCACCGATATGGGTGGTGCCGTCATCGCCCCCAGGCTGCTGGAGCCCGACCTGCTCCTCTACCGGAAGGATTTCGGCGCGGCTCTGTCGCCGAAGACGGCATGGCCGCCGCTGGTTTACGGACTTCCCACCCTGGCCCTGCGTACCCGGCATCAAATGGCGACGGCCGTGCGGGTGGCGCTGTTCCTGGAGGCTCATCCGGCCGTGCAGCGGGTATCCTATCCCGGCCTGCCCAGCCATCCGCAGTATGCGCTTGCCCGGCGGCAGATGCGCGATTTCGACGGCGAGTTCGCGCCCGGGACCATGATTTACTTCAATCTCGAAGGCGACGCGGACGAGGTGAGAGCCCGGGGTGCCCGTCTCATGGATGTTCTGGAGAAGGAGGGTCTCACCACGACGCTAGCGGTGTCACTCGGCCAGATTCGCACCCTGATCGAGCATCCGGCTTCCATGACGCACGCCGCGCTTCCCCCCGAGGACCAGCTCAAGGCCGGTGTCGAGCCCGGCGGCATCCGCATCTCGATCGGACTGGAGCACCCCGATGACATCATCGCGGATTTCGAGCGGGCATTAAGCGCCGCGCAGACGTAAGGTACAGTTTACCCCGCACGCTTCGCGTCTGAGCTTTCCAATTTTTTGCGCTATCAGTCCCAACGGTCATGGGACGTGGCCGGCCGATGTAACCGAAGCTGCAATGCCGAAGACGCGCGTATGGGCAAGCAAGTCAGTGAGAAAAAATGCGTTGGCCTGATCGTGAATCCCGTCGCAGGGATGGGTGGCAGCGTGGGCCTGAAGGGAACCGACGGTGGTATCCACAAAAGGGCCTTGGCGCTCGGCGCGCGGCCGGTCGCGCCGTCGCGGGCGAAGGATTTCCTGTCTCGTGTCCAGCAATGGCACAGCATCAGGCTGCTCGTTGCACCACAGAGAATGGGCCGGGCCTACCTCGGCGAGGAGCTGGACGTAGAGGCTATCGAGATTGGGGAAATCGGGGAGGAGACATCCGGAGAGGATACGAAGCGACTTGCAGGGCAGATGTTGGCCCGCGGTGCCGAGCTGATTGTCTTTGTTGGCGGTGATGGCACTGCCCGCGATATCTATGATGCCATCGATCTCAAGGTACCAGCGGTCGGGGTGCCCTCCGGGGTGAAAGTCTACAGCTCCGTGTTCGGGACCAGTGTAAGAGCAGCGGCCGCATTGGTCGACGCCTTTGTCGTCGGCGCGGAGCTGAGCGAAGGGGAGGTTCTGGATATTGACGAGGGAGCCTTCAGGCGGGGTGTCTTGGATGCCAGGTTATACGGCTATCTGCGGGTACCCAGGGTGCGGCACTACCTGCAAGGTGGAAAAGAGACCTCAGGAGCGGGCGCAGCGACCCTGGAAGATCAGAAAGAGATCGCGGAGTATGTGGCCGAAGGGCTTGAAGAAGATACCTTGTATCTGCTCGGTCCGGGAACGACGGTAAAGGCAGTGGCGGATGTGCTTCAGAGCGAGAAAACGCTGCTAGGCGTGGATGCCGCGTTTGATAGGAAAATAGTAGGCAGGGATCTGAATGAACGAGAGATTCTGCGGCTTTTCAGGCAGCACTCGAAAAGAAAGATCATTGTCACGCCGTTGGGCGGAAACGGTTTCGTCTTTGGAAGGGGAAACCGGCAGTTTACCCCTGAAGTAATCCGTCAGGTGGGCAGGGACGGCCTAATCATCATCGCGACCCGCGACAAGCTCGAAAAGCTGAAGTGTCTGCGAGTGGACACGGATGATGATGATCTGAACGGGCAACTTGCCGGCTATATCGACGTGATAATCGGCTACAAATATTCCAAGCTCATGCCCGTCGAGTGTTAAAAAACCATCATGCGCTACCGGGAAGTCTACCGCTACTCAATGCAGGACCCCGAAGGCTTCTGGAAGGAGGCTGCCCGGGCAGTCCATTGGGACCGGCCCTGGGACAAGGTGTTGGACGATTCCGATCCGCCATTTTACCGCTGGTTCACCGGGGGCATGTTGAACACCTGCTACAACGCGGTGGATCGCCATGTTCAATCAGGCCGCGGCGAGCAGGTGGCTATCGTTTACGACAGTCCGGTCACCGACTCCAGGCAGAGGATGAGCTATCGGACTCTGCAGGAGCGGGTAGCCCGCTTCGCCGGCGCTTTGCGGGCCGAGGGGGTGGGCAAGGGTGACCGGGTTGTCCTCTACATGCCCATGGTGCCCGAGGCCCTGATCGGCATGCTGGCCTGCGCCCGTATCGGCGCCATTCATTCGGTGGTTTTCGGCGGCTTCGCGGCGAAGGAGCTTGCCACCCGCATCGAGGACGCCAAGCCGCGGGTGATCCTGTCCGCATCCTGCGGCATCGAGCCCAACCGAGTGGTGGAGTACAAGCCGCTGTTGGACGAGGCCATCTTCCTCTCGGCGCACAAGCCGGAGAAGTGCATCATCCTGCAGCGCCCACAGGCCGAGGCGACCATGCAGGCTGGTCGGGACCTGGATTGGAACGATGCGCTAGCGGTGGCAGTGCCGGCAGATTGTGTTCCGGTTGAGGCAACCCATCCCCTCTACATTCTCTACACGTCCGGCACCA
This sequence comes from Pseudomonadota bacterium, assembly GCA_034716535.1. Lineage (GTDB taxonomy): Bacteria > Pseudomonadota > Gammaproteobacteria > Chromatiales > Chromatiaceae > JAYEJW01. Next base: position 6,367 of record JAYEJW010000464.1, read on the forward strand.
CCGGTCTGCCCAAGGGCGTGGTACGGGACAACGGCGGTCACGCCGTGGCCATGTACTGGAGTATGAAATACGTCTATGGCGTGGAGCCGGGGGAGGTCTACTGGGCCGCATCAGACGTCGGCTGGGTCGTGGGCCATTCCTATATCTGCTACGCGCCCCTGCTGTACGGCTGCACCACCGTCCTTTATGAGGGTAAGCCGGTGGGTACCCCGGATCCGGGCTCCTTCTGGCGGGTGATCTCCGAGCATCGGGTATCGGCGATGTTCACCGCCCCCACAGCGTTGCGCGCCATCAAGAAGGAAGACCCGAACGGGCAATACCTCCGCAGATACGATCTGTCCCGTTTTCGAGCCCTGTTCCTGGCGGGAGAGCGCTGCGATCCCGACACCCTCGCCTGGGCCGAGGACCTGCTCAAGGTGCCGGTGATCGACCACTGGTGGCAGACCGAGACCGGCTGGCCGATCACGGCGAACTGCCTGGGGATAGAGAGGCTGCCGGTGAAGCCCGGGTCTTCCACCGTCCCGGTGCCGGGCTATCGCGTCGAGGTCTTGGCCGACGACGGCTGTGCGGTCACGCCCGGCGACATCGGCCGCCTGATGCTCAAGCTTCCGCTGCCGCCCGGCTGCCTGCCCACCCTGTGGCAGAACGACCGCCGCTATCTGGACTCCTATCTCAGCGCCCAGGAGGGTTACTACCTGACGGGAGATGCGGGCTATCAGGACGAGGACGGCTACGTCTACGTCATGAGCCGCATCGACGACATCATCAACGTGGCCGGCCATCGGCTCTCCACCGGTGGTATGGAGGAGGTGCTGGCCTCCCATGCGGACGTGGCGGAGTGCGCCGTCATCGGTGCCGATGATGCGCTTAAGGGCGAGGTGCCGATCGGATTGGTCGTGCTCAAGTCCGGCGTCGACCGTCCCGAGGACGAGCTCAAGCGGGAGCTTGTGGCCCTGGTGCGGGAGAAGCTCGGCCCGGTGGCCTCATTCAAGAAGGTGGTCCTGGTACCGCGCCTGCCCAAGACCCGCTCCGGAAAAATCCTGCGCGGCACCATGAAGAAGGTCGCCGATGGCCAGGAATACCGGATGCCGGCCACCATCGATGATCCCGCGATCATTGGTGAGATAGAAGTCGCGTTGAAGGAGATCGGCTACGCGCAGTAACCAGTGATCCTGCTTCGAACAGGGCGATGTTGCGCGGTCGTGGCCAGTGCTGCGCGTAAGGGGGGTGCGGAGGTCCTCGACCAGCCAGCAGCGGCGCACTTTGTAACGCCCGTGTCCGGCGCCTGTCTCCTGGAAAGAGCTTACCCGTAGCTGATCGAACGCTGCAGCGTGGCAGATATCGCAAGAAACTGCTGTTTCTCTCTCCGGCCGGAATGTTCTCGGCAATCTATGTAGCGAAAAACTTGCAGAATAAGAAACCGCTAATATACTAATAGCCACACTGTTGCATGGAGGTTACGGGCAATGTTCCCGATTCTTGTGGGTTTTGGCTCCGCCCTGCTGTTTGGGCTCTTCGCCTACGGGACCTATGGTCTCGACGGCATGACCGAGTACGCTTGGGTCGGCATGGTTTTCTGGGGGCTGATCGTTAGCGCTTCGCTTGTCTTCATCGTCAACCGAAAGATTCCCTGTGGGGTCTGTCGCCTGAAGGAGCGCGTACGCGCCCTGCGCTACCTGTGCCGGGCCCTCGCGCCCCGCCGCTCAGGAGAACGGATCCACTTTTGCTCACACAAGGGGACCCTTTATCTGCGCAGTCGGGTGTAGGTGAAGCGGAGTTGAAGGACGAGGTTGTTGGAAGGGAATGACGAACAGGTGGGTTAACCCGAAGTTCCCGCATTAAATCCAGCTCATCTCTCTGAATTATATAGAGAACCAAGCGATTCTAACTTCCCGGCACTGGGAACAGACGGATCAGCTCAAGGGCGCGTATCTGAAGTGGAGTCGGCAGTGTATCCTGGAAAAAAGGGGGACTGTCGGGATCGGACATCAGTCGGCAACGATGGCGACACCGGGTGCCCAATTCCGCCATGAGCGTTGCGAAGCTGTGGATGGGAAATCCGTCGTCGGTTTCCCGCTCGGTCTTTTTTCTTCGTGCCGAGGCGGAGGGTTCGGCCGGCGCCACGGGATCGCGGCGCTTACGCTC
>JAYEJW010000465.1:0-1663 GCA_034716535.1 Pseudomonadota bacterium
CCATGGGTATCTGGCGTGATGACCCTGGTCTGTGCGAATTCCTGGTGAACCCGCAGCCTGAGCATGACGCCACTCTGGCGACGGTCGAAGTGTCCATTCAGGGACAGGATGGGGCCTGCTCGACCGACCAGTTCCTCGGTCCGGTGGACTGCAGCGGCGTTGGCGGTCCCGTCTTCGAGATCTGCGGCACCTACGACGGCGATCCGGGCGGAGCACACCCCGACGGTGACTTTAGCGTCAACATCCTGGACTTCTGCACCACCGAGGATTGTGTGACCGCGGCTCAGGCCAAGTTGGATTCCACGACAGCTGTAGCTGTACCCTTCTCCGCGGCTACCGATGGCCGCGACCATTGGCTGGCGGCCGGCGAGCCCCACTGCGCGGACTGCCACGAGGCGCCCTACGTGGAGCAGAGCGGTAACATCAACGCCTTCCCGCCGTTCAACTACCCGCGCAAGGCCAGTCTGATGCGTTACTCCCGCGGCCACCGCGACATCACCTGCCAGGGCTGCCACGAGTCGATCCACGGCCTGTACCCGGTCGCCCCGAATCTGGATGTAGGTCCCGGTTCACCCGGTGTGGACACCACCTCCTACGCCCAGGCGGCGAGCATGAACAACGACGACTCTCACGGTCCGCTGAAGTGCGGCGCCTGCCACGAGGTCAACAAACAGGGTGTGCACAAACGTATGGACGATCTGCGCTTCGACGGCAAGCGCGTGAAGGACGATCTCGACGCCGCCATCGGCTGGGCCCATACGTTCACGGAAGAGCACAGCCCGGTGGACGACATGTGCGTGAACTGCCATGACGATGAGTCGGATGAGGTCAGGGTGAGCGACGAGGAGTGGCAGATGCACGCCATGAAGGGCCGTGCCTCCCGCGTGATGATGGACCAGGTGGAGATCGAGTTGCTTGGCGCCATCGCCGGCACCAATCCGGACGGCAGCTTGAACGTGAACGTTGCTCGCAATCAACTCTGCGAGTCCTGCCACGGCGACGAGTGGCGCAAGGTCTCCTGCAGCGGTGGGGATGGTCGCGAGTGGAAGGAGCATCTGTCCGAGGGCCGTGTGTCGCCGGTGGTCTGGGAGCAGGTTTCCCAACTTCGCACCAACAGCACCTGCGGCTGGTAACCGCCGGGCTCCCCGCTTGTAGCACCACGCAAGCGGGGAATTGTCTAATCTCGATCAAGGAGGGGAGCTGGCTCCCCTCCTTTGCAATTGGTGCCGAATCGGGGCGTGCGCGCCGGTGGATCCGGCAACCGCTGCCACCTGACGGAGGAGAAATGAAGCGATTACTCTTGATAGCGTTATCGACTATGCTGCTGACCGCAGCCCGGGCCGAGTCCCCCCAGATCCCCGAGGGGCAGCCGGCGGACTCGGTGGCCAGGGTAGGAGATCAGACCATCACCTATTCTCAGCTCAACACCCAATTGAACAGTTCACCGGTGGTCGGGCTCTCGGTGCCGGTGCTGGGCTCTGCCGAGCGAAACACCGTGATGCTGACGCTGTTGGACAAGGCCATCAGCGTGAACCTTCTCTACCTGGACGCGATCAAACGCGGGACCGACCAGGACCCCGTCTATCGCAAAGGGCTGGAGACGTTCTCCGACGCGATTCTCGGTGAACTCTATCGTCGTAAATTTCTGGTTGGCGAGATCGAG
>JAYEJW010000466.1:0-8481 GCA_034716535.1 Pseudomonadota bacterium
CACCTCCACGGCCGGCGCAAGGACCGCTTCCGCCTCTCCGCGCTGTCTCTTCGCACGGTGCTGGACGGCATTCGCGCCCGCCGTGGAGGTGGCGCGCCAGGGGCTTGAGCAACCGCGGTTCTTCGGTGACGGAAATGCCGGTCTCGCCGGTTCGGAACAGCTTGATCCAGGTAATCTCGGGTCCGAGCATGAGGACGTGGCGGATATTGATGGCGATACCGATTACCAGCACCGCGAGAATCAGGCTGTTGAAGCCCCAGTTGGCCATGAAGGCCCCGCGCAGGGGAACGAAGAGCAGAGCGCAAACCCCCGCCACGGAGGCGAGGTAGACCCCCATCCAGAACAGGGAGTGTTTCGGGTTGTTCATCTGTGGGTACGGGTAGGTGCTCGGATCGTCGACTCGCCGTTTCAGGCGGACCAATCCTACCCGTTTCTCGTCGCCTTGTCCGTGGCGGGCAGCATTCTGCGGCCGCCGCCTACTTGCCGCTCGGAGCGCTAGATCTCATGTCAGAACCGCGACGCTCTTTATCTGCGCGTACACCGTCTTTCCGGTCTGAAGGCCGAGCAGGCTGGCCGACTTTCGGGTGATACGGGACAGGATGAGGACCCCTCCGACCTCCAGTCGCACCGTTATCTGAGCGGCATCCTCGTCGTCCAACTCCACCACCTTGGCCGGAAAGATATTCAGGATACTGGTGCCGGATTGGGGCTCCAGGGTCAGGCTGACGTCGCGGGCCAGAATCCGCAGCCGTACCGATTGCCCCAGGGGCAGATCCTTCTGGGCCACGGTGAAGCTGCCTCCGGGGAACTCGAGGTAGCTCAGATGGTAGGCGTCGTCGCGACCGGACACCTTCGCCTCGATGATCGCCTCCGCATCGCTGCCATGGGATAGGGGGAGATCGGCCCGAATCAGCATGTCGCTGATGGGGCCTTCCGCCCGTACCCTTCCCGCATCCAGGAACACGAGATGATCGGCGAGACGGGCCACCTCGTCCGGGGAATGGCTGACATAGATCACAGGGATGGCCAGCTCGGCGTGAAGCCGCTCGAGGAAGGGAAGGATACCGCTCTTGCTGGCCAGGTCCAGAGCGGCCAAGGGCTCGTCCATCAACAGCAGGCGGGGGCTGGTAAGCAGCGCCCGAGCGATGGCCACCCGCTGGCGCTCTCCGCCGGAAAGCCCTGCGGGAGCGCGTGAGAGCAAGGGTTCGACCCCCAGCAAGGCCACGGCATCGTCGAGGGTCACCCTTTGCTGCGCCCGGGGCGTCCGCTTGAGTCCGTACTCCAGGTTGCGGCGCACCGAAAGATGGGAAAAGAGGCTCGGCTCCTGAAAGACATAGCCCAGCGGTCGACGATGGGGCGGCAGGAATCGCCGACCGTCCTGCCAGATTGCTCCGGCCACCTGGAGGTATCCGTCGGGGCTCCGCTCCAACCCGGCTATCGCGCGCAGGAGCGTGGTCTTGCCGCAACCGGAGGGGCCGAAAAGCGCCGTTACACCACGCTTGGGAACGGTCAACTCGACATCGAGGGTGAAAGCTCCGCGCTCGAGTCGCAGCCTGGCCTCGATGGTCACGGGCGGGCAACCAGGAAGCGCCGATTCAGGGCGTATACGGCCATCAGCATCAGGAAAGAGAGCAGCAGCAACCCACCGGCAAGCACGTGGGCATGGCCGTACTCCAGGGATTCCACATGATCGTAGATCGCGATGGAGAGCACCTGGGTCTCGCCCGGGATATTGCCGCCGATCATCAGCACCACCCCGAACTCGCCGACGGTGTGAGCGAAGCCCAGCACCGCTGCGGTGAGAAAGCCGGGCCGAGCCAGGGGCACCGCCACCGAAAAGAACCGGTCCAAAGGAGAGGCGCGCAGAGTGGCCGCCACCTCCAGAGGACGGCGACCCAGGGCGGCGAACGCGCCCTGGAGCGGCTGGACCACGAACGGCAGGGAGTAGAAAACCGAGCCCACCACCAGACCGGAAAAGGTGAAGGCGAGTGGCCGGCCGCCGAGCGCCTCCATCAGCCCCCCCACAGGTCCGCGAGGACCGAGGGCGATGAGCAGATAGAAACCCAGCACCGTTGGCGGCAACACAAGCGGCAGGGCCACCACCGCCTCGAGCAGGAATTTGAACCGCCACCGGGTACGGGCCAACCACCAAGCGAGCGGCGTGCCCACCAGCAGAAGAATCAGGGTGGTGACCGTCGCCAGCCTCAGGGTGATCCAGAGGGCGGCGAGGTCCCCATCCGTCAGTGCGTCAGTCATCGATGCACCGAATCAGCGTCGTTGGCGGCTTTCAGGGCGTGTCATAGCCGTAGCCACGAATGATCTCTCCTGCCTCGTCACCCCGGACGAAATCCAGAAACCCACGCGCCGCCGCATTGTCCTTCAACAGCACCGCCTGCTGCTCGATGGGGCTGTAGAGTGATTGCGGGACCTCCCAGTAGGAACCCTCCAGGGCATGGCCGGGCCGCTTGACTTGGGAGTACGCCACGAGGCCCAGCTCGGCGTTGCCGCTCTTCACGAACTGGAAGGTCTGACCGATGTTCTCGCCGCGCACCATGCGGCCCTGTAACCCATCCCAGAGACCTCGATTCTCGAGTACCTGCTGAGCGGCCTTCCCGTAGGGTGCAAGCCTGGGGTTGGCGATCGCCAGATGGCGGAACCCCCCCTCCTCCAGCACTTGTCCCTCCGGGTCCACATAGCCCTGCCTCGGACTCCACAGCAGGATGCGTCCCCTGGCGTACGTGAATCGGCTGCCGGCGAGTGCCGCCCCCTCGTCCTCCAAGAGCTCCGGTCGGCGAGCGTCGGCGGCGAAGAATGCATCGAAGGGCGCGCCGTTCTTGATCTGCGCATATTGCTTGCCGGTCGAGCCGATGACCAGGACTACCTCATGACCGGTCTGCACTTCAAAACGTTGTGCGATCTCCTTGATCGCCTCGCCGAAGTTGCTCGCTACCGCTACCCGAATCTCATCGGCCCACCCCCGACCGGGGCCGAGCAGCAGGAGGCTCAGGACCGCAAGCTTTGGGATCGACGATCGTCTCTTCATGACTTCAAGAGGACACCTTGCGAAAGCGCAGAAAATAGTTCTCGCGCATGAAATCCTGCTCCTCGACGAGCGCGAAACCCGCCGCCCGGATCTCCGTCGTCACCTTCTCCTTCGCGGCGCGTACATGGGACATCACCCAGGGGGTGCTGACGCCGGGGATGCGACGGAAGTCTATCACCACCAGCTCTCCGCCGGGACGCAGGGCGCGCGCGATGGAATCGAGCATGGCGCGCGGATACTCGAAGTGGTGGTAAGTGTCGCAGACGAAGACCAGATCGACGCTGTCCGCGGGCAGGCGGGTGTCCCTCTGCTCGTTGAGAATCGCTTCGACATTGTCCATTTGGTGCCGGGCGGCGCGGCGCCTGATGTCGGCCACGAAGTTTTCGGAGATGTCTACCGCGTACACCTTGCCGGCCGGACCCACGGCCTCGGCAAACAGGAGGGTGAAGAAGCCGGTGCCGGCGCCGACATCGGCCACATCCATTCCCGGACGCAAACCGATCTTCTGCAGGATACGCAAGCGCTGGTCGAAGATCTCGCGGCCGGGGCGCTCGAAGATACCCTGCCAACGTGCGACGTCCGCGTTCCGATAGTAGCTGTTCAGCCCAGGGCCGACTGCCGGCCGTTCCTGCGCCGCAGTCGCGGGCGGCACGATTGCGCAGATCAGGAGCGCCGAGACCATTCCGGCCGACAGGCGGCGGAGGCCGCGGATCGAAGAAACGGTCGGATGGTATTTCATGGGCTGCGACCTCCGAATCTTGAACCGGTGAAGCTCAGGGGGTCAACGATAACGGCGAAGATGATGGCCGTTGGTGAGTGCGTCAAGGCGCCGGTCTCGACGCGCCCATCGCGGGGCCAGCTCTGAACTTTGATAGAATCTGTGGCGACCATCCGTCGCCGGGAGGCATCACCCGAAAGAATCATGCCCATTCACACCGGCCGTCTTCTGTTGACCACGGAAGACCCGTTCCTGCTCCCGGACAGCGACGCCTTGAGGGCCGAGCTCACGACCGTGGGCTTCCTCGGGGAGCCTTTGCCTGGTCCGGACCCCGCCTTCAGCGTGGGCGAGCGATTTCTACAGCTCGTCACCTTCGCGGGCTGCTCGGTTCAGATCGATCTGTTGCCGTCCGCCGATGGCCCCTTCTGCCATATCCTGATTGCCGGTCCCTTCGAGCAACCCCGGCTCCTGAGCGGTCGCAACACCCGCCCACCACGCTGCCGCAACTGCCGAAGCCCATTACGGGACTGGAAGGTGCGACTGGCGGGCTGGGGCGCCGGCCGGGTGACGAGCATCCCCTGCCCAGCCTGCGGCAATCCGCAGCCGCCCTGGGGCTACGACTGGAAGGGGAGTGCGGGCTTCGGCCGCCTATTCGTCAGCGTCGAGGAGGTCTTTCCGGGCGAGGCCGCACCGGCACCGGCCCTGATGGCACTGCTGGAAAGCATCACGGCCTGCCCCTGGCGCTACTTCTACGTCCAGGACGCCTGATCAGATCTCGAGCTCTACGCCGTCGGGCAGCGCGACCTCCATGCTCAGAGGCAGGTGGTCGGACAATGCGTAGTCGATGACCTGGGCGTCCAGAATGCGCAGGGTTTCGGAGGCCAGGATGTGGTCCAGATTGCGCTTCGGGCGCCAGCTCGGAAAGGTCTTGAGCTCGCAGTCCAGACCCCGCAGGTCGGTCTCCGCCACCAGGGTCTTCAGGGCGCGCGAATTGCAGTCGCAGTTGAAGTCCCCCATCAGGACAAGGTAGGGGTAGCGGGTGACCAGCTCCGTAAGATAGCGCAGCTGCCGGCGGCGGGCGTGCCAGCCGAGGGCCAGGTGCAGGATGCAGACCCCGAGGGTGGCGCCGTCCGAGGTATCGAACTCCGCCACCACGGCACCCCGGCCGGGAAGACCGGGCAGCTTGTGCTCGGTGATGCGCGCGGGGCGCACGCGACTCAGGACTCCGTTGCTGTGCTGGGCCAGCTTGCCAAGATTGCGGTTGATCTGTTTGTACCAGAACGGGAAGTGCGCATGATACGCGAGGTACTCGGTCTGATCGATGAATGCGCTGCGCAGACTTCCCGCATCGACCTCCTGCAGGCCCACCAGATCGAACTCGCGTAGCATGGAGGCGATGCGGGTGAGGTTGTGTAGCCTCTCTCGGTGCGGCAGGACGTGCTTCCAGCTCTTGGTCACATACTCGCTGTACTGGCGGGTATAGATGCCCGACTGAATGTTGTAGCTGAGCACACGAAGCTGCTGCATGGGGACAGGGAATCGCGGAGCGCGTCTTGTTGTCGGGTGACGTGGATCTACAGGATAGCGCGAAACCAGCCACTCCCCAATGGCAGGTACCGCGCCCTATGGGAGACGCCGATCTCAAGTCCGACGCTCAGCAAAAAAAAGGGCAGCCATCGGCTGCCCTTTTGCGTCGCCAGGATGGAGTCCAGGGTCGTTACTGGCTCTGGCCCTGGATATACTGGGAGACTGCGGCGATCTCCGCATCGGTCATGCGCGCGGCCACACCCCGCATCATGCCGTTCGGATCGTTGGCGCGTGCGCCGTCGCGGAAGTATTTTAGGGTCTGGTCGACATACTGGGCGTGCTGGCCGGAGAGGCGGGGGAACTTGGCAAGGCCCATCCCGGCACCGGCAGGACCGTGACAACCGCTGCAGGCGGCCACACCGGCGGCGGGATTCCCGCCGCGGTAGATGCGCTCGCCGAGCTCGACGGCGCTGGGGTCGGCGGCTCCGGGGGTCTGCTGTTGGCCGGCGAAGTAGGCCGCCAGATTCTCGAAATCCTGCTCGTTGAGCGTGAGGACCTGGGGGCTCATCATGTCGTTTACGCGGGCGCCGCTCTTGAAGTCCGTCAACTGCTTGTAGATATATTCGGGATGCTGCCCGGCGATCTTGGGCCAGATGGGATTGACGCTGTTGCCCGCAGGACCGTGGCAGGCGACGCAGACCGCAGCCTTCGCCTCCCCCGCTGCCGCATCGCCAGCCGCGTTCCCACCGCCGGAGATGAGAGCCGTTGCAACCGAAACCGATATCAGCCAAGTCTTCATGATGTCTTTCGCCCGATTCTTGTGTGTCAAACCGAAAAAGCGCGCCGCCGGCTCTCGCCGCCCCTCTCCTCGGCGACAAGAGGGCCCCGCGTTGGGAGCAAACAGTCACGATTGCCCTGTCGATGCCGTCGACGATGACGCCGATGCCATGACTGTTTCAGTGCCTTCGCGTCAGCACCCCGCGGCCCGCCGGCCGAGGCGGAAAATCTGCGCATGTATATCAGAACTTCAGCATATAGGTCAAATACCCCTGCGCCGTTCGGGGGTAAACAACGCCTCCCGAATCAGGTCCCCCGGACCGCTCGATCGAACGGAGATTGCGGCGTCAGATCAGTCGGCCAGACCCTCTGCGGTCAAGGCGAGGGCCTCGCGGACATCCTCTGCACCCACCGATAGGAAGTCATCGGCGTTGAAGGCGACAACCCCTCCGGTCATCTCGTACCAGGCCTGTCCCCCAGACCAAGGCGGCAGCTCATAGGTCCCCTGGCACCGCCGCGGCAGGCAATAGAAACGGTCGGCCAGATAGACCAGGTTGTAGCCGAGCCCCTGCGCGTGCAGGTCGGCGATACGCCCCCAAGCCGCTCCTTCGGTCTCGTAGCGTTCGCAGCAGGCCGGATAGGACTCAGCGCCTCCATTGTGCCGCCAGCGTTTTAAGGAGACGGGCAACGGACGCTCGCGCAGGAACATCTGAAAGTGCAGGTGATTCACGGACGCGAAGGCGCCGTAGCTGTTGTAAGCGAAGCCGATGCCCGGCAACCTCGGCGCAAGGCGCTCGGTCAGCGCCCAGACGAATTGATGGCGGTGCCTGGAGAGGTGTTGGGGCTCGCTGGCAAGCCGGTCCGGCACAACCAGGGCATGCAGGTCTACGAAGGGGAACTTGTTGAAGAGCAGATCCACCTCCACGCCGGCCAGGCGACCCTGCCAAAAGGTTTCCTTACGCAGGAAGGGCTTGTTGAACTGGAAGCCGTTCGCGTCAAAAGGGGCCCGTATGCCGCTCGGCCGATGACTCGCCGCCCGCTGGGGCCGCAGGGAACGCACCTGATTGAACTGAATCTCCCAGGGATCCAGACGACGCCAGCGGCTCGATTCGATGTGGTCGAAACCGATCGCCATCAGTCTGAGAAAAACAGACAGGTCATCCTCCGGCTCGGCGGGCTGGCGGCCGGCGATGAAAGCGCGGCGGCAACGCTCCGCGAGCTCGCCGAAGCGCCGCGCCAGATCGTGACGCAACCGGTCGTGGATCCCGGGATCGAAGGTGGCGTTGGCCAGAACGAGGATAAAAGGACCGAGGCCATCCTCGTCTTTGAGGATGCGCTCCAGCCCGGATGCGAAGGCGTTGCGGAGTGCATCCGCAGAGCTGAGGGGATCCTGGTGCACGGCTCTCCTGACGGCTGGGGACAAGAGCCTGAGAGTCTACCGGCATGATGACTGTTAGAGAAACTCGGGCGCTGCTGAGCTTAGTTCTTGCGCACCGGAACCTCGACTGGCATACGGCTCCCATCCTCGAACACCAGCGTCAGGTCCAGCTGCTGGCCCGGCACGAGCTGCTGCTTCAGGCCGATGAGCATGAGGTGCAGGCCACCGGGTTCGAACCTCACCGTCTCTCCGGCGGGAAGATCCACACGGTCGACACGGCGCATCTTCATCATGCCGTCCTCCGACGTGTGCGTGTGAACCTCGACCGCATCGCAGGCGGGACTCTCGGCACCGGTGAGGGCATGGTCACCACCGGACCCGTTGGCGAGCGCCATGAAGACGACGCTATTGGGTTGCCCGGGCGGCACGGCCCGCGCATTGGGACCGGAGACGCTCAGGGACTCCGCAGCACTGCCCGCCTGCGCCGCCGCGACATTGACGGCGAGTAGCGCCGCGAACAGGGATGCGGGGATTCTCTTCATGCTCTGTACTCCTCTCTCGTGTCTCAATGCTGCACCTCCGATCCACCCGTGATCCCAAGGGTGTGAGGGTGGAGGTCGGCGGTATACTTCTGCGGGCGCTCCAACCTGTCTGGCTCCGGGTGCAGACTCCCGCAACGCACCTGAACGCGAGCGGGTTCATCCGGCTGAATTTCCTTCAGGGCACTGGCGAGAGAGGACAGACTGGCGGGGCGGATATTCGAGTGTCGAGTATACCCGAAGTCGATCAGCGTCAGCTTACAATGCATATCCGTCCGACTTCAGGGATGCACTGATGAGATTACCGGCACTGATGGGTTGGTGGCGCAGGCGCACCCTGGAACGGGAACGCGCCCGCGTCCTTCCCGAGCAGTGGGGCGATCTGTGGACGCAGCTGCCGCTCTTGCAGGGCCTCAACCCGAAAGAGGAGCGTGCCCTGCGCGATCTAGCGCTGCTGTTCCTGCGGGACAAGACCTTCGAGGAGACCGCGGGAATCGAC
>JAYEJW010000467.1:0-1662 GCA_034716535.1 Pseudomonadota bacterium
GTTCGGTATCTAGTCCGCGGCGTTGGGATGCATGATGGACGAGTTGCCGGTACACGGCATCCGGTGAAGCGCCGGCTTCGAGAGCGCCGCATACCCACCCCCATTCCTGCGCGGATTGGGATTGGTCGCTGGATCCGGTGCCTGCGCAGGAAGAGGATACGATAGGTCGCGTGTGCCGGGGGGCCGATGCGCGCAGAGCGGGAGCAGGGTCCCAAGCAGGTTGGCGAACATTGGCCTGCGGGATAATATTGACCCAGACTCCCTTGCGTTTCCAGTTTTTCATCCCTGCCAGACGACCGAGATGCTCGCCGGATACCGAGCCGGGATCGGCGCCTACGCGGGGAACCAGCCAGCGCTGAGCACGGTAGCGTTGCTGCTCGTCAAGAGGTACTGCGACGCACAGCCATAGATGACAGCCGCCGGCGGGGGAGGTACGGACAAGCAAAGAGGCATATTTCGCGGCTATCCGTCGAGCCATCGCGGGGGCGACATCGTCCAGGAAGATCAGAGACCAAGTACCCCCGCGTGCCGGGCGCACATAGACATCGGCTTGTTTGACATTGTGCGCCCTCGCCCAAGGCAGAGGCAGATCGGCAAGGGCACAATCGAATTGCCAAAGCATGGCGCCATCGGGCCGGCGGGCCGCCAGGTCCGCGGAATCGATACCGGCCCGTGCCCACCAGCGCAGCATAGCCGTGGTCTGTGCCGCGGCCTTCCCTGGCTCAACGGTTGCTTGGTCGCCACGGTGGGCATTCACGGCGAGACCTCCTCCCGGGCTGCCTGGACGTGCTCCGGCGTCACCGTGCGATCCTTGTCGATGGCCGCGGCCGAGAGGGCATAGTGCGCGAGGCGATTCACCTTGCGGGGCAAACCGTGGGTCGTCTGGAACAAAGCCTCCACTGCCGGTGGTTCGAAGAGTGGCAACTCACAGCCGGCCAAGCGTAAGCGATGCACAAGATAGCCGGCCAGTTCGTCATGGGCGAGCCCCGCGAGATGGAAGCGAACCACCAAGCGCTGAGCGAGGGACTCGTGCACCGCCATGGAAAGACGGCGACGCAGTTCGGTCAGTCCCACCAGGAGCAGACAAAGACGATTCTCCGAATCCATCTTGTAGTTGGTCAACAAACGCAAGTCCTCCAGGACCTCGTTACGGAGGTGGTGGGCCTCGTCGACGATCAACACCGGTCGTTGCCGGGCCTCCAGCGTCAACCGAGTCACCTCCGCACGGATAGCCCGGAAGGCCGTGGCCCGATTGCGTTCCGTGGGCAGACCCAACTCCCAGCCGATGGACTTGTACATGTCCATCACGTTGCCGGTCGACAGGGGGACATAGAACAGCCGATACAGACCGGGATGCAGCGAGGCGGCGAGTTGTCGGCACGCGGTGGTCTTGCCGCTGCCGACCTCCCCGGTAATCAGCCCGATACCTTGGAGTTCGAGCAGATGCTTGAGCCGGGCTTGGGCCTCGCCGATGGTTGCCGACGCGAACAGTTCATCGGCTTCGAGAGTCGACTCGAAGGGAAAGCGGGTCAATGCGAAGTGGCGTCGGTACATCAGGCATCCTCCTCCAGGTTACGCAAACTCAGGCCGGTAGCGGGTGTCTCGGGTGTACTGTCGGCATCCACGGTTGAGGAGGGACGGTCCCGTTTGACGAAGCAATTG
>JAYEJW010000468.1:0-8477 GCA_034716535.1 Pseudomonadota bacterium
GTTCAACATTAAGTGAAACGTTTATACCTACGGTTCATGATAATTTAACGCTCTCTCCAGCTTTAGTAAATTTTGATGTTTATGAGTATTCGGACTTAAGAGGAGTGCTGAAAAGTCGTTTTAAACTTTGTTTGCGGCCACCGTGCTTTGGGCGCTTATCTACGACACCCAGTACGCCATGGTGGACCGCGAGGACGACCTCAAGGTCGGCATTAAGTCCACGGCGATCCTGTTCGGGCGCCATGATCGCTTGATCATCGGCCTTCTACAGCTGCTGCTGTTGGCACTTCTGGCCTACGTCGGTCAACTCGGGGGCAGGGGTGTCTGGTATTTCGCCGGGCTCGCCGTCGCCGGTTGCCTGGCCGCCCATCAACAGTATCTGATCCGGGATCGGGAGCCCGCGGCCTGCTTCGAGGCGTTCCTGAACAACAACTACTTCGGCATGGCCCTGTTCATGGGGTTGATCGTCGACTATCTGTTTCGGGTGACGGCGGTTGCCGGCACCTGAACTTGGAGTTTGTGCACCCATCTAACGCTTGGGGAAACCCGACGGGGCGGAAAAATTCAGCAGCGGTGTGGGCCGTCGGGCCCGCCAAACAAGAGGATTGAGAGCGATGATTGGTAGATTGTTGTTGCAGACGATGTTGGGCCTTCTGGTCGCCACCCAGGCTTGGGCCTTCGACGAGGGCATCGAGTACACGGAGCTTGCGCGGCCGCAGGCCACCGAGACCGGCGATAAGATCGAGGTGCTGGAGCTGTTCTGGTACGGGTGTCCCCACTGTTTCCATCTCGAGCCAACGTTGGATCAATGGCTGGAGAAGCAGGGCGACAATGTAGTGTTCCGGCGCATGCCGGCAATCCTGGGCTCTCACTGGGAGCCCCACGCACGCGCCTTCTACGCCGCGGAGCTCATGGAGGCGCAGGATAAGATACACGTGCCCCTGTTCGATGCGATGCACGTCAAGAAGCGCAAGATCATGGATGAGGACGCCCTGGTGGCGTTCGCGGTGGAGCAGGGTGTCGACGGAGAAGAGTTTCGCAAGGCCTACAATTCCTTCTTCGTCAACATGAAGGTGCGCCGTGCCGTCGAGCTGGGCCGCCGTTTCGGTGTGGACGGTGTTCCGAGCGTGATCGTCAACGGAAAGTATCGGACTAGCCCTACGCAAACCGGCGGAAGTAACAAGATGCTCCCGGTGCTCGACTACCTGATCGAGGTGGAGAGCGGCGAGGTCGTTGCCGGCGAAGAGGCGCCCCCGGCGGCGGCCGGATCCGGGTCCTGACGGGAGTGCCGAACTAAAACCATCGCCGCGCTTACGGGTGGTGGTGGTGGGCCGGCTGTTCTTCCGGAATCACCTTGGCGTCCGGGTTGGGAAAGCGCTCCACCACCCAAGCGGGGAGCTTGGCCTGATTCGCGTGGTAGAGCGCATCCGACTCGATGATGATGAGCACGAGCACGGTTGCCATTACGGGCAGGATGGCTACACCGCCGATCAAGGCCCATACCGCCACCTTCATCATGCCGCCATAGGTGTAGCCCACCCAGCCGAGCGCCATGATCGTGAGCAGCATGGAGAGCATCGCGATGAAGATCTTGCTGCGGCGGCCGCAAACCTGCCAGTGGCACATCACGTACCAGGGGTCTCGGCCTATGGAGCGCCGTGCCCGCCACAGGGTGAAGCCGAGGATGCAGAAGGAGATGAGCGGAATCATCGCCATCACCCAGGGGAAGCTTCCCGCCATGCCGCCGGCCCCCACCGCCATGAGGATGTGATTGCCGATCAGGTTGGTCAGGAACAGCTCGTGGGGGACGTTGGCCTTCTTGATTTCTTCTTTGCTGACATCAAAACGCATGCGTCATGCACCGATACTGGCGGCCTGAACCTCAAACGGACGCGAACTCTGCCCCGCATCGGCGACTTGCGACGCGGGCCACGACCGTTTCTCCTCCTCCCCGTTCTCCAAACCGAGACCCCGACAAGGGGCGTGGCGCGGTTATGAGTTGGAAAAACGTAATTTACTAATATACACCAATTCTCCTGGCCGCCGAAAGCCCGGAAGGCGTCTCGCGTCGGTGATTCAGGTGTCCTTTTCGGTCCCGGCCGCGGTTCGGCTACCGCAAACCGGGCAATGGGGATCGGGGGGAAGCCTGACAGAACGCCACTCCATGGTCATGGCATCCAACAGCAGCAGCCTGCCGTACAGGGGCTCGCCGACACCCGTCAGTACCTTGAGGGTCTCGGTCGCCTGGATGCTGCCGATGATACCGACGACCGGTGCGAGCACCCCGTTGGCCGAGCAGGTCTCGTCGACGCCTCCGTCCCGCGGGTAGAGGCACTGGTAGCAGGGTCCTCCGGTACGGCCTGAGAATACGGCCACCTGCCCCTCGGTGCGGATTGCGGCGCCCGAGATGAGGGGCACGCCGGACTGGAAACAGGCGGCGTTGACCGCGAACCGGGTGGCGAAGTTATCGCTGGCATCCACCACGGCGTCCACACCCCTGGCCAGGCCGGGCAGGGTCGACTCGTCGATGCTTCCCTTGTAGCCTTCGATCCGCACCTCCGGATTGACGGCCTCAAGGGTGAGCCGCGCGGAATCCACCTTCGGCATCCCGATTCGCCCGCTTGTGTGCAGAATCTGGCGCTGGAGGTTGGAGAGATCCACGGCGTCGAAGTCCGCGATCACCAGGGTGCCGACCCCGGCGGCGGCGAGGTACATGGCGACCGGCGAGCCGAGTCCACCCAGTCCCACGATGAGCACTCGCGAAGCGAGCAGGCGTTCCTGCCCCTCCACGCCCACCGCCGGCAGCATGATCTGGCGGCTGTAGCGCAGCAGTTGGTCGTCGTTCATTGCGGAAGCCGGAGAGGCCGTCAGCGCTCAGCCATCAGCCCGAAGAGGGACCGATCATCCGGGGGGTCGGCCGATGTGTGAGGCCGCGGGACCCGGGGGAAGCGGATTCGGGAAGACCGGCTCCAAGGCTGATAGCTCTTCAAAGATACCGTCGCCAGTGCTCGGGCCGGTGGTCGCGGCAGCTGTGGTCGAGCTTCGCGTAGCGCTTGGCGAACACCTGTTTGGTACAGTTGCTCTTGCCGTGCGGGCAGCCGAAGTTGGCGCGCTGAGTCTCTTCCGTGTAGTAGTACAGGGCACGTCTGACCCGGACCATCAGGTTGTTGTCCAGGTGCAGGCCGAGCTCACGCAGGGCGCCTTCGATCTCCTCCAGGGTGGTCTGCAACACGTCGTAGCTGACCTGCAGCAGGAGCGGGGAGGTCGGTTCGGCGCGCAGGATGCCCTCGACGTCGGAGAGAAACAGGGCCGCCGTCTGCGCCTGGTTAGTTTCCGGGTGCAGCTCGTTGAAGGGGACCTGGCGGTGTTTGATGCGGTCGGCGTCGGAGATGTCCATTAGTTCCGTATGCTAATCGAGGGCTTGAAATAATCAAGAACAAAAGCGTTACCGATTCTCAGGAATCCGGCCGAAGGTGGCGCGATCGAGGCCGGCGAGATCGCGGCGGGTCTCGATGCGCTCGTAGCCTCGCTCCGCTAGGATCCTGCGTACCGCGCGCCCCTGGTCGAAGCCGTGCTCCAGGGCGATGAGCCCGCCCGGCCGCAAACGGATCACCGCCTGTGCCGCCAGGCGCCGGATGGCGTCCAGTCCATCGGCTCCCCCGGCAAGGGCGCTCCGCGGCTCGAACGGCAGGTCTCCTTGTTCCAGGTGTGGGTCCGAGTCGGGGACGTACGGCGGGTTGCTGATGATCCCGTGCGCGCAGCGGCGTCGGATGGGTGCGAGCCAGTCGCCGCGCAGAAGCTGTGCATTGCCGGGGGTCCAGCGGCGCAGGTTTTGCCGGGCCACGCAGGCGGCACCGGCGCTGTGCTCGATTGCAATGAGCGTCCAGCCGGGGCGCTCGCCGGCGATGGCGGCGGCGACGGCGCCGCTGCCGGTGCCGGCGTCGATGATCAGGAGCGGCTCCCCCACGGGAAGCTGCTCCAGGGCGAGTTCCACAAGGAGTTCGGTCTCGGGGCGCGGGATCAGGGTGTCCGGTGTGACGAGCAGGTCCAGGGCCCAGAATGCCTGGTGGCCTCGAAGATAGGCGACGGGCTCGCCGCGGCGGCGGCGCTCCACCAGGGTGCGGAAGTGGGCCAGGGCCTCGGCCGGCACGGCCCGCTCCGGCCAGGCGAACAGCTGTTCGCGCCGCAGCCCCGTCGCCTGTGCGAGCAAGAGCTCGGCCTCCAGGCGCGGTTCCGCGTGAGGGAGCAGCGCGAGCCGGCGCGCGGCCTCGCGCAGGGCGGAATCGATCGTATGCCGCATGGAACGGAGGGGCTCAGCCTTCGGTCAAGGCGGCCAGCTGTTCGGCCTGGTATTCCTGGAGAAGCGGGTCGATGACCTGGTCCATTTGCCCGAGCGTGATCTCCTCGAGCTTGTACAAGGTCAGGTTGATGCGGTGGTCCGTGACCCGATTCTGCGGGAAGTTGTAGGTCCGGATCCTTTCAGAGCGGTCGCCGCTGCCCACCTGCAGCTTGCGGGATTGCGCGAGCTCGGAGACCTGGGCCTGTTGGGCCTGGGACAGTAGTTTCGCCTGCAGCAGGGACAGGGCGCGCGCCTTGTTCTTGTGCTGGGAGCGCTCGTCCTGGCACTCGACCACGATCCCGGAGGGCAGGTGGGTGATACGCACCGCCGAATCGGTCTTGTTCACGTGCTGACCCCCGGCGCCCGAGGAGCGGTAGGTGTCGATGCGCAGATCGTTGCCGTTGATGTCCACGTCGTCGATGGCCTCGGCCTCAGGCAACACAGCCACCGTGCAGGCGGAGGTGTGGATACGGCCTTGGGACTCGGTCTCGGGTACGCGCTGCACCCGGTGGGCTCCGGCCTCGAACTTGAGCCGCGAATACACCCCGCTGCCGCTGATGCGCAGCACCACCTCCTTGAAACCGCCCATCTCTCCCTCGCTCTGACTCATTTGCTCGACCCGCCAGCCTTGTGCCTCCGCATAACGTAGATACATGCGTGCGAGATCGGCCGCGAACAGCGCCGCCTCGGCGCCGCCCGTGCCGGCACGGATCTCCAGGAACACGTTGTGCTGGTCATGGGGATCTGGTGGTACCAGCAGGCTCTCCAGCTCCGGCTCGAGGGCCTCGCGGCGGTTCCGGGCGGTGTCCAGCTCCTCGCGGGCGAGGTCCGCTATCTCCGGGTCCGCGAGCATCTCTTGTGCGCCCGAGATTTCCTCCTCGATCTGCTGGTAGCGGCGGTAGCATCCGACCACGGGGTCAAGCTGTGCGTATTCCCGGCCGAGGTCGCGAAATCGCCCTTGATCGGCCTGGGTCTCCGGCTCGGCCAACAGGGCCGTGATCTCGCTGAAGCGTTCGGATACGCGCTCCAGCTTGTCGCGAATGGATGGTTTCATGGGGTGGAGGGCCCGGGTTTCTTCGTGAGCTCGAACAGCTCGTTGGCTGCCTCGAGCAGCTCGGATTGGCCCTCTCTGCCCGCACGGCGCAGGCGTGCACTCGGGGCATGCAGCAGCTTATTGGTCAGGGTGTGAGCGAGGAACCCGAGCGCTTCCTCGGCGGGCTTGCCGCTCTCCAGTTGGCGAAGGGCCCGCTTCAGCACTTCGTCGCGTTGGCGCTCGGCGTGGTGGCGGTAGTCCTGGATCAGGGTCACCGCGTCCAACGACCTCAGCCAGCCCAGGAACTCCTCGGTGTGGAAGTCCACGATCTCTTCGGCCTGTTCGGCAGCCTCCTGGCGGGAGCGCATCCCTTCATCCACCACGCCCTGAAGGTCGTCCACGGTGTAGAGATAGACGTCGTCGAGCTCGCCGACCTCCGGCTCGATATCCCTCGGCACGGCGATGTCCACCATGAAGATCGGCCGGTGCTTGCGCTGCTTGAGTGCCCGCTCGACGGTCCCCTTGCCGAGTACAGGCAGAGGGCTTGCGGTGGAAGAGACGAGGATGTCCGCTTCAGGCAGGTGGTTGGCGAGCTCCGTGAGTGCGATGGCGTAGCCGTCGAACTGTGCGGCCAGGCCGTGGGCCCGCTCCACAGTGCGGTTGGCGACGATGATGCGTCCCAGCCCATGTTGGTGCAGGTGTCGCGCGGCGAGCTCAATGGTCTCGCCGGCGCCGATGAGCAGGGCGGTCTGGTCGCTGAGGTCGCTGAAGATCTGCCGGGCCAGGCTGACCGCGGCGAAGGCGACCGAGACCGGGCTGTTGCCGATGGCCGTATCCGTTCGTACCTGCTTGGCGACGGCAAAGGCGTGCTGGAACAGCCGGCACAGCAGCTTGCCGGCGGTGCCGCTGTCGCGGGCGGACTGGAAGGCCGTCTTCACCTGGCCCAGAATCTGGGGCTCGCCCAGCACCATGGAGTCCAGTCCGCTCGCCACCCGCAGCAGATGGGAGACGGCGTCCCGATCGAGGCGGGTGTACAGATAGGGCGCGATCCGATCCTGGTCCAGTCCATGAAAACGGCCGAGCCAGGTTTCCACCGGATCGCCTTGGGAGGCGGCCAGGGTGCAGTAGATCTCGGTTCGGTTGCAGGTGGATAGGATCACACCCTCTGCAACCTCCGGATGGTCGGTCAGGTTGCGCAGGGCGCCCACCAGGATGTCGGGGCCGAACGAGATTCGCTCCCGGATCTGCACCGGGGCGGATTTGTGGTTGAGTCCTACGACCAGGATTGTCATCGGTCTGTATTAAGAGTGAAAATCTTTATAATTCTTTGACATCAGTGCGGCTCATGCAAGCGGTTGGCAATATTCGGTCGCGCATGCCGCACATCGCGGATGTGTGGGCAGTCCAGTTTTTTGGTGTGGAACTGGGAGGTTATACTGACATCCAACCTGAAACTGACCATTTACGTTAACCATATCCCGATGCGCCGTCGACTCCACCTCGTTGTCCTTGTCTTTCTCTGGCTTCCAATCGCCGGATGTGCGGACCTGCCCGGCCGCAACGACGCCTTTGCGCTTTCGATGGCGGCTGCAAAGCAGCTGTCGACCGGTGATTCCAAGGACCGGCCCGCAGGTGGGGCAGACGGCGTCGAGCGCGAGCCGGAGACCGGCCTGACGCCGGATCTCGTCTATGCAGTGCTGGTCGGTCAGATCGCCGCGGAGCGTGGCAATCACCGGATGGCGTTCACCCATTTCCTGGAAGGCGCCCGTTTGGCGAGGGATCCGGAGCTGGCGGAGCTCGCTACCCGGTCCGCCCTGCTCCTGGACGAGGCGGATGCGGTGCAGCAGGCCATCGACGCCTGGCTCGAGCTCGAGCCCGACTCTCTCGGCGCGCACCAGATCGCGGCATACGTGCGGCTCGATGCCGACGATGTGGAAGGCGCGCTTGCGCACCTGCGCAAGCTGATCGCTCTTGCCGCGGAGGACGGAAGCGACGGTTTCATGCGGGCGGCTCGGCTCGTCTCCAAGCTTCGGCCACCGGAGCGGCGTTTGGAGCTGATGGAGACGCTGACCGCGGATGAGCCCGAGAACGCCGACGCCTGGTTCGCCCGAGCCATTGTGGCTGCGGGCGCTGAGCGCTACGACGAAGCGGCGGAGGCGGCGCGGCAGGCGTCTGAGCTGCGTCCGGGCTGGAACGAGCCGCGGATCTTTCTGGTCCAGTTGCTGTTGACCCGGGGGGATCGGGAGCAGGCGCGCGAGACCCTGGAGGTCTTCGTCGCGGAGAACCCGCAAGATCAGGGTTTGCGCCTGCTTTATGCCCAGTTCCTGGTCGAGGAAAAGGAGTTCTCACACGCCAGGGACCTGTTCGAGTACATGCTGCTCGATACGCCGAAGGAGCCGGATGTGCTGTTCGCGCTCGGCGTCCTCTCGCTGCAGTTGGAGGATCTCGCCGCGGCGCGCGACTACTTCACCCGGCTCCGGGACACCGGCCAGCGCCAGGACGATTCGGCATACTATCTGGGGCAGGTGGAAGAGTTTGCCGAGAACCTGGAATCGGCCGTGTCCTGGTACACAAAGGTGGACGGGGAGCATGCCCTCGATGCCCGCGTACGCATCGCCCGGGTCCGTGCAGATCAAGGTGAGGTCGAGCGCGCGCGGGAGATCCTGCAACAGCTGCGGGATCAGTGGTCGGATGATGCGGTGACCCTCTATCTGATCGAGGCGGAGCTGTTGCGGGACATCGACTTGCAGCGCGAGGCGATGGCGGTGTACGACGAGGCGGTTGATGCCTTTCCGGACGACCCCGACCTGCTCTACGCACGCGCCCTGCTCGCTGCGGGGATGAATCGGCTGGAAATCCTCGAGCGGGACCTCAAGGCGATCATCGAGCGGGATCCCCATCATGCGGAGGCCCTCAACGCCCTCGGCTA
Source organism: Pseudomonadota bacterium (assembly GCA_034716535.1). Lineage (GTDB taxonomy): Bacteria > Pseudomonadota > Gammaproteobacteria > Chromatiales > Chromatiaceae > JAYEJW01. Next base: position 8,302 of record JAYEJW010000468.1, read on the forward strand.
CACGCTTGCGGATCAGACCGATCGCTTCGATGAGGCGCTGGCCTTCATCGAGCGGGCGTTTTCACTCAAGCCGGAGGATCCGGCCGTGCTCGACAGCATGGGCTGGGTGCAATATCGCCTGGGCAATAACGAGAAGGCCTTGGGCTATCTGCGCGAAGCGCTCGGCTCGCTGCCCG
>JAYEJW010000469.1:0-1659 GCA_034716535.1 Pseudomonadota bacterium
CCGCCACTATCGACAAGCTCGCCCGTAATGTTCGGCGTGTCTTCGACTATCTGCGCATGACCGGCAATTCCGTTCCGCGATCACCTCTCCCGCGCGGTGAGGGGGGTTAGAACAGATTTGCCCTGCTACTTATTGAGAAGTTACTTCCTTCCGCCCTCGCAGCTTTTCGTTTTGCAGCACCGGACTCTTGCGCAAGCCCTCCCAACAAACCCGTTTGGAGCGCCGATCAGGTTCTTCAACTCCACGACCGAGTAACGCGTGATGATCCGTCCCGACTTGAGTCTCCCTAGGGAAACAGCGTAACGACCGCCTCCACCTCGTGGACCGACCGCTCAGAGTCTTCCCCAATCTCGCCGAGAGGGTGAACGGCCGGGCCGACGGGCTCCGCCAGCACCCAGCGCCTGCCTCCGTACTCCAGCGTCCGATCCCCCGGGGCCGGCGGCAGCCCGAGGGCGAGCAAGGCATGGCGGGGCACCAGCACCAGCGCAATGGGGATATCCGGATACATCAGGTGGGCCAACGCCGCATAGGTTGTCGACTTGCTGTCGCAGTCACCACGGTTCTCCGCCAGCACGATCAGAGGCATTAGGAAGCCCGCGTCCGTGGACCTGTCGTCGAGTCGCTCGTAGGGGATAGTCTGAGTGAACAAGAGCAAACGCGTCAGACCCTCGCGCTTGGGGAGCCGGCGTATCCAGTGGGTCAGTGCGTCCGCGACGGGTTTCAGGTCCGTCAGGGATTCTCGTGCAATCCGCGCATAGTCGGGCCGCAAGTAGCCGTCTTTCTGAACCTTGTAGAGACGCTCCCGGAAGTAGGCGGACTTGAACGCTTTCATCCGCTGCTCGATACGCAGAACTTCCGCTCGCAGGTCTTGCCCGATGCGCTCGGTATCCGTCTCCATGCGCGACCTGGTTGCTTGCGCGTAGCGGCGAAGCTCTCCGTTGCTGCGGTCCTCGGCCGCCAACATCCGACGCTGAATGGCGTCGAGCATGTCCTGACCCGGCGCGCTTATGCTGTATCGCCCATCGTTCGACAACCTGATCTCCGCTTGGGGAAACTCGGCCCGAATCGCAGCCAGCTCTTCTTCCATGTGCTGGTCAAACAGCCTCTGCTGCTCTCCGGCAAAGTCCTCCGGGCCGCCGACCCGCCAAGCGATGCGGTGGTCGTCCTCCAGCTCGATCCGCGCACCCGGATAGGACCGGCGCAAAGACGCGACGGCACCCAGAAGCTGGTCATGGAACTCCGCCTCCGCGAGCCGCCGCAGCTCCTCTGGATTGTGGGCGCTGAAGCGCGATCGGGCACGCTCGATCGCCAATCGGGGAACCTGGAACCGGATCCGGTGCCGAGCTTCATCCCTTCCGGGAAGCTCGTAGCGGAAATGCACCAGGTCTCCTGCCGGCAGAGCAGAAAAGGAGATCTGGCCGGGCGCCCCGCGGGCGCACGCGCCGCCTTGAATCAAGAGCAACAGGGAACAAAAGAGCGCCGCCGTCAGCGGCCGCGTTTCCGATCGCCCGATGGACATACTGCCCCCTCTCTTTATGCCGAGTACAGGGTTATGCGGAGAATGCCGCTGATGGGCGGCAGTAATCTTCGCGATATCAATAGATCGCAGCCCACGGCTTGTTGATTTACTGCGCATAAGACTGCCGTCCTTCTCGACGT
>JAYEJW010000470.1:0-8452 GCA_034716535.1 Pseudomonadota bacterium
CACCCAGACCTGCTCGGCGCCATCCAGCGCCTGTGCCAGGGCCTGGCTCCGCAGCGGCGCCAGCAGGCGGACCGCGATGACCCGGACCGTCCGTCCCTGTGTCTCGAGCCGCGAGGCCGCCTCGAAGACTGCCCCCGAGGCGGAGCCCCAGGTCACGATGGCGAGTCCGCCCGCGCCCCGGATCTCGGCCCAGGCATCGCCATATTCGAAGGCCTCGAGCTTGCTGCGCCGCTTGCCGAGCTGCGCCAGGTGGTGTGCCGCCAGGGTTGAAGGTGCGCCCTGCTCATTGTGCTCCAGCCCGTCGGCCGTGTACATGCCGCCCGGGACCCCGGGGAGGGTCATGGGTGAGACGCCATCCTCCGTGAGGGCGTAGCGCGCGTACTCCTCCGTGGGTGACTGCTGGACGCGGCGTGTCAGGACTGCAGGTGTCTCCGTCAAGGGCGGCGTGATGGCTCTGGACTGGGCCAGCGACTGATCGGACAGGACGATCGCCGCCGCCTGCAGATGCTCCGCCAAACCAGCCGCCCAGTGGGTTGTATAGGCGCAGTCCCCGATGGACAGGGGGGCCAGCACCAGATGGGGCGCGTCGCCGTGCAGGCCGTAGAGGGCGATGTTGAGATCCGACTGTTCCGACTTGGTGGGCAGGCCTGTGGAGGGACCGCCGCGCTGGACATTGACCACGACCACCGGAGTCTCGCTGGCGACCGCAAGCCCCAGCCCCTCCATCATGAGGCTGAGCCCCGGCCCTGACGTCGCGGTAAGGGATGGGACCCCGCCGAAGGAGGCGCCGATGATCATGTTGATCGAGGCGAGCTCATCCTCGGCCTGCAGCAGCGATCCCCCCACCTGCTCGAGCCGAGGGGCCAGCCATTCGAGGATCTCGCTGGCGGGGGTGATGGGGTAGGCCGCTACGAACCGAACACCGGCGCGCAGGGCGCCGAGCCCCGTGGCCTCGTTACCGCTGAGGCACCAGCGGGCAAGATCGTTTCCAGGCCCCCGGTGGTCCACCAGTGGCGTGCCGGCCGCGTTGGCATAGGCCGATCGGATGCAGGCGATGGACGAGGAAACCGTGTCCTTCCTCTTGTTGGCCAGCACGCCGCGCGCCCCAGCCTCGAGGGCCTCCAGGGGCAGGCCGGTTACAGCCCCCAAGACCCCAATGGCCGCCATGTTCACGCGCCCGCCGGGCACCGCATCGACGTATTCCTTGAACGGGTACTCCCTCACTCGTGCGCCCGACTCGAGCAGGGGTCCCGGTATCGGACCTGCGGCGGGGTCGGCGAAGATACGGCTGCCGGCGTCGAGCGGAATCTCATCGAGGAACCGGCCGACGTTGAGCCAATCGAGCCCGACCAGTACATCGAACCGGTCGTTCATGGCATCGACCGGTTGCCGCGAGAAGCGCAGCATGACCGCCGATTCCCCACCTCGGATCTGCGGGCCGGCGGAGCGGGTCATGAGTCCGCAGAATCCCGCCCGGGCCAGGGCATCGAGCAGGATCTCGCCGGCGGTGACGACGCCGCTGCCGCCGGAGCCCGTCAGGGCGACCGACATGTCTGCGAGGGTCTGTCCCGTGGATTCAACCTGATTCATGGTGTGCCACCGGTCTCTCTCGTAGGCGATGGGGACCCGGCAAGGCGATCCCCAAGGGGACGTAGCTGGTACTCCGACAGGGATTAGTACTCCGACAGGGAGGTTTTGATGGACTCAGCGAGGCGAGAAGCGGTCAGCTGCTAGGCGCGCTGGCGCAGGACTAGCCGTAGCTAATTCAAGCCTGCGCAACAACGCAGATGACCGCTTCTCGCCTTGCCCGAAGGGAGCGCCCCAAACGCACCAATGCGGCGTTGCAGTCCTTGGAAAGGGAATAACCATTCCCGGCGGACTGCGCCTTGCCTTGGCGCGTTTGGGACGCTCTGATTCCCATCAAAACCTCCCTGTCGGAGTACTAGTAGCATACCCTATATCCACTCCCATCCAGATCAAGTCCTTGTGCGCGTGAAAACCGACTCTTTGAAGCTGACCTTCTACGGTGCGGCCCGCGAGGTTACGGGCTCGTGCCACCTGCTCGAAACGGCACACATCCGCCTGCTGCTGGAGTGCGGCCTGCATCAGGGCGATCCGGAGGCCGAACGGCGCAATCGTGCGCCGTTTCCGTTCGAGCCGAGCTCGCTCAAGGCGCTGGTCCTGTCCCACGCCCACCTCGACCATTCGGGACTCATCCCGCGGCTCGTGGCAGAGGGATTCAGCGGTCCGATCTACTGCACACGGCAGACGCGAGACTTGCTCGGAATCATGCTCAAAGACGCCGCCTACCTCCAGGAGCGTGACGTCCAGTGGGAGAATAAGCGTCGCGAGCGGGCGGGTCGCCCCCTGTTACGGCCGCTTTACACGCAACAGGACGTGGGGCGGGTACTGGCGTTGTGCGAGCCTGTGGTCTACGGCGAGCATATCGCCGTGGCCGAGGGTCTGCGCCTTCGCTTTCTCGATGCGGGGCACATCCTGGGCTCCGCGATCGTCGAATTGGACGTTCGGGGCGAGGGCCGGCATTGTCGGCTCGCCTTCTCAGGCGACTTGGGCAACCCTGGGTCCTTGCTCATGAAGGACCCGCAGGTACCTCAGGAAGCCGACCTGGTCGTCATGGAAGCTACCTACGGTGATCGTGATCACAAGGACATGGACACCACCCAGGAAGAGCTCGCCCAGATTCTTGCCCTGGCTCATGCGGCGGGCGGCAATGTGTTGATACCGGCCTTCTCCGTGGGGCGCACGCAGGAGGTCATCTACCAGCTCGCCATGCTGCGCCGCCAGGGACGTCTGCCCCAACCCAGGGTCTATCTGGACAGCCCCATGGCGATCGACGTGACCGCCCTGTACCTGGGCAACCTGGCCGCCCTGGATCGAAAGGATATAGACCGGCTCACCGATCGTGGCCGCCATTCGCTGACTGAGGTCCTGGAGTTTCTCCGACCCACGCGCACCACCGAGGAATCCATGGCGTTGAACCGGATCCAGGGTGGTGCGGTCATTATTGCGGGCAGCGGCATGTGCGAAGGAGGACGCATCCGGCATCACCTGAAATACAACCTATGGAGGCGCCAGACCCAAGTGGTGATCGTCGGTTTCCAGGCCCGTGGGACCCTGGGCCGACGCTTGGTCGACGGCGCCCAACGGGTGAAAATCCTTGGTGGCGAAATCGCGGTCCGTGCGGGAATTCACACCCTTGGCGGGTACTCGGCGCATGCCGGTCGAGAGCAGCTGCTGGACTGGGCCGAGAAGATTCCCGGCTCACCGCGGATCTGCCTCGTGCACGGCGAAGAGGTGGCGCTGGCTGCCCTAGCCGACGGACTCGCCGCGCGCACCGGTCGCCGTATCGAAGTTCCCCGCATGGGTGAGACCATCGAGTGCTGACCACGTCACTCGTCGCCGGCCTGCTGCGCTCGGAGTTGCGTCTCCCCGCCGCGATCTAGGAATTCGTGAGCATTCTGCCGCTGCTCCCCGGACTGGCGCTGTTGTTGGTCAGCTTCCGGTTGCTGGTGTGGGGCGCGGTGGGCATCGCCCACGCCTTCGGGATCAGCGACCTGGTGATCGGTCTGACCATCGTCACGGTTGGCACCAGCCTGCCGAAGCTGGCCGCTTCGGTGGCAGCGGCCCGCAAACGAGAGCAGGATATCGCCGTGGACAACGTGGTCGGATTTTTCTTGATGCTGCGCCGGCGGCAGCGATATGACGATCTCCCGGGAGGAAAGCCAAGGTGCCAAACGGTCAGCGCCTACGGCCTGTTTTTGGCTGGTGCCATGCTGGCCCGCCACGGCTTTCACCAGGAGGTGAGCCAACAGCGGCAGCGTTTCCAGACGACCAGCCGGTTGCCATTCAAGGCCCTGGGTGGGCTGACCGTCGCGCTGGCCACGACCTTGACCGCCTGGGCGGGGGTTGGCCATGGTCTACCCATCGCCTTGGCCTTTGGAGCGGGGGCGTTCGCCGCCTTTGTCCTGCTCTACGGTCTCGATCCACGCCGTCAGTCCGCCGTGGCCAAAATCCATGAGGGCAGCGCAGAGTCGGCTACCAAGGCGTTGCAACAGGCGGAGCGAAAGATCCTGGCCATCGAGCAAGCCCGCGGCCGAATAATGCAACCAGAGCTGAACCAACGTCTGACCCGCATCATCGCCCTGGCGCGGGCGATCCTGGAGGAGATCGCCCGTGATCCCCGGGATCTGCGCCGCGCACGTAAGTTTCTCAATACCTATCTCGACGGCGCTCAGCGGGTGGTTACCGGCTATGCCGAGGCCCATGCCAATGGCCGGACTCAGCCGCTGGAGGCCAACTTTCGCCGCGTGCTGGCCACCATCGAAGAGGTATTCGGACAGCAGCACCAGCACCTGCTCGAGAACGACCTGCGCGATCTGGACGTGCAGATGGAGGTTCTGGAGACCCAGCTCAAGCGCGAAGGCCTGAATTGAAAATACCGGTCTCCCTCTCCATTTGCCTCTTGTCCGTCACGGGTGCGGCGGCGCCTGGGCCAAATCCGGTTCACCCAGATGCTGCATGATGGCGGCGCGGGCGGCGTCGCGCAGTGTCACGGCGGCGGCCCAGCCCGCCCTTTCCGGCCGGATCGCTGGCCCGACGCGAACCCGCACCGCCCCTCGGTAGGGGAACCAGCTGTCAGCGCGCAGCAGCGAGCGGGTGCCGCGAATCGTCACCGGAACCACCGCCACGCCCGCCTCGGCGGCCGCAACGAAGGCCCCCATATGAAACGGCAACAGACCCGGCATACGGGTGAAGGTGCCTTCGGGAAAAAACACCAAGGAGCGGCCGGCCTGGACCGTCTGCACGGTGTGGTGGGCATCGGCCACGCCCCGCAGCTTGTCGAATCGTTCCACGAACAGCGCGCCGATCCGGCGCAGGAAATAGCGCGGCACGAACTGCCGGTCCAGTTCCGCCTTGGCCACGAATGCATAGTCGATGGGCAAGGCCGCCACCAGCACCACCCCGTCCAGATAGCTGGCGTGATTGGCGACGACCACACAGGCCTGATCCCGCGGCAGCCGCCCCAGCCCTTCCACCCGCAACGGCACACCGGCGAGGCGAAACAGCAGCCGCGCACCCGCGCGCATCACCGCCCAGCGCCAGCGGGCGCGGGGTAATAACACGACCAGTAACCAGACCGGCGGGGCGAGCAGCCAGAATATGACGTAGGTGTGGGCGGCGTATGCAAGGGCGGCGTAACGGCGGCGCAGGCTGCGCAGCCGCGGGCGCACCGAGGCCAGGGCGAGTCGCATGACCTGCCACCACAGCGCCCGGGGCTGCTCGCCAAGCCGGCCCTGTTCATAGAATTCGCTCACGGCGGCCCGGCGGATCTTGCCGCTGGAGGTCTTCAGCACCGTGTGCGGCGGCGTGAGCACCACATCGTCGGGCGGCAGACCCAGCCGGTCGGTGACCACCTCCTGTATTCGCAACGCCAGGGCCTCGCGTGCAGCGGGGGCCGTCTCGCGGGTCTCGGCGACGGCGATCAGCCTTTCGGTGCCGCCGACCGGATCGGGGCTGCCGAAGACCGCCACGCAGCCCTTGCGGATGCCTGGGATGTCACCTACAGCCTCCTCCAGCTCGGAGGGGTAGATGTTGCGCCCGCCGCGGATGATGATGTCCTTGACCCGGCCGGTCAGATAGACGTCGCCCTCGGCCATATAGGCCAGATCGCCCGAGTCCAACCAGTGTCCGTCGAACAGACCCCGCGTGGCCTCGGGGTTGCGCAAGTAACCGCTGGTCGCTGACGGACCCTGGAGCTTCAGCCGCCCCTCTTCCCGTTCGGGCAGCTCACGGCCGGCCGTATCGACGATGCGGATCTGGTAGCCGGGCAGCGGCTGGCCGCAGGCGACGAACTCCAGGACGTGTTCCGACGACGCTTCCGCGGGGATCGCCTTGCCGAGCGCGGCAAATGGCTCGCGCTGGATGCGGTCGATGCGCACGCCGCGGCCCAGGGGCGGAAAGGCCAGGCCCACTGCGACCTCGGCCAGGCCGTAGACCGGCGTCATGGCCTGCGGCCGGAAGCCATAGGGGGCGAAACGCTCGTTGAAACGCCGCACCGCGTTGGGACTGACCGGCTCGGCACCGTTGAAGGCCAGCCGCAGGCTGCCCAGATCCAGCCCTTCGAGATCGCGCTCGGTCACCTTGGCTAGGCACAGCTCGTAGGCGAAGTTGGGCGCCGCGGTCAGGGTACCGCGGTGCCGGTGGATGGCCCACAGCCAGCGCGCCGGCCGGGTCAAAAAGGCCAATGGCGACAGCAGCACCAACGGGATGCCATAGTACAGACTGCTCAGCCAGGCGCCGATCAGCCCCCTGTCGTGATACAGGGGCAGCCAGCTGACGAAAACATCGGTGGAATCGGCCTGCACCGCCTCGCCCATGGCGCGGATGTTGGCCAGCAGGTTGGCGTGGGTCAGGATGACGCCCTTGGGCTGGCCGGTGCTGCCCGAGGTGTATTGCAGGAAGGCGGTGTCCTGGGCCCGGATCGGCGGGCCGCCGAAGTCGGCCGCGGTGGCCGCCAGTTGCTGCGTCGTGACCACCCCGCGCAAGGTGTCGACCTGCCCTAGGAGCAGGCGGCCGACGCGCTGCGCCTCCGCCACCGTGATCAACAGGAGCGCGTGGACGTTGGCGAGAATACCGGCATGGCGGCGCAGGTGATCCTCGAGCTGCGACGGGCGTAGCGGCGGGTAGATGGGGACAGGGATGCCACCGGCCAGCAGAATGCCGAAAAAGCTGAACAGGTAGTCACGACCGGTAGGCAGCATGATAGCCACGCTCTGGCCCGGCAACAGGCGTCGCGCCTGCAGGCCGGCGGCCAGCACCTGCGCCCCGTCGGCCAGCGCCGCGTAGGTGATCGTTTCGGGTTCGTCGCGCTCGCCGTACAGGTAGACATGCGGGCGCTGCGGATGACTGAGCACATGCCAGTCGAGCATCTCCGGCAGCGTCGAGGCCGTCTCGGGCACCCCGGCCAGTTCGGCCAACGGTACCAGGCGGGGTTGCGCCGCCGACGGTGGCCGGCCGGTCCCCCCCTGGGCAGCCTGTACCGCCCGCCACAGATCATGCGGCGTCTCGGCACTGGCCAGCAACGATTCCGGCAGGCTGACGTCGAAGGCGCGTTCCAGGCGCAGCATCAGCTCCACCCGGGACAGGCTGTCGAAACCCAGCTCGCGGTCCAGGGCACTGTCCAGCGTCACGCGCAGGGAACGGCTGCGCCCTGGATGCAGCTCCAGCCGCAGCTGGCGCACCTGCTCGAGCAAGCCTTCGGCACTGGCCCCAGCCGCCTGATCCGCCCGTTGCTCGGCCTCTGCCGTCACGGTCTCTCCTCTTTCGAACGCTCTGATCCCGCCAACAGCGCCTCAACTCCCTGCACCTGCGGAGGAATATCCGGCGCCTCGGGCAGCAGCGCTGTGCGGATGACCAGCCCCAGCGCCGCCGTATCCCCTTACAGGTCGGGATGGCTCGCCAACAGGGCGGCGTAACGGCGCAGGCTATTGGTGCCGGCCTCCGCCGGCGCTGTCGCGCTGCGCCAGTAAGGTCCCGATGGCGCGCCACATCGCACGGCGGTCCAGCCCGAAGGGCCGTACGTCCACATGGGCCAGGCCGTCGACGAGAAACAGCTCGGACTGGCCCTCGGGCGTGGCCGCGACCAGGGCCACGCTCTCGGTATAAGGGATGATGGCGTCGTCGGTGCCGTGGAGCAGGATCAGCCTCGCCCGCAACCGGGAGAGATCCCGGTTGGCAAGATTCAGCGCCTCCATGTCAGCGCGGATCGGCGCCGGCAGGCCGTCGATCAGGGCCGGCGCGCGTACCCGGTCACGGTTCTCCAGCAAGGCGAGCAGCGCCCGCCCCTCGGGCGTCAGGCGCCGGCTCAGGTCATCGATCCGCGCGCGGGGATCGTTCAGTCTGCGCTCGGCCATTGCCCTGAAAGCCGACCGGTCGCGCGGGTCGGACAGGCGCTCGGTGTTGCCGAGAACAAACACCCACTTGCCGTAACGGTTGGGTTCCAGATAACGCCACTGTCCCTCTTTCTGGAAATAGCCGGTGGTGAAAAAGGTGACCACCCGGCGCAGGTCGTAATAGCCACCGACCCCGAGCACGAAATCCACCCGCTCGCCGATGGCGGGATCGAGCGCCGCCAGTACCGCCGGCCCCACCGCATAGCTGAAGGCGCCGATGCCGGCCCGGCCGTGGGCCGGGAATTCGGCTCGGGACAGCAGGTGGGAAAAGGCGTCCGCCACACCTTGCGCATCTTCTGCCCGCACCCTGAGCGCGCGCAGGTTGGCGAGATCCGGCACCAGCACCAGAAAACGGACGCGGGCCAGCGTGGTGGCTAAGGCCACCAGGCGGGGGTCGTCCTTGCCGTCTGCGGCCGCCCCCGGCACCAAAACTATCGCGGCGAGCGGCGGCTCCCCGGGCTGGTACAGGTCGCCCCCGT
>JAYEJW010000471.1:0-1649 GCA_034716535.1 Pseudomonadota bacterium
CACGAGGTCGGCGCCCCGATCGTGATCAAGGCCGACGGGCTCGCGGCGGGCAAGGGCGTCATTCTCGCCGAGGATCCGGCCACCGCCGAGCAGACGGTCCGGGACATGCTGAGCGGGGGGCGCTTCGGCACGGCGGGCAACCGCGTGGTCATCGAAGAGCTCCTGCGCGGAGAGGAGGCCAGCTTCATCGCCATGGTGGACGGTGCTCACATCCTCCCCATGGCCACATCCCAAGATCACAAGGCGCGCGACGAGGGTGACCGCGGCCCCAACACCGGCGGCATGGGGGCCTATTCCCCCGCGCCCGTGGTTACCCCGGAGATCCACGAGCGCATCATGGCGGAGGTCATGCTCCCGACGGTCGAGGGACTGGCGGCGGAAGGTCTACCCTACGTGGGCTTTCTCTACGCCGGCCTCATGATCGCATCGGACGGGACGCCCAAGGTGCTTGAATACAATTGCCGGTTCGGCGATCCGGAGACCCAGCCCATCCTGATGCGGCTCCAGTCCGATCTCGTCGAGCTGTGCCTCGCGGCCCTCGACGGCAAGCTCCACGAGGTCAGGGCGAGCTGGGATGAGCGGGCTGCCCTCGGCGTCGTCATGGCCGCCGGGGGTTACCCGGACGCCTACGCGAGGGGAGATGCGATTACCGGATTGGACGCGGCGGCGCAAATACCGGACAGCAAGGTGTTTCACGCGGGAACCGCCGTCCGCTACGGCCGGTTGGTGACCAACGGCGGGCGCGTCCTGTGCGCGACGGCCCTTGGTGACACGGTCAGTGAGGCTAAGATCAATGCCTACACCGCCGTGAATAAGATCACTTGGCGCGACGTGTACTGGCGCCGGGACATCGGCCACCGCGCCATAGCCCGGGAACAGGTTTGACCACAGTCCCATGCTGAGCGACCGCCGCCTCCGTCTGGGCTTCCGCCTGGCGCTCGGCGCCTGCCTGTTGGTGGTGTCTGTTCTGGCCGTCGCACCACTCGACCAGCCGCCCCTGACCTCCCACGACAAGGTAAATCATATTCTCGCCTTCGCAGTCCTCGCATGGCTGGCAGACGGCGCCTATCCCGGTCGTGAGCTGGCAGTCGTCAGGTGGGGTTTCCTTCTGGTCTACGGCCTGATGATCGAGGTGGTCCAGCACTTCCTGCCCTACCGGGAATTCTCGCTGCTGGATTTCGCGGCCGACGTCTTCGGGATCCTTTGCTACGGCGCCCTCTCTCTGTTGATTAGAAGACGACAGAGATCGGAACCGTTCGCGCAGAGACGCTGAGCAGGCAGAGGCTCAAGAAATGACCTTGTCGTGGCCGCCAACGGAAGTAACGCAGCGAGCATACCCTGCGGATGCCTCTTCGTAATGGGCGCCCGCAACCGGCTGCACGCCTGACCCGACCTACCCGCTAATCGGCCCACTTTCTCCGAGCGCAGTCTCGAGCTGAAAGGCGAGCTGTAAGGGGCCATGCTCGCATTATGGGGCACCGCGTCGACATGACTCAGCGATTGGGAAATAAATCGAGCCTGGCCCGAATGGCACTGAATTAAGCGCTGAGTTTTTGTAAATCATAGTGTTACGAGTATGAACCCGCATCAGAATTCAGCGCTGCTTTTTCGGGTGGCCATTTTTCCTGATCTCCTCCCGCGCGACCTCT
>JAYEJW010000472.1:0-8366 GCA_034716535.1 Pseudomonadota bacterium
GAACCATCCGCGCGCGCACCGGATTGAGCACCAGGTAACGCGCCAAATCCAGCAGGTTGGTCTCCTTCTGCACCAGGATCGCCTTGTATCGCCCTTGAAAGACATGGCCGACGCGATCGTGCGTGCGGTTGAACCTCTGGGTGTAGACGCCGTTGAGCTGGCGCATGCCTTTGGAGAGATTCGCATCCGGCGTCTCGACGAGCAGGTGGTAATGATTGCTCATGAGACAGTAGGCATGCACCGTCCAGTTGAAGCGTTCCCACACATCGGCGAGGACATCGAGAAACAGCCGCCGGTCGGCGTCTGTGGGATAGATGTCCTCGCGCCCGTCACCGCGGGCGGTGACATGGTACAGCGCGCCGGCGAATTCCAGTCGAAGTGGCCTTGCCATGCCACTGAGCCTAGCTCAGAAAAAGAAAACATCAAGACCCCGACGGGGCTTGACCCCAGGGCTGGAGTAGGTGAATAGGTACGATTTATGCTCGGTAGCAAGATCCTCGCCCCCTGAAAAAACTCAGCCCCCAAAGTTCATCGGGGGCCGAGGGAGCTTGCTCCAGTCTCAATGACGATCAATGTTTGGTATCGTCTACGCCCTGCCATGCATAACAGTCCCCGGGGCCTGGGCAGTAGGAGCCGCGTACCACGTACAGGGTGTCCGCCATGAGTTCCACACTTCTGTCGAACTTCAGTAGCAGTTTGTCTTCACCAGCACTGTACTTTACCGAGCCAGGTTGCAGACAGCTTCCGCTGCTCAGTTCGCAATACTCGGTCGCGACCAAACTAGCAGTCTGTGTTAACCCTTGCGGCAACTGGGCGAAGATGGTCATCTTCCCGTTCTCGTTGCCTTCCCGTGATTCCGGCTTCACTTGGACATAGGCCGCCTCGAGGTAAGATGTTAATGTGATGGAGGTCTCCTGGCTGTTCCCGGCACGATCGGTAACGGCGGCGCTCAACACGTGGTCGCCGGGAACCAGCGGTCCAACACTACCGTTGAAGAGGATAGACTCCGGTGCCTCGCTGATAGCAGGGCGAGATGCCTCATGAACGCTGGTTCCATCCAGCGAAACTGATAAGGAGAAACCGTACCCTTGGTCCGAAGCACCAACCGCAACGGGAATCGTTTGCAAGTTGGAATGGAAGGAGCCACTGGCAGGTGCCGTGATCTCTACGATAGGTATCCAGCTGTCGACCCGTACGGTACGCTGGTCAGAGGCGGCGTTACCGGCGGCATCGGTTGCCACGGCTTGGATTATGTGCTCGCCCCCAGCAAGCGGGCCGATGTTGGCGATGTTCACCGCAACCGGAGCTCCGCCCGCTGTGCCCTCCGCAGATCCTAATCCCGTTTGTCCATCCAAGGTCACTTCCAAGGTGAAGCTGCCGTATCCGAGATCGCTTGCCTCGGCGACAACGGGTATGACGCCATCGATTTGCGGGTAAATCACTCCATCTGGCGGAGAGCTGAGGGCGACGTCTGGCGCCATCCGATCGACCAATACCGTGCGCTCGTCGAAGGCCTCATTACCGGCTGGATCGGACGCCCAGGTGGTAACCAACTGCTCGCCAATGTCGCTACCAGGTAATATGCTCAGTCCATGAGCGAAGGCCACCTCGTTAGGCATCTCCGGATTGTTTGTCGGCGTCAGCCCTACTGACTTATCGTTTACAGTAACCATTTCGACTCCGGTATCATCCGATACGGTTCCGGTTACACTAACCTCTACGAAGTTTGTGATTAGTATTGGGTCAGCCGGCGGATGGGTTACCGCGATATTAGGTCCCGTGAGGTCGCGGCCTTTCCGCACACCGCACTCCAAGGTAATGGGAATATTCGGGAACCTCACCTGGGTCCCATCTTCGGTATAGGCGCGAATATAGTTCAGGTTGTAATCCGCGGGTATGCCATGTACCTCGACTTCCGGGGCTGCAACCGTTTCCGGGGGGTAGGAACGGCCCCACACAGAAGGTTGAAGCTCCCGCTTGCCATCGTCGTTGTACACGTACGCATAACCGTTTACGTACGGGCTACTAAGCCGTCCTGAATCGCCCGCGACACGGAAGCGGATAATCACAGAGCCCGTGCAATAATCTATAATCGGCCCCGCGGTGGTCGTGCCGGCCACAATCTCGCTGGGCGCCCCGAAATCATAGTAATTGCCGTCGTAGTAGTGCTTGTAGTCATACACCGTCATCCCCGAATTGTTGGTGTACCCCAACAGGTTGACATCAGTCGCGTAGGTAGACACAACGTATGGTTGCCAGAGTCCGGGGGTGAGGAAGAGTCGGTAGGATTGATCGAGGTCACCACCATAGACTTGATCGTATGCATTGCCGCCGTAGGTTAGATCATTAACCCAGCCTAGGCCGGGCTCATAATGACGAGAGCCATAGGCAGATAGCTGATAGTAGGACAGATCTTCGTTGTGCAACGTACCGGTTAGATTTGCTTCGCCGGTGAGTATCCCTGTATCGTTGTAGAAGTCCTTTTTCGCTAGCTCACCCTCTGACAGGGTGATTTGGTCGTTCAGGTAGTCGCCGTCGGTATATGGCCAGAAAAGATAAAGACGTCGCCACGGGTCCTGCTCGTATAGCCTGTCGTATAGGTAAGAACGAGCGTGGTAGGTGTAGGTGATGCCTGCCGGCACATTGTTCATCACGTAATCACCGGGATTGCTGTAGACCTGACTGCCACTGTAACCGGAAACGTAGTGATAGGAGTAAGGCGATTTGGGGTAGGTAAAGCGGTCACCGTAATCGACCCCGTCCACGGTCTGGCCGAGTTCTATCGTGCCTTTCACCGAACCGGTTCCCGGTAGCGGAGCGGTGTGGGTAACCTCCAGAGGAATGGTCAGTGTCTCTCCCGCCGAGATATCGTCGTAGCGCAGGTCTGGATTGCTGATCCAGAAGTCGTAGCGTTTGTTGTAGCCGTCACCATACACATAGACGTAGGCATAGATGCGGACCTGATCGTTGGCCACGACGGGTGCTTTCCAGGAACAAGCAAGCACGTCATCACAGTAATTGCTGTATTGATAGCCCCGGGAGTTGGTCTGTCCCCGATCGGTGGTGGCGCCTTTGTATGCGTAACCATAAGCGTACCAGTAGTTGAACGGGGCCGAACCTTCGGTGAAGCTCAACTGGAACTGCACCGTGGCGTCAGTGGAATAGTCAATGCCTTCTACCGTGGTGGGCGGGTCCGTTGCCGGCACCGTTAAGCGACGTGGCGAGAAATAGATATTTGCGTATGGATAATTCGATCCAACCGGGCTCGCGGTCGCGGTAGCAGTGAGTTCGGTGATCCAGTCACCGCCCTGCACGGTCATGCTGTACTCAATGGGAACGATGGGTTCTGCATTGGTTTGCCATACCGACTTGCTCGCGCTGTAACCGCCACCACTGGCATTAAGAGACAGGTTCCGCACCTTGTAACCCTCGGTCCCAACACTTGCTTGCCCGGTAACGTAGCCCGGGTTTAGGATTACGTCCTCCGCGGACGCAGTCGCCGGCCACATACCGGCGTATAGCATAGTCACGACCAACAACGTCGAAAACATTGCCGTCCTCATCATTTTGTCCTCCTCGGAGAAACCTCCAAAGTTCGTGGATAATTCAGCTCTTGCGGGTTAGTGGGGCACTTTCTCACCGCGGACCTCTATGCTGAGCCGTTCGCCCGTGCTGTCGGTGTATTCCACCTGCCAAGTGATGTTGTCTTCCATGGCGTCGGGATTGGCGAGCTCCTGGGGCACCTGGAATTCATCCAGCACCTCGGTTTGCGCGGCTTCGGCGAGATCGCCGACCAGTATGGAGCGGTTATCATAGGTGACGTTGTTAGGCCCCGGCACCGACGCCATGATCTCCTGGACGTCTTCGCCGCTGACATTAACCACGGTTACCAACAGCATGCCTGACTGGGTCAAACCATCGGAAGACAAGTTCTGCTGGCGGTAGCTGATGTGAAAGGGGTCTTCAGCCAGGGACGGCTGAGTGAGTACGAGTAGAAATGCACCCATTAAGGGCGCGTAGAAACGCTTTAGTTTCATCATCTCCTCCTGTTTTTGCCGCCTTAGTGCGGACCGACGATACTTTTAAACTCGTGTATCGTTTTACCTAAATACGCATGGCATCACCTCCTTATTGATTTTTCCTTCGAATTTAGCGATTAGATTCTTGATCTGCATGTACATGCAATTAATGCATGCCAAGAAAAGTGAAATGATTCCTGTCCGTGGCGACGAGATTGAAAACACCATCTGTGACCAATCGGCCGCCGCATCTCGACTGACCTTATTCCGGTTTTTCCAGAGCAAGAAAGCGGTGAATGTGAACGGAATCCTGAGCACCGGTTTCGCCCGTCTAGCCAGGCCTCAGCCGGCAGCTCCGATAGGGCCGCCGGCCGACAACCTGACAATTGTGTCTCAAGGAGCCTGTATGGAGCTCCCAGGCCCCGTAGAGGCGCTCTTGTTCACTGAGCGACTCTTGTTGTCGGGACACCAGGACGCTGACGACCGGTCTCCTTGTCTGCATATTGGATAGGAACGACAGGCAGGCTGTCGAGAAAAATATCTTTGGCGATTGACAAATGTCAATGACAATTCCGAGGCCATACTGGGTGGCCTGTCACAAACCCAGCCTCATGGTGGGTTCACTGGCCGCTGGAGGATCAACGAAGGGTCGCAGGGGTCGAAGGTCGCAGGGGTCGAGTCTTTCCTTTTGCCCATAAGACGGATGATCGATCGGCGCTCGGTCTGATTGCCCGATGCGCAGGGTTCTTGCCATGTCCGTCAGCGTAGACCAGCCGCGCGGATGCTTCAGGGCTGGACCCGACGGGAAAACTCCGTAGAACCCGCTCTTGCAGGAAGTCCCGTTTTCCATCCTGCGGGGTACGCCCCAGGTGGCCACGCCGCCCCCCAAGGACGGCTACAATCTGCTCATATGAATGCCATCGACTTACAGTCCATCGCGGAAACCCACGAGCAGCCGTTTCTCATCATCGATCCGCAGTTCCGGGTTGTGGCGGCGAACCGCGCGTTTCAGCTCGCGTATCGTATCTCTCTCCAGGATGTACTCGGTAAACACTGCTTCCAGGTATCCCACGGCGTCCCGGGACCCTGTTTCGAGCGGGGAGAACAATGTTCCCTTACGAAGGTTCTGGAAACCGGAGAGCCTTGCAGCTGTCTCCATGTCCACACCTCGCGCGATGAGGAACGACGAATCCATCACGTGCGGGTCAAGGGGTACCCACTGCGCCTCGGCGCGGATAGCTTCTATCTCGGCGAGTCGATGGTGGAGATCTCGGTGCGCGACGAGGAGTGCGATCCGAGCGATTGCATGTTGGGTCACTCAAAGCCCTTCCTCGCGACGCTTGAAGCCATGAAGGTGGCGGCGCAATCGGATGCGCCCGTCCTGCTCCAGGGAGAGACCGGTACGGGAAAGGAGCTGGCAGCCAACTTCATCCATCGCCAATCCCCGAGGTCGCGGCGGCCCTTCCTGACACTCGACTGTCCGGCGTTGACCGAGACGCTCGTCGAGAGTGAGCTCTTCGGTCATGAACGCGGCGCCTTCACCGGGAGCGTCGGTGATCGCCAGGGGCTGTTCAAGCTGGCCAATGGTGGCACCCTGTTTCTCGACGAGATCGGGGAGATGCCCCAGCGGCTCCAAACAAAGCTGCTCCGCGTGCTGGAGACGGGCCAATTCAGACGCGTCGGTGGCAACCGTATCATGGAGAGCGATGTGCGCATCATCTGCGCCACCAACCGCGATCTTCAGGATGAGCTGGAGAGAGGCAGCTTCCGCGAAGACCTCTACTACCGCCTCGCCTGCTTCTCCATCCAGTTGCCCAGTCTTCGGGAACGCCGGGAGGATATCCCCGAGCTGGCCCTGTTCTGGCTGAAGCAGACTCGGCATCCGGGTCAGCGGTGCCTCCGCCTTACTCCCGAGGCCCTCGCGCTGCTCAAGGGCTATGACTTTCCAGGTAACGTCCGCGAACTCAGGAACATTCTGCAGGCCGCCGCTGCCCATGCCACGGGCACTAGTATCGACGACTCATTGGTGAGGGCAATCATGGGGCGCCGGACAGAAGGGCGGCGCAATGGCGATCTCAGCATCGGGGGCAGGTCGCCCCGCGAACCCGACGTCGAGCCGGCCGGACCCTCGCACCAGGAGATCGAGCGGGATCAGCTCAGTCGAATGCTGAGAAAGCACAAGGGCAATCGCGCGGCGGTAGCGAAAGCCTTGGGTGTCACCGAGCGCACGGTCTACCGTAAACTGAAACGCTATGATTTGAAGTAAGCTGCCGTCCCTGGCCGCTGAATTTCGGCATTCCCCGCGATCAAGTCTAGGGCAGGCGGTCCTGCCGTTTCCGGCTCCTACCACGCCTCGAGCACGACGGCATCCGCAGAGCGGCGTCTGCGGATTCCGTGCTCAGCAGAGCATGCCTCGGTGGCGCCCACCCCCGTGCTCGGTCAAGGAGTCGTCCCGCCGGTCAGGGTGTGGATGTTGACGCCGCTGTTTCCCACGGAGTTCATATGGCAGACGGCACAGCTGTTGAGGGCTCCGATAGGACCCGCAAATCCCTGAAGCTGAATGGACTGCTCGTTGTCCTTGTCCAGGGTGGACGGGTACAGGGCGTGGGGAGCACCGTGGCAGGAGGAACACAGCAGGGTTTCGTTCTTGTGGGAACGACTGTTCAGGAACTCACCGAAGATGCCGATGTGCAGATAGCCGCCGGCGCTGCCTTCACCCGTTTCTACAGCATGGCACTGCCTACAGGTCGGTAATGTCTTGTCGGACCAGGGATTGTCGAGCTGACCTTCGGCCAATCGCTGATTCAGATCGCCGTGGCAGTCCGTGCACCAGAGGTCACCCTCGCCGGTGGGTGAAGGTTTCATCGCGTGATGACCCCGGTAGCAGGTCAGCCCGTTGCCAGGATGACAGTTGTAGCAGTTGGTCGCAAACTCCGGATCGTACTTGAGCACGGTGTCGTTCTGCACATGCCATCCGTGCAGCACACGGGAGAAGCTGTACTGGGAGGTTGGTAGCGGGTTACCGTCGAGGTCCACATAGCCGCCTGGGGCGGCGCTCTCGCCCATGGCCGGATCCCAGTGGCACACGGAGCAACGTACGGGCCCCATCGTGCCATCGCCATCGGGGTCGATCTCCGCAATGTTGATCGTCGAGTCGCGCTCGTGCAGTTGTCCCATCAACTTGAACGAGTTTTCGGGAGTTGGGTCCATCTCCTGATCCTCGGTTAGCTGCAGGTGGCAACCACAACAGCCCCCGAATGCGACTGGGACGGTCGTGTTCGTTTCCGCGAGAAGCTCGTTGGTCAGTTGGTCGAAGACCTTCACGTTGCCCGTCAGGTAGGGATTTCTCCGCTTTCTCGGGTCGTCCGGGTCCACCGGATCGACCATGATCTTTTCCGCCCCCGTGGAGAGGCGGCTGATGTCCGGGAACGCCGGAACCCCGACCACTTCCCACCAGCCTTCCCCGGTCTTCGCGTGCATCTCTCCATCCAGCGTGGCGCCCGTGAGGCCTTGGATTCTCCCATCCTCATTGACGGCGGGAGGGAACCCGTACTTGGGGCTCATCTCGATCCAGGTGGCGAAGTAGGGATCCGCCTTCAGGGTCTCGTCCGTGTTCTCGACGACGTTGTACTCCACGCGGATCAGACCCGGGTCGTCCAATATCCTGGGTTTAGCGCCGCGCTCGATGACCTGGGCGCGCAACGTGTTGAAAGGTGGCAACAGCAGGAAGTACTCCGCGCCCGGACAGGCGCAATGCATCCCCAGGTCGTTGGTCGTCAGGACGACGACGTCGCGGCTGGCAGCAACACAGAGGCTTCCGGCCAACCCAAGCACCAGGGCGGCGGACGCGATCATGGGTGTTCTCTTCATGGGAATATCCCTCGATGCACAGCGGTTCGTTTTGCGAACCTGAGAGGTCGAACGAGCTCGACGGCAAAGGCAGCCGCGCGGCGACTGCGGGTCCATTCCGTTACAACTTCCTCTGTTTGGCAGTGAGCAAGAACAGTGCCATGTGGGAGTCTGTCAGACGCACGTGGGGCAGAGAGTGGTGAACGAAAAAAATTACAGCCAATCAGGACCTTGGCCTTCAGCGAAGTGTGTGCGAGTACGTGGGATGTGGCGTGGCGGGACGTACACTGTAGAAATTCACATGACTTGTACGGAAGTCATGACTCGTCAGTCATGACATTTCCTTCCAGAAGGTCGATACAGGAAACGTATATAGTGTCTGAATGGAAACTCGGTTTTATTCGCCAGCACCGGCATCCCCGAATGGCCGCCGCGGCACGTTTTCACTCAATAACGAATCAGTTGACGGGAATGGGCGACATTAATGAGAGCGAATCT
>JAYEJW010000473.1:0-28592 GCA_034716535.1 Pseudomonadota bacterium
GGGCGGAGTACGCGCAGATCCATCGGCGAATGCGGCGAAACGCCGGCCGTGAGGCCGCCATCGCGGTGCTGGACCTGATCGAAGGAAAAGCATTGTGAGTGGCGACAGGATCTTGGTGGCCGGGGTGGACGAGGCCGGGCGCGGCCCCCTGGCCGGGCCCGTGACGGCGGCAGCCGTTATCCTCGACGCGCAACGCCCCATCTCCGGTCTGGCGGACTCGAAGCGGCTCACAGCGTCGAAACGCGAGGCCCTGGAGATCGAGATCCACGAGAGGTCGTTGGCCTGGGCCGTGGCCGCCTCCACGGTCGAGGAGATCGACCGCATCAATATCCTGCAGGCGTCTCTTCTCGCCATGCGGCGGGCGGTCGAGGCGCTCCGGATGAGACCGCAGCGGGTGCTGGTGGACGGCAACCGTTGTCCGAAGCTCAGCTGTCCCGTGGAGGCGGTGGTAGGCGGGGACGGTTTGGTTTCGGCCATCAGCGCCGCGTCGATCCTGGCCAAGGTGACTCGGGATCGGGAGATGCTCGTTCTCGATGCGCGCTACCCGGGCTATGGCTTCGCGCGGCACAAGGGCTATCCCACGGCGGCGCACATGGCCGCGCTCCGGGAGCTCGGCCCTTGCGAGGTGCATCGGCGCTCCTTCCGCCCGGTACGGGAGCTGATCGGCTAGCCTCGGTCAGGCGGCGGCGTCTTCTTTGCGCTCCGGTTCTTGGGGCCCAGCGTCGGTGACGGGTGCCGGGGCGGATGCATTCGATTCCTCCCCGGTACTTCCACGCCCGCTTCTCACGGCGGCGAGATCCCTGAGCGTACGTCCATCGAGGGCCGTCGTCATCGCTTTGTCCACGAGGTTTTCGAGCTTGGCGGCAAGGGGGTCGGTCTCCCGCTCTCGGCAGCCTAGCTCGTCCTCCTCGTAACAGCGTACGTAATCCAGGAAGGACTTGAGCGGGATGCTCTCCGGTGCCCTGGACATCACATAGAGAGGCGGGTCTGCGGCCGTGCGCACAATGAATCCGCCCGACTCGACTATACCGAGGATGCATTCCACGGTACTGTTTGGGACCTTCAGGGAGGTCGACAGCGCCTGATTGCTCCAGGCGGACCCATCGCCGTAGTGGCTTGCGGCGATGCGGCCGACCAGCGAGAAGGCGAGATGCTCTTTGAGGCGGTTGCTCAGGTGCAGCTCCCGCGTCCGGGTGGCGAGATACTCGGGGTGCTGGTGGTAGAAGGCGATACTGGCGCCGATCAGGAGAATCAGCCAAGCCAGGTAGATCCAGATCATGAACAGGATGAGGATGGCAAGGCTCGAATAGATTGCGGCGTACTTGGTGGATCCGGCCATGAAGGTCGCGAACACCCAGCCCACGGTCTGCCACAAGGCGCCCGCCACCAGCGCGCCCACCAGCGCGGAGCCGAAGCGCACCCGCGTGTTGGGCACGAAGACGTAGACGAAGGCGAAGGCGCCTGTGATCAGGAGATAGGGAATCAGCTCGCCCGCGTACTCCACGAGGAGGCCGAGGGGCTGGACCGCCATCAGTTTCTGGACAAAGGTGGTGTTTGTGATGGAGGCGGTCAGGCCGACCGCCGAGAAGAAGAGCACGGGCCCGATGAGCAGGACGCTCAGGTACTGGCTGAAGCGCTGGATCAGGGAGCGCGATTTCTCTACGCGCCAGGTATAGTTGAAGACCTGCTCGATCTTCTGAATCAGCGAGACCACCGTATAGATAAGCAACGCAAGGCCGACGGAGCCGAGCACGCCCACTTTCATGTTGTCCACGAAGCCGATGATGCGCTGCGTAATCTCCACCCCCTGCTCCCCCAGGGGGGCGAGGGCGTTGAGCAGCATGGGCTCGATCTGGTTGTGGACCCCGAAGCCCTTGAGCACGGAAAAGCTCACCGCCAGCAGGGGCACCAGAGACAGCAGGGTCGTGTAGACCAGGCTCATGGCCTGCAGTGTGAGGTATCCCTGGGTCAGGTCCCGGACGATGGCGTAGACCAAGCGGGCGAAGTGGACGGCGCTGCGCTGCCATTTGGGCGCGCGATCGAGATCCGTGTGCCAGAGCAGCTGATCGATGCGCCCGGGGATCTGTGCGATGCTGTTCATCGGATGTGCAGTCGTGGTTTCGTTGCCCTGGGGGCTGGTAGAGGCCGGGCGCATGGGCGCCCGAAGCAGTATAGATCAATCCCGCTGTGGGTTGTCGCAGGAACGGTAGCAGTCTTTATCGGCGGCTTTTGCATCGGGCGCCGGGCCTGCTATGGTTCGGCGGACGAAGTGCGCCGAAGTCGGCCTTGATTCCTGGCGTTCGTTGCGCATCGGGATTACCCTGGAGTCCGCCAGTCATGAGAGCCTTACTGATCCTGTTCGCTGTCTTGTACCTTCTCGCGGTCACTGCGGTTTCCGCGGCTGAGAGCGACGACCCTGAGCTCACGGCGCTTCCCGATCGGCCGCCGGCACCGGATTTCGACCTCGCGGGGCCGGATGGTGATCGGTTTCGCCTGGCGGACTATCGCGGTATGCCGCTGATCGTGAATTTCTGGGCCACCTGGTGCCCACCCTGCCGCGCCGAAATGCCGTCGATGCAGCGGGCCTGGGAGGAGGTCAAGGACGAAGGCATCGCCATGATCGCCATCAACGCAGGCGAGGACGCGAATACCATCCGCCAATTTACCGCCGACTACCCCGTGGAATTCCCCCTTCCCATGGATCGGGACTTCAAGGTGATACAGAGCTGGCCGCTCAAGGGGTTGCCCACCACGTTCGTGGTGGACCCGGAAGGGCGGCTGGCGTACCGTGCCGCGGGCGAGCGGGAGTGGGACGATCCGAAACTGCTGGATCTCGTGCGGGAGCTGAAGATCGAGCGGTAGAGCCAGGGTTTCGCCGGCTCAGGCTCACCGATCCGAGCGGTCGGCCGCCGTCTCCATTCACACACTGGAAAGCTTTCGAAAACGCCTTGTCCGTGGATCCTCAATTCGTTCATCTCCACGTCCACTCCGAGTATTCCCTGGTCGACGGGCTGCTGCGCGTAAAGCCCCTGATCAAGGCCGCGGCTGAGAGCGGCATGCCCGCCGTGGCGGTCACGGATCAGGCCAACCTGTTCGCCCTGATTCGCTTCTATCGGGCCGCTGTGGGAGCGGGGGTCAAACCCATCGCCGGGGCGGATCTGTGGCTGCGCAACGAGGGCGACCCGAACAAGCCCCACCGGATGGTACTGCTGGTGCAGAACATCCGGGGCTACCGAAATCTCACGCGGCTCATCTCCCAGGCCTACCGGGAAGGTCAGCACCTCGGGGTTCCTCAGGTCGAGCGGGGCTGGATCGCAGAGACGGCCGACGGACTCATCGCGCTGTCCGGCGGACCGGAGGGGGACGTGGGGCGAGCGCTTTTGGCCGGGCATCGAGATCAGGCCCAGACCCTGCTCGGCGATTGGCTGCAGGTGTTCGGCGACCGCTATTACCTGGAGTTGGTGCGAACCGGGCGTGAGTCCGAGGCGGAATGCCTGGAGCTCGGCGTCGAGCTGGCTACGCGCATGGGTGTGCCTGTGGTGGCCACCAATGACGTGCGCTTCCTCGCCCCCGAGGACTTCGAGGCCCACGAGGCCAGGGTCTGCATCCGCGACGGCCGCACCCTGGACGATCCGCGCCGGCCCCGCCGCTACAGTGAGGAGCAGTTTCTGCGTTCTCCTCAAGAGATGGCCGAGCTCTTCTCCGACATCCCGGAGGCGCTTGAGAATTCGGTCGAGATCGCCAAGCGCTGCAGCCTGGAGCTGAGCCTGGGTGAGAGCTTCCTGCCCGACTTCCCCGTCCCGGAAGGGATGTCCATGGAGGAGTTCTTCGCCGATGAGTCCCGTAAGGGTCTGGAGTGGCGCCTGGAGCGCATCCTGCCCCCGGATGCGCCGGACTACGGGCGACGACGCGCGCTCTACGATGAGCGACTGAAGATCGAGCTCGACGTCATCAATCAGATGGGCTTTCCGGGCTACTTTCTGATCGTGGCGGACTTTATCCAGTGGGCCAAAGACAACGGCATTCCGGTGGGTCCCGGGCGGGGCTCCGGTGCCGGCTCGCTGGTGGCCTACGCGCTCAAGATCACGGACCTCGACCCCATTGAGCACGACCTTCTGTTCGAGCGCTTCCTGAATCCGGAACGCGTTTCCATGCCCGACTTCGACGTGGACTTCTGCATGGAGAATCGGGACCGCGTCATCGACTACGTCGCCGGGCGCTACGGCCGCGACGCGGTCTCTCAGATTATCACGTTCGGAACCATGGCGGCCAAAGCGGTGGTGCGGGATGTCGGGCGGGTGATGGGCCACCCCTACGGATTCGTCGACAGGATCGCCAAACTGGTGCCGTTCGAGCTCGGGATGACGCTCGAAAAGGCCCTGGTTGAGAGCGAGGACCTGAAAAAGGCCTACGAGGACGACGAGGAGGTGCGGGCCATCATCGACATGGCGCTCAAGCTGGAGGGCCTGGCGCGCAACGCGGGCAAGCATGCGGGCGGTGTGGTCATCGCTCCCACCGTGCTCACGGACTTTGCCCCCCTCTATTGTGAGCCGGGCGGCGAGAACCTGGTGACCCAGTATGACAAGGACGACGTGGAACAGGCGGGCCTGGTCAAGTTCGACTTCCTCGGACTGCGCACGCTGACCATCATCGACTGGGCGCTCAAGACCATCAACGGCATACGGGCGGGCAACGGCGAGCCGGCCCTCGACATCGATGCGATCCCCATGGACGATGTGGAGTCCTTCAAGCTTCTCAAACGCCACGAGACGACAGCTGTCTTCCAGCTCGAATCCCGGGGGATGAAGGAGCTGATCAAGAAGCTGCAACCGGATTGCTTCGATGACATCACTGCCCTCGTGGCCCTGTTCCGTCCCGGACCCTTGCAGTCCGGGATGGTGGATGACTTCATCAACCGGAAGCACGGTCGGGCCCAGGTCGCCTATCCGCATCCGGATCTGGAGCCGATTCTCAAGCCGACCTATGGCGTGATCCTCTACCAGGAGCAGGTCATGCAGATTGCCCAGGTGCTGGCGGGCTACACGCTCGGTGGCGCCGACCTCCTGCGCCGCGCCATGGGCAAGAAAAAGGTGGCGGAGATGGAGAAGCAGCGGGCCATCTTCGAAAAGGGTGCCGCAGAGCGCGGTGTCAAGGCCGAGACGGCCACCTATATCTTCGACCTGATGGAGAAGTTCGCCGGCTACGGTTTCAACAAGTCTCACAGCGCCGCCTACGCGCTGGTTTCCTATCAGACCCTATGGCTAAAGGCCCACTATCCCGCCGCGTTCATGGCCGCGGTGCTGAGCGCGGATATGGACAACACCGACAAGGTGGTGACCTTGATCGATGAATGTCGCGCGATGGAGCTCGAGGTCGAGCCTCCCGCAATCAACCGCTCAGAGTACCGTTTCACAATCTCCGACGAGCGCACCATTGTCTACGGCATTGGTGCCATCAAGGGCGTCGGGGAGTCCGCCATCGAGTCGATGCTCGAGGCGCGGCGCTCCGGTGGTGCCTTCCGGGATCTCTGGGACTTCTGCCGGCGTATCGATCTGCACAAGTCCAACCGCCGGGTTCTCGAGGCGCTGATCCGGGCTGGTGCGCTGGACGAGCTGGGGGCGAACCGCGCGACCCTGATGACCGAGCTCCCTCTTGCGCTCAAGATGGCGGAGCAGCACAAAGAGACGCAGGCGGCGGGACAGAATGACCTGTTCGGGGCAACGGAGGCCGCCGAGGAGCAGAGCCCGGATCCACAGCTGGCCCGCCGCATGATCGACGAGTGGGAGGAGGAGCAGCGCCTGCAGGGTGAGAAGGAGACCCTGGGCCTCTATCTGACCGGCCACCCGATCAACCGCTATGACGAAGAGCTGGACGCGATGGTGAGCGCACGCATCGGAGCCCTCCTACAGACCGCCCAGGGCCGTAGTGACCGTGAGCCACGCACTGTCGCCGGGCTGGTGGTGAGCGTGCGCCACGGTAAGACGCAGCGCGGGCGCATGGGCTCGGTGGTGCTCGACGATCGCACCGGCCGCATGGAGGTTACCGTCTTCTCCGAGCTCTATGAACAGGTGCGCGAGCTCTTGGTTCCGGATCGCATCCTTGTCGTCATCGGCGCTCTCAGCTACGACGATTACCGCGATAGCTGGGCACTGCGGGCGGATCAGGTGCGCACCCTGGAGCAGGCGCGAGAGGGCTTGGCGGACCACATTGGGCTGACGCTGGATCTCTCCACGGGGGCGTGCCTGAAGATGTCGGCCGACGAGGTCGTCCAGGAGCTGGCTGCGGTACTCTCTGCCTTCCGGGGCGGTGGGTTGCCGGTGCAGGTTGACTATCGACGCTCCGGGGTCCGCGGGCGATTGCGGCTGGGCGACGACTGGCGGGTACAGCCGGCGGAGGAGCTGATAAGACGTTTGCGCCGGTTGTTCGGCATAGATGCGGTGCGGGTGGCCTACGGACGATCGGTGTCAATGATGCCGGCGCGAGCGGAACGGGCGGCAAGGCGTCCCCCGCATCTTGTGGCTGTGCGATAGACAACGTTCTCCGCATCTGCAATTATTAAAAACTTTGTGAATCGCCGCGGTAGCGCCGGTCGGCAACAGGGCCCGCCGATGTTCCGCGCATCCGTCGTCGGACTTGTGGGATGTGGCACGATCTGCTTGTGGCCTTCTCGTTGTTGTTCGTGATTGAGGGGGTATGGCCTTTCCTGAGTCCGGGCGGCATGCGCCGAGCGTTGCTGAAGGTGGCCGAAACGGACGATCGCTCCTTGCGGGTCGCCGGCCTGATCAGCATGTTGGCGGGTGTTCTCCTTCTCTATCTGGTAAGGGCGTCTTAGCAATACGTACGGGGGTGTCTTGCAGCGATCCGTCGGTATACCGCATCCGGCGTAGGGTGCGGGGCGCCTCTTTGTGAATTGAGCGCCGACTATGCATGAAGAACGTTGGCTGTTGCCGGCCGGCATCGAGGAGGTCCTGCCGCCCCAGTCCCAGTTGATGGAAGGCCTGCGGCGTGATCTGCTGGACCTGTACGGGAGATGGGGCTATCAGCTGGTCATCCCTCCGTTTATCGATTATCTCGAATCGCTGCTGACGGGTACGGGCCACGACCTGGACCTTAAGACCTTCAAGCTCACCGATCAGCTCAGCGGTCGCATGCTCGGTGTGCGGGCCGACATGACGCCGCAGGTTGCACGTATGGACGCGCACCATCTGCAACGCGACGTTCCCTCTCGGCTCTGTTACCTGGGAACCGTGCTGCACACACGCTCGGACGGATTCGCCGGAACGCGCAGTCCGCTGCAGATCGGCGCCGAGATCTATGGCCACTCCGGCGCCGAGAGCGACGTGGAGATCCTGCGCCTGGTGATGCTGACCTTGGGGCTGGCGGGTATCGATGATGCGTATCTGGACTTGGGACACGTGGGCATCTTCAGGGGGCTCGCCCGCCAGGCAGGCCTCGAGGAGTGGCAGGAAACGGCCCTGTTCGAGGTCCTGCAACGCAAGGCCATGCCGGAGATCGAGGCGCTGATCGGCAAGTACGGAGTGAGCGGTGCGCCTGCGCGTATGCTGCTTGCGCTGGCCGAGCTCAATGGCGATGACGCCCTCGCGCGCGCGGAGTCGGACCTGGCGCAGGCGGACGCCCCCGTCGGCGAGGCGCTGGCCTATCTGCGCCGGGTTGCCGAGGAGCTACGCACGTGGCTGCCGGATGTGCCGGTGCATTTCGACCTTGCGGAGCTTCGGGGCTACCACTACAAGACTGGTGTGGTCTTCGCTGCGTTCGTGCCCGGCTGGGGTCTGGAGATCGCGCGTGGCGGGCGTTACGACGATATCGGAAGGGTATTCGGGCGTGCACGCCCGGCCGTGGGTTTCAGTACGGATCTGAAGGGACTTCTGCGTCTGGGCAATGGTCTCGATGAGCGTTACCGGCAGTCGCCGGCGGTGCTCGTCCCCTGGTCCGCCGATCCCCTCCTACAGGAGGAGATCGGGCGCCTGCGGGCGTCTGGCCGGCGGGTGGTCACGGAGCTGCCGGGGCAGGGCGCCGATCCGAGGGCTCTCGGCTGCAGCGAGGTCCTGATGCGGGAGGAAACGCGCTGGGTACTGGTCCCGGCGTGAGCGAAGGGGGCGGCGAGTAACGCGTGTTACGCCGCTCGGCGCGCGACACATCGATGTGTCGCCGTCTGCGACGGCTTAACGCCATTGAGGATGGCGAGAAAGGGGAGCCAGGTTTGTTGGTTTTTTTTGTTGGCCGAACCCTGGATGGGTTTTTCATGGTCACCATAGACTGTCTTTCACGGTAACGAGCATGGGCAAGAATGTAGTCGTAATAGGTACCCAGTGGGGCGATGAGGGCAAAGGCAAGGTCGTCGACCTGTTGACGGATCGGGCATCCGCCGTCGTGCGCTTCCAGGGCGGTCACAATGCGGGCCATACTCTGGTGATCGATGGGGAGCAGACGATCCTGCACCTTATCCCCTCGGGAATCCTGCGCGACGAGGTGTACTGTCTTGTCGGTAACGGCGTGGTGCTATCCCCGGGCGCGTTGCTCGAAGAGCTGCGCATGCTCGGGGAGAAGGGAGTGCCCGCGCGGGAGCGACTGCGCATCAGTCCTTCCTGTCCCCTGATCCTGCCGTATCACATCGCGCTGGATCACGCCCGCGAGAAGGCCCGCGGCAAACAGGCCATCGGCACCACGGGCCGGGGGATCGGGCCGGCCTACGAGGACAAGGTGTCACGGCGAGGGCTGAGGCTGGGGGACCTGTTCGATATCGAACGGTTCAAGGAGAAGCTGCGCGAAGTGATGGAGTATCACAACTTCGCCCTGGAGCACTACTTCAAGGCCGAGACCGTCGACTTCCAAGGCGTTCTCGACGAGGCGCTGGCCCAGGCGGAGGAGATCCGTCCACTGGTGGCCGACGTCCCCGGCCTCCTGCACGACCTCCGCCGGCAAGGCAAGAATCTCCTGTTCGAGGGGGCCCAGGGCGCTTTGCTCGACATCGATCACGGCACCTATCCGTTCGTCACGTCCTCAACCACCACCGCCGGCGGTGCCGCCAGCGGCAGCGGGGTTGGGCCGCGGGATCTCGACTATATTCTGGGCATCGTCAAGGCCTACACGACCCGCGTCGGTGCGGGGCCGTTCCCCACGGAGCTGTTCGATGCGGACGGCAGTCACCTCGGCGAACAGGGCCAGGAGTTCGGGGCGACGACCGGGCGGAAGCGGCGTTGCGGCTGGCTGGACATGGTTGCACTGAACCGATCCTTCCACATCAACAGCGTAAGTGGGATCTGCATCACCAAGCTCGACGTGCTCGACGGCATGGAGACCATTAAGATCTGCGTCAGTTACGACCTGGACGGCGAGCAGTTGAGCGCCCCGCCGAACTCGGCCGACGCTCTGGCACGGTGCCGTCCAACGTTCATGGAGCTGCCCGGCTGGCAAACCTCCACCATCGGGGCCACGTCCTATGAATCGTTGCCGGAGAATGCGCGAGCCTATCTCAGCAAGATCGAGGAGCTCTCCGGGCTCCCCATCGACGTCATCTCCACCGGTCCCGACCGCAGCCAGACGATTATTAAGCGGCATCCGTTCGACGCCTGAGCGGGTGTGTCCGCTGTTGCGGCGGGCCAACGACCAAGGCCTTCAGTTCTTTGTTGTGGAAGAAGGGGCGGACGCGAAAGGCGCGTCTGTTTGACAGGCCCGCAGCGGCACCTGGAAACGGGGCGCATTCGGTGCGGCTGGTGGCGGATAGCTCAGAGCGAGGTAAACATGGCGGTCACCGGTTTGCTGATGGAAGGTTTGCGATTGATGGCGATCGGCATGGGTATCGTCTTCGCGTTTCTGCTGTTGTTGGTCGGCGTGCTTCGTGTGATGTCGCTGGCGGTGATGCGGTTCGCACCTGGGGAGCCCGCGCCAGCTTCCGGTCCGGTTTCCGAAGCACCCGTCACGGATGGGGAGCTGGTTGCCGTCATAACCGCTGCCATTGCCCGCTACCGCGAGGGTCGCCATTGAAACCCCGTGTCGGTGCCTTCGGGCGCATTTGCACGGTAACCTGACACCAAGACGACGTATTCCGGATCCTTTCCAATGACCCAGTCCACTCCCCTCCGCATCACGGACGTGGTGCTGCGCGACGCTCACCAGTCGTTGCTCGCAACCCGCATGCGCATCGAGGACATGTTGCCCATCGCGCCAAAGCTCGATCAGGTGGGTTTCTGGTCCCTGGAGACCTGGGGCGGAGCGACCTTCGATGCCTGTATTCGCTTCCTGGGGGAGGATCCCTGGGAGCGCCTGCGCCAGCTCAAGGCGGCGATGCCCAATACCCCTCAGCAGATGCTGCTGCGGGCCCAGAACCTACTGGGCTACCGTCACTATGCGGACGACGTGGTCAAGAGTTTCGTCGAGCGGGCGGCGGTCAACGGCATCGACGTCTTCCGCATCTTCGATGCTATGAACGACCTGCGTAACTTCGAGGCGGCAATCAAGGCCACGCTTGCCACGGGCAAGCATGCGCAGGGCGCCATGTCCTATACGGTGAGTCCGGTCCACGATATCGACTACTGGGTGGACATGGGCAAGCGGCTAGAGGACCTGGGCAGTAACTCCATCTGCATCAAGGACATGGCGGGCCTGCTCAAGCCCTACGTGGCCGAGGAGCTGATCGGTCGGCTCAAAGAGAGCTGCTCCCTGCCCATCGCCATGCATTGCCACGCCACCACCGGCATGAGCACGGCGACCATCATCAAGGCGGCCGAGGAGGGTATCGACATGGTGGACACCGCCATATCCTCCATGAGCATGACGTACGGTCACTCGCCCACCGAGTCGGTGGTGGCTATCCTGCAGGACACACCTCGGGATACGGGCCTGGACCTGCACCTGCTCGAAGAGATCGCCGCCTATTTCCGCGGCGTGCGCAAGAAGTACGCGAAGTTCGAAGGCGCACTCAAGGGCGTCGACTCGCGCATCCTCGTCGCCCAGGTGCCCGGCGGTATGCTCACCAACATGGAGAACCAGCTGAAGGAGCAGGGGGCCAGCGATCGCCTTGACGAGGTGCTGGAAGAGATCCCACGGGTGCGCAAGGACCTCGGCTACATCGCCCTGGTGACGCCCACCTCCCAGATCGTCGGCACCCAGGCGGTGCTCAACGTGCTCACCGGCGAGCGCTACAAGACCATCACGAAGGAAACCGCCGGCGTGCTACGGAGTGAGTACGGCTCCACACCCGCGCCAGTGGACGCGGAGATCCAGGAGCGGGTGCTGGCGGAGGGCGGAGAGCCCATCACTTGCCGCCCTGCGGATAACCTGGCGCCGGAACTCGAGCAGCTGACGGCGGAGCTGGAACAGGTGGCGACGGAGAAGTCTCTGACCCTCGCCGAGAATGAGGTGGACGATGTCCTGATCTACGCCTTGTTCCCCCAGGTCGGTCTAAGGTTCATTGAGAACAGGGACAACCCGGGGGCGTTCGAGCCGCCTCCCTGGGCCGAGGAGACCCCAAAGGTGGCGGCGCCACGCCAGGCCGCAGCGCCCGCGACGACTGCCAGCGAGGCCTACCGGGTCGAGGTTGACGGCAAATCCTATGACGTCACCGTCTCCCCGCAGGGAGCCGTGCATGCGGTGGTTCCCGAGGCGCCGGTCCGTTCACCGGCTTCGAGCGGCACGGAGGTATCGGCGCCCCTGGCGGGCAATATCTTCAAGATCAAGGTCGCGCAGGGCCAGCAGGTTAAGGCCGGTGACGAGCTTCTGATCCTCGAGGCGATGAAGATGGAAACGGAGGTGCGCGCCCCGACGGCTGGCGTCGTCGGCGAGATCCGGGTCAAGGAAGGTGAAGGCGTGCAGGTCGGCGAGCCCCTGGTTGTGCTGGTCTAGGCCGTCATGACGTTCGCATCGCTGGAAACAACCGAGGACGCTCGCCTCTTGACGGGATTCCCCCACCTCGGCCCTGTCCCGCGGGTAGGGCGGCGGAAGAAGCGTCTTCGGCGCGGATCTTACAGGTAAAGCCCGTGGACGAGTTGCTGAAGCTCTGGCAATGGATGGGGATTGCCAACTTGGAGTGGGGCCAGGTCCTGATGATGCTCATCGGGTGCGTGCTCCTCTACCTCGCCATCGCCAAGAAATTCGAGCCGTTGCTCCTGGTCCCCATCGGTTTCGGCGCCATACTCAGCAATATCCCGATCGCCGGTATCGCCGGGCCGGACGGGCTCATCGGTCAGATCTACCACGTCGGCGTGGAGACGGGGGTGTTCCCGCTGCTGATCTTCATGGGCGTGGGCGCCTTGACCGATTTCGGGGCCCTGATCGCCATGCCGTCCACGCTGCTGTTGGGGGCCGCGGCTCAGTTCGGGATCTTCGCCACCCTGATCGGAGCCTTGGCACTGAATTTCGTGCCGGGGTTCGAGTTTTCCCTATCCGACGCCGCGGCGATTGCCATTATCGGAGGTGCCGACGGGCCGACGGCCATTTTTCTCTCTTCGCGGCTCGCGCCGGACCTTCTCGGCGCCATCGCTGTTGCGGCCTATTCCTATATGGCGTTGGTGCCGATCATTCAGCCGCCCATCATGCGGGCGCTCACCACCAAGAGCGAGCGTGCCGTGGTGATGCAGCAGTTGCGCCCCGTGTCCCGGCTAGAGAGGATCCTGTTTCCGCTCGCGGTGCTCGCGCTCTGTGTCCTGTTGCTTCCGTCCGCGGCGCCCTTGATCGGCATGCTCACGTTCGGCAACCTCTTGCGCGAAAGCGGGGTCGTGGATCGTCTGAGTCGGGCCTCGCAGAACGAGATCATCAATGTTGTGACCATCCTCCTGGGTCTCGCCGTTGGCTCGAAACTCTCGGCCGACAAGTTCCTGACCCTGGAGACTCTGGGGATCCTCGCCCTCGGGGCTCTCGCCTTCTGCATCGGGACCGCGGCCGGCCTCATCATGGGCAAGGTCATGCACCGAGTGAGCGGAGGAAGGGTCAATCCCTTGATCGGCGCCGCTGGCGTTTCCGCGGTGCCGATGGCCGCTCGCGTGGTAAACAAGGTGGGACTCGAGGAGGATCACCACAATTTTCTCCTGATGCACGCAATGGGGCCGAATGTCGCCGGCGTCATCGGCTCGGCCGTGGCCGCGGGCGTCTTGCTCGCTTTGGTCGGTCAACCCGGCTGAGCGGCTGCTGGAGATCTTGACCCTAAGGCGCCCATCAGGGTATATTTTCAAGCTTATGTCCTCGCCGTTGCCCGATCTTGTCGATCCGTGGCGCGCGGCTGACACACGCGCTGTTTTTGCCGGTCGCCTGCCCTTGTCGAGCCTGGCGCGCTTGTGCGCGGTTCTGCTCGATACGGCGGGCGACGTCGTTTTCAGGCTCGCGTTTTGCCGCGACGAGGATCACCGAGCCATTGTGCTGGGTGAGGTTAAAGCAAGGCTCGAGCTGCGGTGTCAGCGGTGTTTGGAGGCGGTCGCCAGCGAGGTAGATGCGCGAATGGCGCTGGCGTTGGTTCGGGGCATGGACGAGGCGCGGCGACTGCCCGAGCGCTACGATCCCCTCTTGGTGAGCGAGAGCTTGATCCGCCCCCGGGATTTGATCGAGGACGAGCTGCTGCTGGCACTGCCGCAGATACCGATGCACGATCCCGGGGTTTGCACGGTGGCGAGTCAGCCGCCGAGCGGGCAGGGGGCGGACGCCCAGACCCGCGATGTCGGTCCGTTCGCCGCGCTTGCCGAGTGGAAGTCCAAGCAGTAGCGCCGAGTAATGGGGGATTGAGAAAGCTCTCCAGATGGCCGATTCAGCGCGCAACCGGGACGCGGGGATCCCGTTCTCAATACCAAGAAGCGAGCCGCTCCGTCACTGATGACCAACGGCCTGTTTTTGATTTATCGGAGGCTTACATGGCGGTCCAACAGAATCGGAAAACCCCCTCCAAGCGGGGGATGCGCCGTTCCCACGACGCTTTGACCACACCGACGCTCTCTGTGGAATCCACAACCGGGGAGACCCATCGTCGTCACCACGTCTCTCCAGACGGTTTCTACCGCGGCCGCAAGGTCGTGGACAAGAACGACTGATTCGATCACGACCCCTAATCGCCGGCGTGTTGTTCAAGAGCCGGGAGGGAATAGCGCCTTGGTCGAACGCCTGACTATTGCCCTGGATGCCATGGGCGGGGACCACGGCCCTGAGGTCGTGGTCCCCGCCGCAAGCCAGTACTTGCGCGCTACTCGCGAGACGGCGCTGATTCTGGTCGGTAAGGAAGACCAGATCGCCCAAAGGCTGGACGGCTTCGATTTCGGCGGTCGGCTGAAGGTTCATCACGCGTCGCAGGAAGTAGGCATGGACGAGCTCCCCTCCAAGGCCCTGCGTAACAAGAAGGACTCTTCGATGCGCGTCGCCGTGGATCTGGTCAAGAGCGGAGAGGCACACGCCTGCGTCAGTGCCGGCAACACGGGTGCGCTCATGGCGACGGCGCGTTTCGTCCTCAAGACTTTACCCCACGTTGATCGGCCCGCCATTATCACGGCGGTGCCTTCCCTCCAGGGACAGACGCATATGCTCGATCTCGGCGCGAACGTCGATTGTTCGGCCGAGCACCTGTTCCAGTTCGCCGTCATGGGCAGTGAGCTTGTGACGGCGGTGGACGGCGTCGAGGCGCCGAAGGTGGGACTGCTCAACATCGGCGAAGAGGAGATCAAGGGCAACGAGCAGGTCAAGCAGGCACATGAGCTGCTCGCTGCGAGCTCTCTGAACTACATCGGCTACGTGGAGGGGGACGACATCTACCTCGGTGGAGTGGATCTGGTGGTCAGTGACGGCTTTGTCGGCAACGTGGCGCTTAAGGCCAGCGAGGGTGTGGCCAAGCTGGTGCGGCACGTCCTTTCCCAGAGCTTCAAGCGCAACTGGATGACCCGACTGTCCGGTCTCGCGGCCATGCCTATCCTCAAACGCTTCCGTCAGACCTTCGATCCCCGTCGTTACAATGGCGCCAGCCTGCTTGGACTGCGGGGTATCGTCATCAAGAGTCATGGCGGTGCCGATCAGCTGGCGTTCGAGAACGCGATCCACATCGCGGAGAAGGAGATCCACTGCAACGTCCCGGAGCGCATTGCCCACGAGGTCGCCAATCAGCTCAATATGGAACGGCAAAGGGCAACCGCGTGAGCCTCCACTCCCGCATCTCAGGAACGGGCAGTTTTCTGCCGGAAAAGGCCCTGACGAACAAGGACCTCGAGCAGATCGTCGACACCTCGGATGAGTGGATTCGCGAGCGCACGGGGATCCGTAAGCGGCACATCGTCGTCGACGGCGAATCCTGTAGCGGTCTGGCAGAGAAGGCAGCCCGACGGGCGCTCGAAGCGGCACAGCTCGAGCCGACTGACCTGGATCTCATCGTCGTCGCTACGACGACTCCGGATCAGGTTTTTCCGAGCACCGCCTGTCTGCTGCAACAGCGTCTCGGTGTCCACGGCTGTCCGGCCTTCGACGTCCAGGCTGTTTGCACGGGTTTCGTCTACGCCCTCGCCGTTGCGGACAAGTTTGTCCGTACGGGAAGCGCCCGACGCGCTCTGGTCGTCGGCGCGGAGACCTTGTCCCGCATCGTGAACTGGCAGGACCGCTCAACCTGCGTGCTGTTCGGCGACGGCGCCGGCGCCGTCGTTCTCGAGCCGTCCGACGAGCCCGGCATCATCTCCACCCATCTGCATGCCGACGGTGCCTATAAGGACCTGCTGCAGGTCCCTCGCGGGATCGGCAGCGGCGCTTGCGACGGGGATCCCTATATGGAGATGCGGGGCAACGAGGTCTTCAAGATGGCGGTCACGACCCTGGGCCGCATCGTCGACGAGACACTCGAGGCCAATGCGATGCAGAAGTCGGACATCGATTGGCTCATCCCGCATCAGGCCAACATCCGTATCATCCAGGCCACCGCGCGCAAGCTGGATCTGCCCATGGATCAGGTCGTGGTTACGGTCGGCGAGCACGGAAACACGTCGGCCGCTTCGATTCCCCTTGCACTCGACACGGCCGTCCGGGATGGCCGAATCCGCAGCGGCGAGACGCTCCTGATGGAGGCGTTCGGCGGCGGTTTTACCTGGGGCTCTGTCCTCCTGCGCTACTGATTGCGCCACTGAAATGATGACGAATAAGATCGCTTTCGTGTTTCCCGGTCAGGGCTCTCAGTCGGTTGGCATGCTCCAGGCATTGGCAGACGAGTATAGCGTCGTGAAAGACACTTTCGCCGAGGCCTCCGATGCCGTGAAATCGGATCTTTGGCGCCTCGTGAGCAAAGGGCCGAAGGAGCTTCTCGACCGGACCGAGAACACCCAGCCGGCCATGCTCGCTGCGGGGGTCGCAGTTTGGCGGGTCTGGAACGACTGCGGGGGGCCACAACCGGCGCGGATGGCGGGCCACAGCCTCGGAGAGCTCACTGCCCTCGTTTGCGCGGGCTCTCTTGGGTATGCGGATGCGGCCCGCGTCGTCGCCGTCAGGGGCAGTCTGATGCAGGAGGCGGTACCCGAAGGCAGCGGCGCGATGGCGGCGATCCTGGGCTTGACGGACGATCAGGTGCGCGAGCTTTGCGTCGACTCCGCCGAGGGCCAGGTCCTCGAGGCGGTGAATTTCAACGCCCCGGGCCAAGTGGTGATAGCCGGCGATGCCCAGGCGGTCACGCGCGCGATACAGGCCTCCAAGGCGGCCGGGGCGAAGCGCGCCCTGCCGCTTCCGGTGAGCGTGCCGTCTCATTGTGCGCTGATGCGGCCCGCTGCGGACCGGTTCCGGTCGGAATTGGAGACTCTGGAGGTCGCCGAGCCCGCAATTCCCGTTCTGCACAACGTATCGGTCGAGGAAGCGCCCGATCCGTCGCAGATCCGGAGCCTGCTTGTGAAGCAGCTGTACAGTCCTGTACGTTGGGTGGAAACGGTGCGACGCTTGGCGGACGAGGGCGTAGCGACCGTCGTCGAGGCCGGTCCCGGCAAGGTGCTTGCCGGCCTCGTCAGGCGTATTGACAAGCAAATGGAGGCCCTCACGGTGTTCGATCCCGCTGGTTTGGCTAAAGCGTTGGAGGTGACAGGGGATGCTTGAGGGAGAGATCGCACTGGTAACTGGCGCCTCGCGGGGTATCGGGAGGGCGATTGCCCTAGCCCTCGGCCAATCGGGTGCGGCCGTGGCGGGAACGGCGACCACAGAGGCCGGCGCTGCCGGCATTCAGGACGCGCTTCAGGAGGCCGGCTGCAAGGGGCTTGGTCTGGTGCTCAATGTGACCGAGCAGGTCTCCATTGACGCCGCCATGGAACGTCTGAACGGCGAGTTGGGCGCTCCGACCATTTTGGTCAACAACGCTGGCATTACCCGGGACAGTCTGCTTATGCGCATGAAGGACTCGGAGTGGGATGCGATCATCGACACGAATCTGAGCGCGGTGTACCGTCTGAGCAAGGCCTGCTTGCGGGGCATGGTCAAGGCGCGCAGGGGCAGGATCATCAACATCTCTTCCGTCGTCGGCGCGAGCGGGAACGCAGGCCAGACGAATTATGCAGCCGCGAAGGCGGGCATGATCGGCTTTACCAAGTCCCTGGCACGGGAGGTGGGTATCCGCGCGATCACGGTCAACTGTGTGGCGCCGGGATTCATCGACACGGATATGACCCGTGCGCTCGACGAGTCGCAGCGCAAACAGCTGCTCAGCGGCATCCCCCTCGGCCGTCTCGGAAGCCCGGAGGACGTCGCGGCCGCCGTCGTCTTTCTGGCATCGAAGCAGGCGGCCTACATTACGGGCGAGACCATACACGTGAACGGCGGAATGTACATGGCCTGACGGCGTCGGCCGAAGCGACATTTTCGCTTCGGTAGAAAGCGAAACGATTCCAACTGGTTAAGGCCGCGCTGCTCGGATGCGCGCGCCTTTCATCAACAATCGAATGTGAATAAAATACGCGTGCCCTGGGGTCAGGGCCATCTGTCTAATCCGGAGGATTCAAACACAATGAGTAGCGTCGAAGAACGAGTGCAGAAGATAGTGGTGGAGCAGCTGGGGGCCAAAGAAGAAGAGGTGACGCCCGAGGCATCCTTCGTGGACGATCTGGGCGCCGATTCCCTCGATACGGTCGAGCTGGTGATGGCCCTGGAAGAGGAGTTCGAGACCGAGATCCCGGACGAGGACGCCGAAAAGATCACCACGGTCAAGCAGGCGATCGACTACATCAACGGGCACCTCGGTTGAGAACGCTGACTGCAGGCTTGGTGGTGGCTGCGCGGCTGCACCAGGCCTAGAGCGCGGTCGCGAACGCATTTGTAGATCAGATCGAAG
Source organism: Pseudomonadota bacterium (assembly GCA_034716535.1). Lineage (GTDB taxonomy): Bacteria > Pseudomonadota > Gammaproteobacteria > Chromatiales > Chromatiaceae > JAYEJW01. Next base: position 18,269 of record JAYEJW010000473.1, read on the forward strand.
GGGTAGCGCATGAGTGGCAGACGGGTCGTAGTGACCGGGGTTGGAATCGTCGCCCCAGTGGGTTTGGACACCAAATCCGCTTGGGACAACATTCTGGCCGGGAAGAGCGGTATTCAGCCGATTACCCACTTTGATGTCGAGCCCTTCACTACTCGCTTCGGCGGCCCCATCTACGGCTTCGATCCGACCCTCTATGTCACGAAGAAAGATGCCCGCAAGATGGACAAGTTCATCCACTACGGCATCGGCGCAGGGACACAGGCGATCGAGGATGCGGGACTCGAGGTGACGGAGGAGAACTGCAAGCGCATCGGCGTCGCGATCGGTTCCGGCATCGGGGGCATTACGGGCATCGAGAATAACTACGAGGCCTACCGGCAGGGCGGTCCGCGGAAGATCTCGCCCTTCTTCGTTCCTGCGAACATCGTCAACATGGTGGCTGGGGATCTGTCCATAAAGTACGGTCTCAAAGGGCCGAACTACTCCATCGTGTCCGCCTGCAGTACCGGGACCCACAATATCGGGGAGGCGGCCCTGATGATCCGCCACGGGATCGTGGATGTCATGGTCGCCGGCGGCGCGGAGATGGCCACATCACCCGTGGGACTCGGCGGTTTCGCCGCGGCCCGGGCGTTGTCCACGCGCAACGACGACCCGGAACGCGCAAGCCGCCCGTTCGACAAGGATCGGGATGGGTTCGTGTTGAGCGACGGTGCCGGTGTCGTGGTCCTGGAGGAGTATGAGCAGGCGAAGTCCAGAGGCGCGCCGATTTACGCGGAATTGGTTGGCATCGGCATGAATTCGGATGCTTATCATATGACCGCGCCGTCGGAGAACGGCGAGGGCGCGCGGGACTGCATGCTCCTGGCCCTGTCCGACGCCGGTCTGAATCCGGAGCAGGTTGATTACATCAACGCCCACGGAACCTCCACACCGGCCGGCGACATCGCCGAGACCAAGGGCGTCAAGGGTGCTTTCGGCGACTATGCGACGAGGCTGGCGGTTAGCTCGACCAAGTCCATGACCGGGCACATGCTCGGTGCCGCCGGCGGCGCGGAAGCGATCTTCAGCCTTCTGGCGATCCGCGATCAGGTAGCACCGCCGACCATCAACTACGAGACGCCGGACCCCGAGTGTGACCTTGATTGCGTGCCCAACACCGCGCGGCAGATGAAGATCGACGTGGCGCTGAGCAACTCGTTCGGTTTCGGGGGTACCAACGGCACACTCATCTTCCGCCGAGTCTCGGGATCCTGAGAACCTCCCGCCATCGTCGTTTGTGTCCGTCCCGGCCCTTTCCTGCACAGAGGAACCGGGTGACTCGGTGCGCCCATGGCGCACCTCCAGGATAAAGCGCTCGTAAACGGCATCGCAGCAGACCGGCTGTCGATCCTCGACCGTGGCCTCATGTATGGAGACGGGCTCTTCGAGACGATTGCCGTCTGCGATGGCGATCCCTGTCTCTGGCGCGAGCACGTCGGGCGCCTGCGCCGTGGGGCGGGGCGGCTCGGTATCCCTTGTCCCGCCGAGGGGTTGTTGCGGGAGGAGCTCGGGCGGGTGGCCGACGGGGAGTCCCCGTGCGTGGTCAAGATCGTTCTGACCCGCGGCGTCGGTGGCCGCGGCTATCCCCCGCCGGTCCATCCGCAGCCGACACGCATCCTGATCCGCTATCCCTGGCCGGACCATCCGGCTGACTGGCCGGAGGAGGGGGTCGTCGTTACCCTCTGCCGCACGCCGTTGGGTATGAACCCGGCTCTCGCCGGGGTCAAGCACCTGAACCGTCTGGAGCAGGTGATGGCGCGCAGTGAATGGAGCGATCCGCAAATTGCCGAGGGGCTGATGAGCGATGGCAAAGGGCGGGTGATCGCGGGTACCATGAGCAACCTGTTTCTGGTCGAGGGCACGCGGATCTGCACGCCCCGCCTTCACGCGTCCGGTATCGAGGGAACCGTCAGGGGGCTGGTCTTGCGTATCGCCGGCGCCCATGGATTCGAGTCGGCGGAAGTGGACGTCGATGACAGGACATTGTGCGCGGCGGATGGCCTGTTCCTGACCAACTCCCTCATCGGTGTCTGGCCGGTGCGCCGTCTGGGGTATCTGGCCTTGGACGTGGGGCGCCTCCCCGGGGAGCTGATACGCGCGGTGAGGCGGCGGGCGCTTACGCCGGAAACGGGGACTGGAAACTGATGCGCGTGCTTCTGGTGATCCTCCTCGGAATCGCCTTGATTGCCGGCAGTGCCTGGATGGAATACAGGCGCTTCCTCGCGACCCCGCTCGTGCTCGATGAAAGCACGCTCGTATTGGACGTGCCGCGAGGGACCTCGCTGCGCCGGCTGAGCGAGGATCTCACTGCATGCGGCGTGCTCGATCATCCCTATTTCTTCATGGTCCTGGCCCACGTCACGGGTGATGCCTCGCGAATCAAGGCCGGAGAGTATGCGGTTTCCACCGGCCTCACGCCCCCCGAACTGCTTGGGCTGCTGACCTCGGGAAGGGTGGTGCAACGCCCCTTTACGCTCGTGGAGGGTTGGACCTATCGGCAGGCCGTGACTGCCGTTACCGAGGACGAGCGTTTGGAGGCGGAGCTCGATGATCTGTCCACGGACGCCGTCATGCGCCGTCTCGGATATCCGGACGAGCATCCGGAGGGCCGGTTCTTCCCGGACACCTATCACTTCCCGAAAGGGACCAGCGATCTTCAGATCCTGCGCCGGGCTTACGAGACCATGCAGCGTGTCTTGGCCGAGGAGTGGGAGAGGCGCGAAGAGGGTCTACCCCTACAGACGCCGGACGAGGCCCTGATTCTTGCCTCCGTCGTTGAGAAGGAGACCGGGCTCGCCCCCGAGCGCGCGCAGATCGCGGGTGTGTTCGTACGCCGGTTGAATCTGGGCATGAAGCTGCAGACGGATCCTACGGTCATCTACGGGCTCGGCGAGTCCTTCGACGGCGATCTGAGGCGCGCCGATTTGGAACGGGATACGCCCTATAACACTTACGTTCACGCCGGTCTTCCTCCTACGCCCATCTCCTTGCCAGGGCGCGAGGCGATCCACGCGGTGCTGCACCCGGCGGATGGCGATAGCCTCTACTTCGTTGCCAAGGGGGACGGCAGCCACCACTTCTCGGCCACCCTCGCCGAGCACAACCGGGCGGTGAGCCAATACCAGCTCCGCAAACCTTAAGCTAACGAGAGACTCGATGGGTACGAAAGGCAGGTTCATCACCCTGGAGGGCATCGAAGGGGCCGGCAAGTCCACCCAATTGGAGGTAGTCCGGGCCTGTCTGGAGGAGCGGGGAATCCCTTTACTCGCCACCCGTGAGCCCGGCGGATCACCCATTGGCGAGCGCATCCGCGAGCTGCTGCTCGATCCGGCCTGCCGGGGGATGGCGACCGATACCGAGCTGATGCTCATGTTCGCCGCCCGCGCGGAGCACCTGGAGCGGAAGATCCGACCCGCTCTGATGCAGGGAACCTGGGTGGTCTGCGACCGTTTCACGGATGCGACTTACGCCTATCAGGGGGGTGGTCGCGGCGTCGATGTCGGGCGCATCGCCCTGCTGGAGGACTTCGTCCAGGGACCGCTGCGGCCTGACCTGACCCTGCTGTTCGATCTGCCGGTGCTCGCCGGGTTGGAGCGCGCCGGGAATCGCTCAGCGCCGGACCGGTTCGAGTCGGAGACCGTCCGATTCTTCGAAGACGTCCGCCGGGCCTACCTGGGGCTCGCCGAGCGCAACCAGGGGCGCATACGCCTAGTCGATGCCGGGGCAGCCGCAGACGAGGTCGGCGCGCAGGTCCGCGATCTGGTCGCCGACTTCATCGGCCGGGTGGCTTGATGCTCAGTCCAAGGGCCAGGCTCCAGGACGTACGAAAGGGCGCTCGGTCGATGTCATGACAGGGGAAACGGCTGGCAACGAAATTCTGCCCTGGCACCGGGGCTGCTGGGACACCCTGCGGGCGGCGCGGGATGCCGACCGCCTACCCCACGCCCTGCTGATCGCCGGTCCCGCGGGTGTTGGCAAGCGCCGCCTGGTGTCCTTGTTCGCACGATCCCTGCTTTGTCAGCGTCTCGACAGCGAGGGATTTCCCTGCGGGATCTGCCGCGACTGCCAACTACTCGCCGCCGGAACGCACCCGGATTATCTTCAGATCGGACCGGATGAGCAGGGTAAGTCCAAAGAGATTCGGGTGGATACGGTGCGTCGCCTCGTCGATGCGGACGCCCTGACGGCGAGCCGGGGCGTCTTCAAGGTGATTCTGGTCGATCCGGCGCAGCAGTTGAATACCGCCGCCGCCAATAGTCTGCTCAAGACCTTGGAGGAGCCCGCGCCCGGTACCCTGTTGTTTCTGATCAGCGAGCAGCCGGGCCGGCTTCCGGCGACGATCCGAAGCCGCTGTCAGGTTCTGAAGGTGCCCGTGCCGGCTGAGTCCGTGGCCCTGGAGTGGTTGAGCGGGCAAGCGGCCGGTGGCGTCGACCTGGCGTTGCTGCGTCTGGCCCAGGGTGCCCCTCTGCGGGCGCTGCTTCTCTCGGAGACCGGTCAGCTTGCCGAGCGGGAGAAGGCGTTTTCGGGCTTCGCAGCCGTGGGCAACGGGGTACGGGATCCCATCGCCGAGGCGGCTGCCTGGAGCCATCGGGAGCCGGCGGTCGTGCTGGATTGGCTGAGCAGCTGGCTGAGTGATATGTTGCGGCTGACGAGCGGGCATCCGAAGCCGCGGTTGGACAACGTCGACAAGGTCGATGTTTTGCGCGCCTTGGCCGAACGGCTCGAGCCGGCAGAGGGCCATCGCTTTCTTCGGGACATTCTTCGCGCCAGAAAACGTGATCACACGACCCTCAACCCTCTGCTACTCTACGAATCCCTCTTGGTGGAATGGGCGGGGATTGCTAGGCTTTGAGGGCACATCCTTGTGGCGCAGGAAACGCTGAATTAATTAGTGTTTCCCTGATCGCCAGAGATTTGGCCAATCCGACAACTGGGAGTCAGAGCGAACATGGATCCTGGAGCACTTGGCGGGCAGCAACGTATCCTCAGTGTCGTCATCAAGGATACGAGCGCGCTCTACGCGGCGTTCATGCCTTTTGTCAACAATGGCGGCTTGTTCATTCCCACAAGCAAGCGCTACCAGATCGGCGACGAGATCTTTCTCTTGCTGCGACTCATGGATGAGTCTGAGCGGATTCCCGTCGCGGGCAAGGTCGTCTGGGTAACACCCGAGAGCGCGGAGGGGGACCGGACCGTGGGGGTCGGCGTGCAGTTCAGCGATCAGGACAAGGGCGTCACTCGCCGTAAGATCGAGGATCACCTGGTGGTCATGTTGAACTCGGACCGTCCTACCCACACCATGTAACCGCGCGGGCGCGCAAGCGAAGAAAAGCAGTCGGCACCCGGCTGTCGGCGATCAGCCCGGCGCAATGCTGATCGCCAACCGCTCTTGTTGGGCTCAACGGCTGTCTGTGATTGGGAGTAGAGACCGGATTACGATGTTGGTGGATTCACACTGCCACCTCGACCGTGTCAACCTCAAGCCCTACGCCGGCTCTTTCGATCTTCTGATGGAAGCGACCGGCGAGGCGGGGGTCGATCATCTGCTGTGCGTCTCCATCGACCTGGAACACTACCCCAAGATGCGTGCCTTGGTCGATCCCTACGACCAGGTATCCGTGTCTGTGGGCGTGCACCCGAACGAGCGCCACCGTCGTGAGCCGGCCCCCGAAGAACTGGTCGACCTCGCCGCAGACCCGCGCAACGTGGCCATCGGTGAGACGGGCTTGGACTATTACCGTAGCGACGGCGATCTGGGCTGGCAGCAGGAGCGTTTTCGTACCCATATCGCCGCCGCCCGGCGCTGCGGAAAGCCCCTGATCGTCCACACGCGGGACGCGCGCAAAGATACCCTCCGCATCCTCCGGGAAGAGCAGGCGAGGGAGGTAGGCGGGGTGCTGCACTGCTTCACGGAGACCTGGGAAATGGCCAAACAGGCCCTGGATCTGGGCTTCTACGTCTCCTTCTCCGGTATCGTCACCTTTAACAATGCGGAGGATCTGCGGGAGGTGGCGGCCAAGGTTCCCCTGGACCGCCTGCTGATCGAGACCGATTGCCCCTACCTGACCCCGGTGCCTCACCGCGGAAGGCCGAACGAGCCCAGGTTCGTCTCCCACGTGGCCGAATGCATTGCGGAGGTGCGCGGGATGGACGCTGACGAGGTCGCCGCCGCCACCCACGACAACTTCTTCCTCCTCTTCAAGGACGCCGCGGCCTAGCCGCTCATCGGCTCACTTCTTTTCTTTCTTCTCGGCGAACCGCTTCTGCCCGCAGGGAATGTAGCCGCTGCCGTCACAGACGTCCTGCTTGAGCGCCTCCTTCAGCCCGTCGCAGAGGGTGCGCAGCACTTTGATGCGGGCGAAGGGCTTGTCGTCGCCCTCCACGAGGGTCCAGGACGCGGATTCGGTGCTGGTATGTACCACCATCTCATTGACGGCCGCCTTGTACTGCGGCCACTTCTCCCGGTTGCGCCAGTCCTCGTCCGTGATCTTGAAACGCTTGTAGGGCACCTGCTCCCGGTCCTGGAAGCGGCGCAGTTGCTCCTCCTGACTGACCTGGAGCCAGAATTTGAACAGGATCACGCCGCTCTCGGCCAACTGCTCCTCGAACTGGTTGATCTCCGCGTAGGAGCGGCGCCACTCCACATCGGTGGCGAACCCTTCCACGCGCTCGACCAGGACCCGGCCGTACCAGGAGCGGTCGTAGATGGTAATGTAGCCCGCGCGGGGGATGTGGCGCCAGAACCGCCACAAATAATGGTGGGCCTTCTCCTCATCGGTGGGCGCAGCCACTGGAATGGCCCGGTAGAGGCGCGCGTCGATGGCGCTCGTGAAGCGGCGAATGGCGCCGCCCTTGCCGCCGGCGTCCACTCCCTCGAACACAAGTACGATGGAGCGGTTCTTCTTGTAGGCCTGCCAGGCCAGGTCGTTGAGCTCCGTCTGCAGCTGATTCAGCGCGGTCTTGTACTCGTCCCTGGGCAGGGCCAGGGAGAGATCCATCTGGTCGAGCAGGGTGACCTGGGCACTTTCCGCGTCCGGTAGTTCGAGGGTGCTGGACGTGGGTGGCGGCTCCATGGCCGGCGGCTGGCTGAGGCGGGTCTTGATTGCCTGCAGCAGGGTCTTGCCCACGGTGAGGTCGCGATAACGCCGGTCGTCGGCCTCGATCAGGTACCAGGGCGCAACGCCACGGTCGGTGTGGCGGATGATGCGCTCGGCCACACGCTCGAAGTGGTGGTACTGTTCGGAGAACGAGGACTTGTCCGGCAGCATCTTCCACCGGCTCTTGTCGTCCCGGGACAGCTCCTTGAGCCGTTTCTTCTGATCCTTCTCCGCGAGGTGAAACCAGAACTTGACGATGAGAGCGCCGTCGTGGATGAGCATACGCTCGAAATCCACGATGCGGTTGAGCTCCGCGTCCAGCTCGGCGTCGTTGCACAGATTCCGAAAGCGATGCTCGATGGGGGCCAGATACCAGCCGCCGAACAGAATCGCCATCTCACCCCGGGGCGCTAGGGAGCGCCAGAAGCGCCAATAGCGCGGGCGCTGGCGCTCCTCATCGGTCTCGTCCCAGAAGGCGAAGGTCTGCACCCCGCGGGTATCCAGCCACTCGTTGAGCCGGTTCACGACCTCGCCCTTGCCGGCGCCTTCCACGCCGGAGACGATGATGATGAGCGGGATATCCGTCTGCAGCAGCTCCCTCTGCACGAGCAGCAGCTGGGTGCGCAGCTCTTCCTGCTGTTGTTTGTAGGTCTCTTTGTCGACCTTGCGTCCGACCTTCGTCGCCTCGAACATGGGCTTCCCCCTATCGTGAGCCTCTTATTCCCGGCTCCAGATTTCAAGAACCGGTTTCCTCAGACCTAACCACAGGGACGCAAAGATTTCAAACGAAGCCGGCTTGGACGAACCAGGGTTTTACTGTCCTGGTCGCGATGGGCATGGCCGGTGGCCGTCGTGGGGGTGTTCTTTGCGGTACAGGCGTTCGGTCAATCGTGCCCCTCGTAAATCCGCTCCACGTCCTCGTGATAGCGGGTCAGGATACGTGCCCGCTTGAGCTTCATGGTCGGCGTCATGAACCCGTCCGCGATGGACCAGGGCTCCTCCACGACGCCCATGCGCCGAAGCGTCGCATGCCCGGGAAAGGCCTTGAGCCGCGCGCCGGCACGGCCTAAGAGGATCTCCTCGAGGCGTGGACTAAGGCGCTCGACGGACAGTTTCGGATCCAGCCCCTCCGCCTTTGCGAGCTTCGCGTAGTTTTCAGAGTCCAATACCACGAGCGCCGCCAGATAGGGTCGGCCCTCGCCGATCAACAGCACCTGGGAGAAGAGCCTGTCCATCCCAATGGCCATTTCAAGATCCGAGGGGGGTACCTTCTCCCCGTTGGAGAGGACGAGTACCTCTTTCAAACGCCCTGTGATGAACAGGTGACGGTTGTCCATCCGGACCTGATCCCCGGTTTGCAGCCAGCCGTTTTGGTCGACGGCGGCTGTGCTCGCCTGGGGTTGCTTCCAATAACCGAGCATGACGCCGGGCGACCTGACCAACAGCTCCTCCTGGGCACTGACGCTGACCTCGAGTCCGGGCAGCGGCACACCTACGCTCTCCGGGATGTTGTCCCTGAGCGGATTCACGCTCACGACCGGGCTCGCCTCGGTGAGACCGTAGCCCTGAATGAGCGGGATCCCCAGCCCGATGAAGAAGCGTGCGATCTCCGGTGCCAGGGGCGCGCCGCCGCAGACCGCGACGCGCAGCCGCCCGCCGAGGCGCGCGCGTACCTTACGGCCTACCAGGGCGTCCAGGAGAGCAGAGAAAAGCAGGTCTGGTGACCAGGAGCGCCGGCCCTGGGTGTGCTCGAACCGCCGGAATCCGACCGCCACCGCAGCCTCGAACAGCGCCCTCGCCGCCGCGGGCTCGTTCTCGAGCTTGTCCCGGATCCGCCCATGCACCCGCTCGAAGATGCGGGGTACCGAGATCAGCACGGTGGGCCGGATGATCGTCAGGTCTTCCGCCAACTTCGAGATCGAGCGCGCATAGGCGACGCTTGCGCCGGCCATCATGGGCAGGTAATAACCGCCCGTACGCTCCAGGGTGTGGGATAGGGGCAGGAAGGACAGGAAGCGGTCCTGTGGAAACGCCCGAACGCGACGCAGGGAGGCCTCCGCATTCCAAAGGAGGTTATGGTGGCTGAGCATGACCCCCTTCGGTGGACCGGTCGTGCCCGAGGTGTAAACGATCGTAGCCAGGTCGTGGGAGTGCTCGACCAGGTCGACGGCTTCGCCTTCGCCTCCCTCCTGCGCACGCACGAGCCAGTCCTCCACCGCGACTGCAGCAGGGAAGTCCCCTGCCTGCGGGCTACCCGGCTCCAGAACCGGAATGCGTAGGAGCTTCTCAAGGGTCGGCCGGATGGCCGCCAGCTCGGAGAGCTGCTCCCGTGTCTCCAGCAACAACAGCCTGACGCCGGCGTCCTCCAGGACGTGGCGCACGTTCTCAGGGCGGTCGTTTGTGTAGAGGGGAACCGCAACCAGACCGAGCCCCAATGCGGCCATGTCGAAGTAGACCCATTCGCACCGGTTGCTCATCATCAGGGCAACCCGGTCCCCCGCGGTCAGCTCCTCCCCGCGCAGCGCGGCCTGCCAACGTCCGACTGCCTCGGCGGTCTGTCGCCAAGTGGTCTCCTCCCACTGCTCCGACGCCGGATCGTACTGAACGTAGGCAACTGCGTCGGGCGAGCGCCGAGCCCGCTCCAGCAGCATGCCGGGCAGGGTCTTCGCCTCTGCCGCCGAGATGAACGCGTCGTCCTGGGGATGCGTCATGCTTGATGGTTCCAGACTTTCCCGGTTCTCATTGAAGAGTAGCATAGGAGCGCCCCTTGGATTTCAGGCGTTCAGCAGGCGTTTCCAGCCACGATCGGGTTGGAAGTGACCGCCATGGCTGCGCCGCAGGGATTCCAGTCGGCCCAGCATTCGGCTCCACCCGCCCTCATCGATGTAATGCATGGGACCGCCGCGGAAGGGCGCGAATCCGGTGCCGAAGATGACCCCCGCGTCGAGTAGGTCGGCATCCTCCACCACCCCCTCTCGCAGGCAGGCCACCGCCTCGTTGAGCAGTCGAAAGATCATGCGCTCGGCAAGATCGGGGGGCAGCCTGCGGCCCCCGGGCACCCGTTGTTTTTCCGCATGGCCGTCCTTGTAGCGGTAGAAGCCCTCTCCGCTCTTGCGCCCCAACAGGCCGTCGCGGACCATCTTTTTGAGAAGGGGTGGGGTTTCCTCCGGCGCGGTGAGACCGGC
>JAYEJW010000474.1:0-8321 GCA_034716535.1 Pseudomonadota bacterium
CCGCGTTCCTCCGGGCTGCACTCTCCCCCTTGTGGGCTTCGCTCAGCAACGAAACTGTCGTTAGGAGAACGGGAGCGGTCCCATGTCAGAAAAGACCTTGAATGCAGCGAATAAGTATGCCTGGGCGGCTCTGCTGTGCGGGCTGGCGTTTTCGGCCTGGGCAGAGGAGAAGACGATCCGGATACTCGCGCCCTGGGAAGCCGAGGGGAAGATGTATCAAATCGGGACGGAAGAGGTACAGTTCCTTGGGGAGTTGGAGGGAATCATGTACGTGGATAGCGGCGAAGGGAGCTTTGACACTGCGCTCTTCGTTTGTCCCGTCGTGCATCGACTCGATACGTCGACAGACAAGACGAGCGTAACAGGGCACTGTCAGATCGTCGCCGCCGAAGGCAACGTCTTTGGACGGTTCAGCTGCGCCGGAAAGCCGGGCACCTGTTCCGGGTTGTTCGAGATCACGTCGGGTACGGATGATTTCGAGGGAATCACAGGCAGCGGCGAGATTCAGTTGAGAACCGCACTGAGCTCGATGATCAGGGGTCAGGCTAGCGGATCGGTGGTGGCAGAAGCGGCCGGACTCGCGGTTTGGCCGAGCCTGTCGGTCAGTTTCCCCGGAAAAGAGCCGTAAGCTGAGGAAAGACTTATGACCCGGCAAACACCAGTCGGAAGGAAGACGATTTCCGCGCCCCTACGGTTGACGGCGATTTGCGCGCTGATCATATCGAGCGCGCTGGCGGCGACAACCCTGTCCGCTGCGTCGATGCGGTGCGGTTCGCGCCTTCTCAGCGACGGAAAGGTCCCCGGGCCGACCATGCCCGAAGTCCTGCAAAGGTGCGGAGAACCTTACCTCGAACACCAGAATCAGTGGCTATACGTGCGCGGGGATGCCGTGTACCGCGTGTACTTCAACGCCAACGGCGAATTGAGCAGAATAAAGCACGAGATCGCCCGCTAGCGCTCTCCCGGCGGGCTGCCGCCGTAGCGGGGCCCGTTGCGGCCTGTCCGACGAGTTCTGCCCCGCGCTGAACCGTCGCCTCGCGGTCGAGGACGCACGACGGATGTTGGACAACAGCGATCTTCGGCATCTTGGTAACCCCCGGGTCGCAAGCAGGTGTCCGCGAAGGACAACGTTCCTCTAACTCTAGCAAGCCCTTCATGATTCGTTTCCATCGAGGTGGGTCCGAAGGTGAAGAATTTGGACCAAAGGCCCACAAATCCGGATCAGTAGTGAGCGCTTGCTCGGGTATCATGCTGAGGATGCGCCGCCGTGTGGCGGCGGTTATCCGGTCCGGCGTGTCACTGCTCCGGGGCTGTCAGAATCGCGTGCTTTAGCTTTAGAAATTCCCTGCGTTTCGCCATGGAATCGGGGATAAGCGTCGATTCGCCCATCATGTATACGACCATCATTCGTCCCCGAATCTCCGCTTGCTCCCTTGAAAAACCGGCCTCGGAAAACATCCGGGCGGCGAACGAGAATCGTTTCTTCAGGGCTCGTTTGAAAACGCGGCTGGCGTTGATGTCCGACTGAGCCCAGTGCCAAAATGGGAGATCGTAACGCGCAAGGTTGCTAGCCGTGACCGTTTCCATGAGAAAAAGAATGCGCTCAGCGGGTGCGCCCGCCGAGCGCTTGGCAGCGGCGATTGCCGCATCCGTCATTTCACGTTCCCAGTAGTCGAGCAGTGCTTCGAGCAGTTCTCGTCGATTCTTGAAATGCCAGTAGAAGCTCCCTGTGGTTACGCCCATGTCTGCGGCGAGTGGCGCAACCTTTACGGCGTCGATGCCTTTTTCGCACAAGCCCAGTGCTGCCTTCAGCCAGTCGTCACGGGTCAATCGTGTCGTCTTGTCTTGGGCCATAGAGTCCTCTATTGACCTCCGTTTCCTCGTTGTGCTAGAAAACCATAGAGTAATGTATGGTGCCACAGTCTAGCCGAAACGCGGTCTCAGGGTTTGGGAAGCTGTGGCTCTACCTCAGAGCCAAGTGTGGGCGTCAGTGGTCGACGGGTGTCCACTTCTCGGCGGGAAGGGTTCCTGCTCGATCGCTAGCGCGATTCGCGATAGTCTCAAGAATTCGGAGGAGAAGCAGATGATGTCACCGGACATGAAGACCGCCTGGAATGTCCTGCTCGTGATATGCGGGGCTGTTGGGAGCGTCATCTTGGCGGATCTGGGTCATACGGCTGGTGCCGAGGACAATGTTCCGCTCGGACGCACGCCCGCAGCGATCGTCGATGGCCAGTACCCCGCCAGTTATTTCCCCAATACCGAGCTGCTCGGCGCCGATGAGATGCGGATCATTGCCCTGGGCACCGGCATGCCGAACCAGACCAAGAGGGCTGTATCCATCTCGTACCTTGTCGAGCTGGGCAATGGAGACAAATTCCTGTTCGATATAGGCTCGGGCTCGTTGGCAAACCTGTTCTCCCTGCGCCCCGACTTCTCGAAGCTGGATAAGGTCTTCGCCAGTCACCTGCACGTGGACCACGTTGGCGACTTCATGGGACTACACATCGGTGGCTGGTTGTCGGGGCGCTATACACCGATCCATATCTACGGGCCCACCGGCTCCAGCCCGGAGCTGGGGACCAAGGCGTTCGTCGAGGGCATGCAGAAGGGGTACGCCTGGGACCTCGCCACCCGTTCAGGCGCGCTGCCCGACAAGGGTGCGCAGATCGAGGTGCACGAGTTCGACTACAAGCAGGAAAACGAGATCGTCTACCAGGAGAACGGCGTAACCATCCGATCCTGGCCGGCCATTCACAGCCTGGACGGCTCGGTAAGCTACAGTCTCGAATGGAACGGGCTTAAGTACGTGTTTGGCGGGGATACCTATCCCAACCAGTGGTATGCGGAGTACGCAAAGGATGCGGACGTGGCTTCCCACGAGTGCTTCCTTCCGCCAAAGGCCCTGGCCGCATACTTTGGCTGGGATTTGTCCCAGGCGACCTATGTGTCCACGAGAATCCACACCGAGCCATCAGCCTTTGGGAAGGTCATGTCAGCTGTCAAGCCGCGCTTGGCCGTCGGTTACCACTCTGTGCAATCGCCGGAGAACAACGCCGCGATCATGGACGGCGTGCGCAAGACTTACGAAGGCCCCCTGGCCCTGGCGAGAGACCTGATGGTCATCAACGTCACCAAGGACACGATGAAGGTACGCATGGCAACGGTGGATGAGTATGTTCTGCCGCCCGATGTCACCGAGGCGTACAAGAAGGCACCACGCACTGACAAAAAACAGCCGTCCGAACACGTTCTGAGCGGCAAGTGGAAAGGCTACACTCCACCGCCCATGCCGAAGGAGTAGCAGCGGCCAAGAAGGACAAGTACGGGACATGTGTGGCGGGCAAGACCGATCCGCCCATCAGGCGAAGCGACGGGGACACATCCTGGTTGCAGCGGGGGGAGAACTTTGGCGCCGAGCTGCCGATTCCCGCGGCTCGACGCCTGCGGACGGGGAGCTTCGTCCGGCTGGCTGGAATCCTATCCTCCTGTCAATCGCGCCCTGTGGCCAGCGGCGCCGCGGTCGGCAGCTCGAGCTGCGGTCGCTCCTCGCTCAGCCACACCATGAGCCGGGAGTCGCCCGCCGGCCATTGCCCTTTCAATCGATTGGTCGGCGCATCGCCGGTGAAGACGAGATAGCTGTACTTGCCGTAGTGGGGCAGCTTGCGCGTGAGACCGGGTAGGGCGGCGGGATCTCCAGCGGCAACCCAGCCGATGGGTTGGTCGCTACGTTTGAAAACCAACGTCACACTCACATCACCCTCGGTAAGGGGTTCTCCCGGAAGGGCCAGGCTTCGCTTCGACGGGTCCAAAGTGAAGGTACTCGGGTCGCCGCCCAGATCCTTGAGGAACCTGTTGCTCCAGCCCAGAAGCCAGACCGGGGTGTCTTCGGGCAGCGCTTCCAGCTCCCTATCCTCGACGATCTTCCAGCCCGTTGACCCTTTGCTCCAGGCGGCGGCGAGCTCGCGATAGCCTGCGGTCAGGTCCTGGGGGGCGCCGGCCGGCAAAACGATCAGGCCTCGGTCTGCGCCGAACAGGGCGCTCAGGGTGGCGGGGGACTCGCCCGGCGCCAGGCGGCGGAAGAGGTCGAAGCGGGGATCGGCGGCCAGGCGCAGCGGCCTTCCGGGCAGGTCGAGCGCGAAGTCGGCGTCATGTCCCGTCAGGGGGATCCTGTGCCCGACGACCTCGCCGCCCTCCAGGTGCACCACGAGAGGCACCGTCAGCGGGAAGGGATCCGCGTCCTGGGTCTGCTCGATACTCCCGCTCAGCCGGTATCCGCCGTCCGTCCGCTCCGCCGTCACCCCCGACAGCGCCAGGTCAGGGGCTCCGGTGCGTCTGGTCCACTGGGCGAAGAAGTCGGCAAGGTCCCGTCCGCTCTCCTGCTCGAAGGCCTTTCGCAGGTCGTCGAATCCGGCGGTGCGGAAGAGGTTGTCGCGATAGAAGCGCTTGAGGGCGGCGATGAAGGCGTCGTCGCCCAGGTCCCGCCGGATCATGTGGAGCATCATCAGCGTCTTGCCGTAACCGATGGCCTGTGAGGCCGAGCCATGGCGGCCTCGGAAGGCGCGTATGGGGAAGTCCTTGCCGTCCCGTACGTAGTCGGCGTAAGACTTGAGGGCATCGCGCCGATAATCGGCACCTTGGCCGCGCTGCTCCTTCATCAGATGGTCCGCGAGGTAGGCGGTCAGCCCCTCGCTCCAGTTTCCGGACTCGTAGTCCACGTAGACACCGTTGCCCCACCAGTTGTGTAGGATCTCGTGGGGGAAGGAGGTGTGAACGATGAAGGGCAGGCGGATGACACGAGGACCGAGCAGGGTGAAGGAGGGCATCCCGTACCCGGTCTCCCAGAAGTTCTCCACCAGTGCAAACTTGGCATAGGGATAGGGACCGATGAGCCTGCTGTAAAGCTCCAGGTAGCGAGCGGTGGCCGCCAGGTAGCGGCCCGCAAGAGGTTCGTCCGGCTCGCGCAGATAGACTTGGGCCTCGGCGGTGGGTGTGAGGCGGGAGTAGCGCGCGAAGGGCGCCGCGATCAGATAGATGTCATCCTGTGGCTGTGTCTCGCTCCAGCCGATGCTTACGCCATCCGTCCTTGGGGTGACTGCCGGTCCGGCGCCTTGGGAGACGGCCGTCCAGCCCGTCGGAAGCTGTACGTTCAAGCCGAAGCGTTGGAGGCTATCGGTCATCCGCGGGTACCAGCCGCTGTTGCCGTCGAGCACGACGCCGTCCTCGCCGATGGTGCCGCGGCTCCATTGCCTGGCACGTCCCATGCCCTCCCGGATGTCCTCGAGGCCTTGTCTGATCTGCCCGCCGTAACGCAGGGTAACCGGTTCTGCGCCTTTGGCTTCAAGGCGGAATTGCTCCAGGTGATCCTGCCCGCCGATGCGGGTGATCGTGGCGTCGCCTTCCGCCACCTGCGGGTCCAGGTCGCGGTGCAACGAGAAGGTCCAGGTCTCAGCGCCGCGGGGCAGGGTGAGCCTGTCTTTTACCGCAAGGGTGCCCCGCTGCGGATCAAGGAGGACATTGATCTCATGCCCGACCACGGCCGGCTCGGCGTGCACGCCGGATGCAGCGAGCAGCATCGGGAAAGCAAGGAACTTCAAGATCCTGGACATGGTCGTAACTCCGGGCTGCAGTTGGTCGTTGGCCGCCGGTGGGGCGCCTGGTCCATAATGCGGTGCGCCTCAATCCTTTTCCAGCGAGATTCCCCGTGCCCTTCAGCGATAACCCCTTTCGACATGCGGTGTCCGTCCTGGTCTTTCTGCTGAGCTTCCCCCTCTTTGCCGGCGGCACGCAGCCGCCAACCGGAGACACCGGGCCCGACGAGATCCTCGACACCAAGACGACCGTGGTCGATCTCTCCTTTCTCACAGACATGGAACGGTTGGTCGATAAGCTGTCCACACGGCGGGTGGTCTTTGTCGGTGAGAGCCATGATCGCTACGAGGATCATCTCAATCAGCTCGCGGTCATCCGAGGCCTGCACTACAGGAACAAGGACCTGGCAATCGGCATGGAGTTCTTCCAGCAGCCGTTCCAACCGCACCTGGATGCCTTCGTGGCCGGTGAGATCTCCGAGAAGGAGCTGTTGCGTCGGACCGAGTATTTCGAGCGCTGGCGATTTGACTACCGGCTCTACCGGCCGATCCTGCGTTTTGCCCGCGCGCATGGAATCCCGATTGTCGCACTCAATCTGGAGCGGGAGATCACGGAGAAGGTGGGCGACGGCGGCATAGACTCTCTGAACGAGGAGGAGCGCGCGCGTATTCCTGCCCAGATCGACCGGGAGGACGAGGCGTACCGCGAGCGGGTGAGGCAGGTATTCGAGCATCACCCCCAGAAGGAGGAGGCCGACTTCGAGCACTTCCTTGAGGTCCAGCTCTTGTGGGACGAGGGCATGGCGGACCGCGCTGCCCGCTATCTGCGCGAGCATCCCGAAAAGTCGATGGTAATCCTGGCCGGTACCGGACACCTGGAGCGTGGGCAGGGCATTCCGAAGCGTCTGCTGCGGCGGGTCCCCGCCGAGTCCGCCATCGTGCTCAACGGGACCATGCGCGAGCTCGCCCCGACGTTGGCCGACTTCCTGCTCTACCCCCGCCGGGTGGAGCTTCCGGCATCGGGTCTGCTCGGCGTGATGCTGGACGTCGATTCGGAGGGCGAGGGGATTGCGGTGAAGGATTTCGTCGATACCAGCGGCGCCCGGGTGGCAGGGATGGAACAGGGGGATCGCATCGTCAAGGTGGGCGAGGACTCGATCGGCTCCTACAGCGATATCCGCATCGCATTGCTCGGTAGCCGCCCGGGTCAAAAGCTGCCGGTGGAGGTGTTGCGCAAGAAACTGATCGGCGAGGACGAGCGGCTGACCTTCGAGGTCGAGCTGCATTGATCGTTCAGACAAAGAACCCTCGGCCGGAGCTTCTCTCCCCGGCCGGTACCCTGAAGAACATGCGCTACGCCTTCGCTTACGGAGCGGATGCGGTCTACGCCGGTCTGCCGCGCTACAGCCTGCGGGTGCGCAACAACGACTTCGACACCGCGAATCTCGCGGTTGGGATTGCCGAGGCCCATGCGCGGCGCCGCCGCTTCTACCTCGCCTGCAATCTCATGCCCCACGGCGCCAAGCTCAAGACCTTCCTGCGGGATATGGAGCCGATCCTCGACCTCGGGCCCGACGCCCTGATCATGGCCGACCCGGGGCTCATTGCCCTGGTGCGCGAGCGCTGGCCCGAGATGACGATTCATCTATCGGTGCAGGCCAACACGGTCAATGCCGCGGCGGTGCGCTTCTGGGCGGGGCAGGGTATCGCGCGGGTGATCTTGTCCCGGGAGCTGTCGCTGGATGAGATCGCCGAGATCCGCGATGCCTGTCCAGACACGGAGCTGGAGGTCTTTGTCCATGGGGCGCTCTGCATCGCTTACTCCGGGCGCTGCCTGCTCTCCGGCTACTTCAACCACCGGGACGCCAATCAGGGAACCTGCACCAACGCCTGCCGCTGGGAGTACAGCGTCGGTCAGCACCGGCAACCTCCAGTCGGACCATCCGATGCCTCGGAGCAGCGCCACCCGGCCGCGGACGAGGTCTACCTGCTCGAGGAATCCGAGCGTCAAGGCGAATACATGCCCGTGTTCGAGGACGAAAACGGCACTTACATCATGAACGCGAAGGATCTGCGGGCGGTGGAGCAGGTCGAACGTCTGGTCGCAATAGGCATCGACTGCCTCAAGATCGAGGGCCGCACCAAGTCCCACTACTACGCCGCCCGCACCACCCAGGTCTACCGCCGCGCCATTGACGACGCCCTTGCCGGGCGCCCGTTCCGCGCCGAGCTGATCGCCGACCTGGAGGGGCTGGCCAACCGCGGTTACACGGAGGGCTTCTATCGCCGCCACGCCCCCGCCGAGCTGCAGAACTACGAGCGGGGGAGCTCCGAGAATCAGCGGCAGATCTTCGTCGGGGAGGTGACCGGGGTCGCCTCGGAAGGCGACTGGGCCGAGATCGATGTCAAGAACCGCTTCGCGGTGGGCGACGAGCTGGAGCTGATCACACCCGACGGCAACCGGCGTTTCCGGCTGGAGCGAATGCTGGATGCGGAGGGTAGCGCCATGGACGTCGCCCCCGGCGCAGGATACAGGGTGCGTATCCCGGTGCCCGTCAGCGAGTGCGGGATGGGGCTCGTGACGCGGGTGCTTTTATAATTCTGGGTCTTCAGAGAAATCTGTGGGTAAGAAAGCCTGAATTGCAGGCTCGCTGTGTCCCCGTTTGATCGATTGCAGGTGTGAGGAGCATCCCGCTCCTGCCTCTAAGGAAGATGGAAGCGTGACCAAGC
>JAYEJW010000475.1:0-8306 GCA_034716535.1 Pseudomonadota bacterium
TGGCCGACCTTGAACTGGTAGGTGAAGGTCTGGCCAGACCGGCACCTACTGGTATCACAGCCACTCCGGTTTCCAGGAGCAGACCGGCCTGTACGGTGCAATCGTCATTGATCCTCGCAGACGAGATCCGTACGGCGCCGACCGTGACTACGTAGTGATGCTTTCGGACTGGACCGACGAGGATCCACAAAGCGTTTACTCCAAGCTCAAGAAGCTCAGCCACTATTACAACCGCAACGAGCGCACGGTCGGGGACCTGATGCGGGATATCGATAGCAACGGAATCGCCGCTACCTGGAACGCACGTAAGATGTGGAACCAGATGCGTATGAGTGACCGGGACCTCTCCGACGTTACCGGCTACACCTACACCTTCCTGATGAACGGCCAGACGCCCGCTGAAGGATGGATGGGGCTGTTCCGGCGCGGCGAGAAGGTACGGCTGCGCTTCATCAATGCGGCAGCCATGACCTTCTTCGACGTTCGTATCCCGGGGCTCAGGATGAGGGTGATCGCGGCGGACGGCCAGGACGTGGAGCCGGTGTCGGTGGACGAGTTCCGCATCGGCGTGGCCGAGACCCTCGACGTCATCGTCGACCCGAAGGCGGATCGGGCCTACAGCGTCTTCGCGCAGGCCATCGACCGCTCAGGCTACGCCCGCGGCACCCTGAGCCCCGATCCCTCGCTCAAGGCGCCTGCGCCCCCCATGGACCCCCTGCCCATCCTGACCCACGCGGACATGGGCATGGATATGAGCAGTGGCGATCATGCCGGCCACGACATGAGCGCCATGAGCAAGAACGAGCATGCCGGTCACGACATGGGTGAAATGGGCAACGACGAGCACGCCGGCCACGACATGGGCACCATGGACCAGAGCCGGCACCAGACGCCCCGAGGCTACGACGGTGGCGTCATGGACCACAGCGGTCACGACATGGGTGGCGGAAGCTCCTCTCCGTCTGGAATGGGCTCCGGGCGCGCCGGCTACGGCAGCAGCCGCCCGGTCGTCCACGCCAAGACCGAGTACGGCCCCCAGGTGGATATGCGTGCCGACGGCGCGCAATACCGCCTGGACGACCCCGGCGTGGGGCTGCGCAACAACGGCCGCCGGGTGCTGACCTACGCCGATCTGCGTAACCGCCACAAGACGCCGGACCGCCGCGAGCCCGGCCGTGAGATCCAACTGCACCTCACCGGCAACATGAGCCGCTACATGTGGTCCGTCGACGGCGTCAAGTTCGCCGACGCCGAGCCCGTACGGCTCAGGTACGGGGAGCGGGTGCGCATTACGCTGGTCAACGACACCATGATGAATCACCCGATCCACCTGCACGGCATGTGGAGCGACCTGGAGACCGGCGACGGGAGACACATCCCGCGCAAGCACACGGTCGTGGTCCAGCCCGGGGCCAAGATCAGCTACCTGGTCACCGCAGATGCCAGGGGCGGCTGGGCCTACCATTGCCACCTGCTGTACCACATGCCGGGCATGTTCCGGAAAGTCGTCGTGAGCTGAGGAGGGAAGATGAACAACAAGATTTTTCTCGTGCTGGGGTGCCTGCTCGTGTCCTCCGTGTCCTTCGCGGGCGCCGAGGACGACCCCCTGCTGTTCAAGCTCATGATTGACAAGCTGGAGTGGCGAGCCGCGGACGGTCCGGACCCCTGGGTATGGGACGCGGACGCCTGGATCGGCACGGATCTCAACAAGCTTTGGCTCAAGTCCGAAGGCGAGTACGCCGATGGCGCCACCGAGGCGGCCTATGGCGAGGTCTTTTACAGCCGCGCCATCGCCCCTTTTTGGGACTTGCAGGCCGGTTGGCGCCACGACTTCGAGCCCGCGCGGGACCGGGATTGGTTTGCCGTCGGGTTCAAGGGATTGGCGCCCTATTGGTTGGAAGTGGACGCCACCCTGTACGCGGGTGGCAACGGCACCGTCGCCGGGCGTCTGGACGCCGAGTACGAGTTCCTATTCACCCAGCGCCTGATCCTGTCTCCGGAGTTGGAGGCGAACTTCTACGGCAATGAGGACCCGGCGCGAGGGATCGGGTCCGGCATCTCGGACTTGGAGCTTGGGCTTCGCCTGCGCTACGAGATCCGCCGGGAGTTTGCGCCCTATATCGGCATCAACTGGGAGAAGAAATTCGGCGGAACGGCGGATTTCGCCCGGGAGGAGGGCGAGTCCACGAGCGACCTGCAGTTCGTCGTCGGCGTGCGGGCCTGGTTCTGAGGTGGGACGAGTCCGTGAGGCTGTCGGATGGAGCCGGTCGCAGGCTGGAGACGAACACGATCAGGTTGAAAATCGACGGCATGACCTGCATGCATTGCGCGAAAGCGGTTGTTCCGTCCGTGGAACATCTGTTCACATTTGCCCTCTCCCCGGCCCTCTCCCGAGCGGGAGAGGGAGATATGGAGCGCTAGCGGGGGGTATTTTCACGGTAAAGTAGGAAAATGAGCATCCGAGCCATCCAGGACCGGCGTCCGTACCCGCACCTGAGCTGCGCGGGAGATTTTCTATGAGCCAAGAACTGCGTATCGGCGTGGGCGGGATGAGCTGCGCGTCCTGTGTGGCGCGCGTGGAGCGGGCCATCGAACGCCAGCCGGGAGTGGAGTCCGCCGCGGTCAACCTGGCGGCGGAGACCGCGGTGGTGCGCTTTGACCAGGCGGAGATTCCGCAGCTGCTGGAGGCAGTGCGCGGCGCGGGCTACGAGCCGGTCGTGGAGACCGCCACCGTCGCCGTGGGCGGCATGACCTGCGCTTCCTGCGTAGCGCGGGTCGAGCGGGCCATCGCGGCCCTTCCCGGGGTGCTCGGGGCGACGGTAAACCTGAGCACGGAGTCCGCCACGGTCGAGCTCCTCCCCGATACCCTGAGCCGCGAGCGCATCGTCCAGGCCATCCGTGAGGCAGGATACGAGGCCGATGTCGGGGAGGCGGCGCCCGAGGAGGGAAGGGAGCGCCAGGCCCGGGAGCTGGCGGCGCTGAAGCGGGATCTCGTTCTCGCGGCCGCGCTGAGCGCCCCCCTGGTGCTCATCAGCATGACGCCCATGTTCCTCCCTGGTGCCGAATCGCTCATGCAGGGTCTGCTGCCGGCAACGGTCTGGCACTGGCTGGAGTTCCTGCTCGCCACCCCCGTGCTGCTGTGGGCGGGGAGGCGCTTCTTGGTCCATGGCTGGGCCGAGCTGAGCCATCTCGCACCCGGCATGAACAGCCTGGTCATGATCGGCAGCTCCGCCGCCTACCTGTACTCCCTGCTTGCCCTGACCCTGCCCCGTCTGTTCCCGGAGGGCACCGCGAATCTCTACTTCGAGGCCGCCGCGGTCATCGTTACCCTCATCCTGCTGGGCCGCTACCTGGAGGCCCTGGCCAAAGGGCGCACCTCCGAGGCCATCCGGCACCTGGTGCGCCTGCAGCCGAAATCAGCGCGAGTCGTGCGCCAGGACGGAGAGGCCGAAATCCCGGTCGAGGCGGTGGTCCCGGGGGACGTCATCGTGGTACGACCGGGCGAGCGCATCCCCGGGGACGGAGTCGTTGTGGACGGCCGCAGCTACGTGGACGAGTCC
Source organism: Pseudomonadota bacterium (assembly GCA_034716535.1). Classification (GTDB taxonomy): domain Bacteria; phylum Pseudomonadota; class Gammaproteobacteria; order Chromatiales; family Chromatiaceae; genus JAYEJW01. Next base: position 3,561 of record JAYEJW010000475.1, read on the forward strand.
ATGATCAGCGGCGAGCCGATCCCCGTGGGCAAGAAGCCCGGCGACGAGGTGGTCGGGGGCACGGTGAACCAGACCGGGTCCTTCCGCTACCGGGCGTCCCGGGTGGGGGCCGACACCGTGCTGGCCCAGATCATCCGTATGGTGGAGGAGGCCCAGTCCGGAAAGCCGCCGATCCAGCGCCTGGCCGACCGCATCGCAGGCGTATTCGTCCCCATCGTCATGGTCGTGGCGCTCATCACCTTTGGGGTGTGGCTGGCGGTGGGGCCGGACCCGGCGCTCAGCTACGCCTTCGTTGCCGCCGTGAGCGTTCTGTTGATTGCCTGCCCCTGCGCCATGGGTCTGGCTACTCCGACCGCCATCATGGTGGGGACCGGGCGCGGCGCGGCCATGGGAACCCTGTTCCGCCGCGGTTCTGCGCTGGAGGGCCTGGCGCGGGTCGACAGGGTGATTCTGGACAAGACTGGGACCATCACCGAGGGGAAGCCGGCGCTGACCGAGCTCAATGCCTATGGAATGACCGAATACGAGGCCCTGGCACTGGTCGCCGCGGTGGAGCGCTACAGCGAGCACCCGATCGCCGGGGCCATCGTCCAGGCGGCCCGGGGGCGGGGGCTCGACCCCGCCGAAGCACAAGATGTGGAGGCGATCCCCGGCTACGGCATCCTGGCTCGTGTCGATGGAATGACCGTCGCCGTCGGTGCCGGCCGCTTCATGGCGAAGTTGGGAATAGACACGAGCGCAGCCGCGGACCGGGTGGAGCAACTGGCCGCCCAGGGCGGGACCCCGGTGCTTGCCGCTGCGGATGAGAAGCTCGTCGCCCTGCTAGCCGTGGCGGACCCGCCCAAAGAAACCAGCCGGGGCGCGGTGGCGGCCATGCACGCCCTGGATCTGAAGCTGACCATGCTGACCGGCGACAACCGCCGCACCGCCGAGGCTGTGGCCCGCGCGGTGGGCATCGACCGGGTCGTGGCTGAGGTGCTGCCCGAGGCCAAGGCGGCGGAGGTCAAGCGGCTGCAGGAGGGCAGGTCACGGGTGGCCTTCGTCGGTGACGGCATCAACGACGCCCCGGCCCTCGCCCAAGCGGACGTGGGTATCGCGATTGGCACGGGCACCGACATCGCCATCGAGGCCGGCGAGGTGATTCTCATGTCCGGCGAGCTGACCGGGGTCGCCAACGCCGTGGCACTGGCGCGGCGGACCTTGAAAATCATCCGGTTAAACTTTTTCTGGGCTTACGCCTACAACGTCGCCCTGATTCCCCTGGCGGCGGGACTCTTCTACCCCCTGACCGGCTGGCTGCTCAACCCCATGCTCGCCGCCGCAGCCATGAGCGTATCGAGCCTGTTCGTGGTCACCAATAGCCTGCGGTTACGGCGGTTTCGGCCCCGCGCTGCACGCTCTGGCTGAAGCCCGAGGAGTAATCTAAGCATGACGAACGAGGTTTCCGGGAAACGCGGTAACCGTGCCGTACCCTCTCTTGCTTCGCCGGCTGGAGGATCAACGGGACCATGAACTGCTGTGCTCCGATCAACGCCGACACCGGCAGAATCTTCTCGACCTTTGCCCGCCTGCATCGCTTGCGCTTTCGACTTCTTGGGTTCGAGACAACCCAGCGTCAGTTGATCGAGGGCATGAGGGACGCAGGCTTGCAGGGGGCCGATTTGCTGGAGGTCGGCTGCGGACCGGGTTACCTCCACCGGGCCCTGCTTCGCTCAGGCGCCACACGGGCGACGGGCGTGGATCTATCTGCAGGCATGCTTGCCATAGCGCGGGTCGAGGCGGAGGCGGACGGCCTGCATGAGCAGACCGACTATCTACACGGCGACTTCACGCAGATCGCGGACGAAGTGCCCGACGCCGATGTGGTGATCTTGGACAAGGTTGTCTGCTGCTACCCAGACTGGGAATCGCTCGTGGACCGTTCACTGGGCAAGACCCGTCGGCTCTACGCGTTGACCTTCCCGCGGGATCGAGTGTTGACCCGAGCCGGGATCCGCGCCATGCGCTGGGGTTTGGGTATCGTGAACTGTTGCTACCGACCGTACATCCACGATCCCGCCGCAATCCAGGCGCGCATCGAGGCAAGCGGGTTCCGCAGGGTCTATGCGGCCCGCACAATGACGTGGCTGACCCAGGTCTATGTTCGTGTTGAGCCAGGATGCCTGCCTGGGACATCCGTTTAGGGAAGCGCCGATTCATGCCAGCCTAGAGTGATCAGCGCACGGTATCCGAAAAACGCGGTTTCCGGATGCCTTCATTTTCAGCGACTTGGCGGGGTTGAAAATGGCGGCGCATCCCTGCATCGCGGAAACGCCGAATAGATTTGCGTTTCCTTCATCTTGAGCTCGTCTAGGGCCCGCTCGCCCCACATCACGCCGTGGTTACCGCATTTCGGACGAGGGGTCCTTTGGTTCCCAAGCGCGGGACTTGAACGTTTCGTCCAATGGCGTGTGGGCCATGTGATTGACGTAGTTGCTGAGCGTCTTCTGCGCCAAGATGGTTATGACTTCAAGGACATGGCGCTGATCGAAACCCGCAGCCTGAAAGTCCGCAAGATCCTCTTCCGGCACCCAGCCGCGGTGTTCCATCACCGAAAGCGTGAAGCCGCGCAGGGCATCGAGCCTCGGATCCGAGAGCGGGCGCTGTTCGCGCAACTCTGTGAGGATGGGCTCGGGCATCTGGGCCATATCCGCCAGCACCGAGTGAACGCCGACGCAGTAGGTGCACCCGTTCTCGGCACTCACCGTGAGATAGACCACCTGTTGTTCGATCGGGGAGAGAATGCTGAGGGAAGCCACGGCCTCCGCCAAGCTCGCATAGGCCTTCAAGGTAGCGGGGGACGCGGCGAAGACCGCGAACAGGTTCGGGACGGCGCCAAAGGTCTTTTCCGCCTGCTCGAGGATAGGCTGGGCGGCTTCCGGGGCCGTGGTCTTGGAATAGAGCTCGAATTTCATCGTCTTCTCCGGCAAATGTGGTTGCGACTTCTTCCCGGCGGCGAAAAGGGGGCCGGAGCCCCCCCGAATCATACGAAGAGATTGACGTCCGCGCTCAGCGCCCTGGGAAGAAAGCTTGCCGCTCCCACCCATTCGTCGATCTCGGGGATGAAGTCCTCCTTGCCGTAATCGAACAGGTCCACCGTCATCTGGCAGGCCACGAGCTTCACTTCGGCCTCGATGCAGAGTGAGCGTAGCTCATCGATACGGGCGATGCCCTTGTTGTCCATGGTCTTGCGCATCATGCTGCTCGCCATGTCCTGGAAGCCGGGCATCAGCGCCATGACCGAGGTGGGCACGGGCAGCTCCTTCCCCTTGATCCAGGTCGGACCCTCGGGCATTTTCATGGGCATGGCGGGGTTGCCGAGGGGAGTGACCTTCAGATCCAGATCCCTCTTCAACAGGCCCAATCCGTAAAAGGTGAAGAACACCGAGACCTCCCAGCCGAGGGCCGCGGCGGTCGAGGCCAGGATGAAGGGAGGATAGGCCATGTCCAGGGTGCCCTTGGTGGCGATGATGGTCATGGCCGGTTGGTGTGCCTCGTCGCGCTCGGTCATCTTCTGGTCGAAACGTCGGTCGAACCAGGCATCCAGGTCCTCGGTGTGCAGGTCGATTACGGGTGCGGTGTTGCTCATGGGTATGTCCTCTCGGGCTCAGGCCTTGCGGATGCGGAACAGGTAGCTGCCGCCGCTTTCATCGCTGGACAGCAGCTTGTGGCCGGTCTGACGGCAAAAGGAGTCGATGTCCTTGACCGAGCCGGGGTCCGTCGCGGCTACCTCCAGAACCTCGCCGGAATCCAATCCTGCGATGGCCTTGCGGGTGCGAAGAATCGGCAGGGGACAGTTCAGGCCCCGTGCGTCCAGGGTGTGTGCGTTTGCTGTCATCGATAGCTCCATACAGTTTTGCGGCATAGACCGCTTAGAGATGACCGGTCGGTCAATACGAAGACCAAAAAAATACCAAGTTTTGTTTCAGTTCAGCCGCTCGATGCGCAAGGTCTTGATGGCGGGGCCCAGAACACGCACCAGCTCGGGGTCGTTGCGCGTCTTGGCCCACAGGATCACACCCTCGAGATAGGCCAGCATCGCCGCCGCGGTGGACTCGGAATCGAGCGGCGTCAGGGCGCCCGTCGCCATCGCCTCGTCCAGGGTCTGCCTGAATTGCTCTTTGGCCTTGTTGAATACCGCGGTGAGCTTGGCGCGCAACACATCGTCCCGCGTGCTCACCTCCAGGGCCAGGTTACCGAACAGGCAGCCCGGCATGCGCCCCTCGATGTCCTTTGCCGCCTTCTGCCAGTAGTAGGCAGCATCGACCATGTAATCCAAGCGCTCCATGGGCGGCAGGTTCTGGTCGAAGGCCTCCGCGACGAACCCGTGGGCCCAGTCGTCCGCCATGTCGTCGATCACGGCCAGGGCCAGATCCCGCTTGGAAGGGAAGAAATGATAGAAACTACCCTTCTGGACCTGGGCACTGGCGCAGATCTCTTTGACCCCAACATCCGCGTAGCTGCGAGTGTGGAAGAGCTCCCGTGCAGTTCTCAGTATGCGGGCTCGGCTGTCGGTGGCAGAATGCATAGTGCCATTATATTTGACCGGTCGGTTTAGTCAACCCCTGCTGTCCTGTAGGACACGGCAAATCCGTTCTAACCAGCCTGATCGCATGTAAGTTGCGATCGGGGGACCGAATTGCCGGTCATGCGCAGATAGTCGAAGACACGCCGAACATTACGGGCGAGCTTGTCGATAGTGGCGGC
>JAYEJW010000476.1:0-8291 GCA_034716535.1 Pseudomonadota bacterium
GTGTGGCCGATCTTGGGCAGTGAGCCCAGATAGTGATGGGCATCGAGCAGCGCTCGAAAGCGTGCCTCATCGGCCGCCGCCACGGGCCGCAGGGTGATCTCGCGAAGGTTCAAGCACACGACCTCGGACCGCTGGGTGTTGGTGTGCTTTATACCCTCGCACGGGAGGATTGTCCAGAACGTGGGGTAACTTTCTACTTAACGCTAGGATCCTCGCGAGAACGGATTCGCCCTGTCCTGTAGGATGTGCCGTGGCTGGTCGGTCGGGGGATGGCATGGCCCGCGTCCGCTGAATACCGCGACCAGTCGGCGCGTGCCGATCAGGGAATCAGGCTCGAATTTGACACTCCCTGACGCGTTACCTAGCATCCAGCCGCTGTTTTCCGTTTTGTTTTCCGGTACGGGTTTGCTCCCGAAACCTGGTGTGCCCGAATCGATCTTGGTTTGAACATCCCCGCGTTTCCGACTTCCGAAGACCTGGCATCCTGCCTCCTGAGCGAGCAACCGTCGTTCCGCCGCCGCCTGCGTGGTCTCAGGCACCGGGAAAAACAGGCCCAGCCCTTCGAACAGGGCCTGGCCAAGCTCTGGCAGGCGATCGGGCAATCCCAATCCTTGTTGGAGCGCCGCAAGGCGCAGATACCCCCGATTGCCTACCCGCCCGAGCTCCCTGTCAGTGAGCGCAAGGGTGAGGTCGCCGCGCTGATCGCAAGGCAACAAGTGGTCGTTCTTTGTGGCGAGACGGGCTCGGGCAAGTCCACCCAGCTGCCGAAGATCTGCCTGGAACTGGGTCGCGGGGCGTCAGGCCGCATCGGGCACACGCAGCCGCGGCGCATTGCCGCGCGGAGTCTGGCGAGCCGGGTGTCGCAAGAGCTGAAGGCGGATCTCGGTAGCCTGGTGGGCTACAAGGTGCGTTTCCACGACCGGGTGCGGCCCGAGACCTCGATCAAGCTGATGACGGACGGTATGCTGCTGGCGGAGGTCCAGCAGGACCGGTTCCTCAACGAGTACGATACCCTTATCATCGACGAGGCCCACGAGCGCAGCCTCAACATCGATTTCCTGCTCGGCTATCTCAAGGGCCTGCTGCCGCGACGGCCGGACCTCAAGGTCATCATCACCTCCGCCACCATCGATCCCCAGCGCTTCTCCGATCACTTCGACGGCGCGCCCGTCATCGAGATCTCGGGACGCACCTACCCGGTGGAGGTGCGCTACTGTCCACCCGAGGACGAGAGCGCGGGGGAGCGGGACGATACCATGCAGCTGGCCATCTCGGAGGCCGTGGACGAGCTGGCCCGGATCGGGCGCGGCGACGTGCTGGTGTTCCTCTCCGGCGAGCGGGAGATTCGCGAGACCGCCGAGACCCTGCGTAAGCACCACCCGCCCTCTACGGAGATCCTGCCCTTGTATGCGCGTCAAGGGCCCCGGGACCAGGCGAAGATCTTCCAGCCGCATGGGACGCGGCGGATCGTGCTCGCCACCAACGTGGCGGAGACGTCGCTCACGGTGCCCGGAATTCACTATGTGGTCGATCCGGGTTTCGCCCGCATCAGCCGTTACAGCCACCGCAGCAAGGTACAGCGGTTGCCGGTGGAGCGGGTGTCCCAGGCCTCGGCCGATCAGCGCAAGGGCCGTTGCGGGCGCATTGCCCAGGGGGCGTGCGTCCGTCTCTACTCGGAAGACAATTTCGAGGCCCGCGCCGAGTTCACGGAGCCGGAGATCCAGCGCACCAACCTCGCCGCCGTCATCCTACAGATGAAGCTTCTGGGCTTCGGGGCCATCGAGGCGTTCCCATTCCTCGATCCGCCGGACTCCAGGCTCGTTTCGGACGGTTACCGCACCTTGGAGGAGCTGGCCGCGCTTGACGGGGAGGGGGATCTGACACCGCTCGGCAGGCAGCTCGCCCGCCTGCCGGTGGACCCACGTATCGGCCGCATGCTGCTCGCAGCCTCCGAGCACCACTGCCTGGCGGAGATGCTGATCATCGCCGGCGCCTTGAGCGTCCAGGACCCGCGCGAGCGGCCTATGGACAAGCAGCAGGCGGCAGACGAGATCCACGCGACCTTCCACCATGAGGAGTCCGATTTCCTCGCCTTTCTGAACCTCTGGAGGTTTCTCGAAAAAGAGCGTAACCACTTGTCGAGAAACAAGTACCGTAAGCTCTGCCAACAGCATTTTCTCTCCTGGAACCGGGTTCAGGAGTGGCACGATATTCACTCCCAGCTGCGGGCACAGATGCATGAGATGGGTCACAAGGAGAATGAGGCAGAGGGCAGTTTCGAGGAGATCCACCGCGCCCTCCTTGCCGGTCTGCTGAGCAACATCGGCTTCAAGGACGAGCGCCGGGAGTACCTGGGCACACGCAGCAGCCGATTCTACATCCACCCGGGCTCCGGGTTGTTCGAGAAGGGTCCCAAGTGGATCGCAGCGGCGGAACGCGTGGAGACCACCCGACAGTATGGGCGCATCGTGGCCAAGGTCCAGCCGGCGTGGATCGAGGACGCGGGCGGGCACCTGGTGCAGCGCAGTTACTCCGAGCCCCACTGGCAGTCCAAGTCCGGGCAAGTAGCCGCCTACGAGAAGGTGACCCTGTACGGGGTCACCATTGTACCCAAGCGGCGGGTCAACTACGGACCCATCAATCCGACGGAGGCGCGGGAGATCTTCCTGCGTTTTGGCCTCGTGGAGGGCGACTTCGAGACCCGCGCCCCCTTCTGGCGCCACAACCGGGAGCTGATCGAGTACATCCAGCACCTGGAGGCCAAGTCCCGACGCCGGGATATCCTGGTGGATGAGGAGGCCATCTACGCCTTTTACGCTTCACGGGTACCGTCCGGCATCTACAGTACGCCTCAGTTCGAGAAGTGGCTGCGCAAGGCGACCCGCAAGGAGCCGAAGATCCTTCACATGCGCATGAGCGACATCATGCGTCGCGAGGCGAGGGAGATTACCGAGCTGGCCTTTCCTGACAGCCTGCAGGTTGGCGCCACCGCACTGCCGCTGGAGTATCATTTCGACCCCGGCCACGCGGCGGACGGCGTAACCCTGGTCGTGCCTCTGCCGCTGATCAACCAGGTCTCGGCAGAACGCTGCGAGTGGCTGGTGCCCGGCCTGTTGGAAGAGCGGATCACGGCCCTCCTCAGAGGGCTTCCCAAGCAAATCCGCAAGGCCTTCGTACCGATCCCGGAGACGGCTTCGAGGCTTGCCCGGCGGTTGGCGCCCTCCGAGCGCCCCCTCATCCAGGCGGTTGCCGAGGGGCTGAAGGAAATGACCGGTGTCCATGTGCCCGAGGATGCCTGGGATGCGTCAGCGGTGCCGGGGCATCTGCGTATGAAGTTCCGCCTCCTGGACGAGAGCGGACGCGAGGTCGCCGTCGCGGATGACTTTCCTCGGCTCAAGCGCCAGCACGGCGGCAAGGGCCAGCAGGTCTTCGCCCACATCCCTTCCAACGAGATCGAGCGGGACGGCATCACCCGCTGGGACTTCGGTGCGCTTCCCGAGAGCCTTGACCTCGAGCGCGCCGGTATCCGGCTACGCGGCTATCCGGCCCTCGTGGACGAGGGAGTGACCGTCGCGATCCAAGTTCTCGACTCCGAGGAGAGCGCGCAGGTCGCCATGCGCGCCGGGCTCAGGCGCCTGTTCATGCTGCATCTGGGGGCAGACGTGCGTTATCTGCGCAAGAACCTGCGGGGACTGGACCGCATGCGCCTGCAGTACGCGAAGGCCCCCGTGCCGGACGGGCCGGGAAAGCCCGCGGACCTCGCCGACGAGCTCGTCGCCCTCATCCTGGACCTGACCTTTGTCCAAGATCGCCCCCCGGTCCGCGACCAGCAGACCTTCGAGCGGCGCCTGTCCGACCACAAGCCCCGGATGATGACGGTAGCGGGTGAAGTCTGTGCTCTGGCGACCCGAATCCTGGACCAGTACCAGGCCATCCGCAAGCGGCTCGCCGGCATCACCCAGATCAACTGGATGCCATCGGTGATGGACATGAGGGCGCATCTGGACGGGCTGGTTTTCCGCGGCTTCCTCCAGCAGATCCCCTATAAGCACCTGAAGGACTACCCGCGGTTCCTCCAGGCCGCAGACACGCGTGCGGAGAGGCTCTTCCATGCTGCCGCCAAGGACCAGCAGCGCATGGGTGAGATGTCTGCGCTGTACAGGAAGTGGATGGAGCGCACCGCTGCCGCGCGAGCGGCGGGACGGCGCGACGCGCGCCTCGAGGAAATCCGCTGGATGCTCGAGGAGCTTCGCGTCTCCTTGTTCGCCCAACAACTGGGCACCGCCTATCCCGTTTCAGTCAAGCGTATCGAGAGCCGCTGGAAGGAGCTGGGGCTCTAGTACTCCGACAGGGAGTATTTGATGGGCTCAGCAAGGCGAGAAGCGGTCAGCTGCTAGCCCGTCTTCGACTATTCGGCCAAGAAAACAGCGTAACCTGTTGATTGTCTGTTCTCCACGGCAAAAGATCGGCACTACATGCTGGGGTCAGGCAGTCTGGATCCTCTGATTCTTGTCCGTTTTGCGACGACAAGAAACTCGTAGATGCGGACGGAATTCCAACGGGCGTCCCCCGTTGGGAGTTCAATGATCCGGTAACTGGCGAATGGTGATTTCCCGCGATATTACGCAACGCAAGATGGCGGAGGACGCGCTGGAAGAGAGGGAGCGTCTGCTCAGTCAGGCTCAAGCCTATGCACACATTGGTTACTGGAGCCTTGAGGCCGACCGGCAGACGATCTCCTGGTCTGACGAGATCTATCGGATTCTGGGGCTCGATCCTACGATCACGCCGAGTCTCGAGGTGATAAGGAGAGTCGTCCACCCAGACGACTCCCCTGGCTTGATCCTAAAACGGGTTGTTCGATCCGTGGGTAGAGGAATGCCCCTTACACTTGAGCAGCCCCAATGCGCCACCGAAACGGGATGTGTTGGGCACGGCGATGCTGTCGATCCTCGCTGGTCACCAACGCTACGCGCACATCAATGGGCTGCGCGGCGACGGCATCAATCCCTGGCTGTTGGGCATGAGCCAGGTAGTCAGTGAGGACTCGGTGCGGCGCAATATCGGAAAGCTCGACGAAACGAAGGGGGACGAGTGGCTTCAACGGCACCTGCATCTGGTCTATGCGCCACTGTGGGCGAGCCGTGGATCTTGGATGCGGACGTCACCGTCAAGCCACTGTATGGTCACCAGGAAGGTGCGGTGTTGGGTTACAACCCCCACAAGCGGCGATATGTGTACGCGGGGATGGCGGAAAACCTCCGCCCGTAGGAGTGCTACTGCCGTTTTTAGGTTGAAGGACCAGCCGATCTTGAGTCCCGAATAGATATTGCAGGTCGCGGACCAACCGGTTCCCGCAGCAACTTGTCGCGGTCCAGCCGCGGTGGGAGCCCAAAAAAAAGCGGCGCCGGACGTTTCCGGCGCCGCCGAGTGGTAGGTCCAGCAGAATGTCGCCTAGTCGGTGCCCCTAGTCGTCATCGTCATCATCCCGGTCGTCGCTGTCGTCGTCCTTTGAGACGATGACATAGAGGGTGACGGTCCCGCTGACCTCGCTGGCAACCGCTAGCAGCGGCTCTTCGGTTGGGCTGTCGTCCTCTTCAATGAAGGTCAGTCCCTCGGGACCGAGGTCGCCGGCGGTGCCGGTCTCGGGGTCGCCCGCGAAGTCGCGGGTGTTGATGTATTGCACGAACGCCACGTCGTTCGGGTTCGTGATGTCGTAGACCATGATGCCGCCGACCCGCTCGAGGCCGATGAAGGCATAGGTGCGGCCCTCGACCTTGCCCAGGGTCAGGCCCTCGGGCTCCGGGCCCTTGTCGTCGGAGCGGTTGTCGAACGAGGCGTTCTCGTCGTTGGTCGAGTTGAAGTCGGCCGGGATCTGCACTGCAGTGATCTGCTCGAAGTCGTCGCCGCTGTCGTAGAGCAGTTTGCCTTGCGCGGTCCGGATAGAGAACGAGCGTGCGCCGTAGGCGTACAACTCATCAAAGTCACCGTCGCCGTCGAGGTCACCGTTGGACGTCGTGATCTTCAGCCGCCCCAGGTTCTCGTCCATCTGCAAGGTGGCGGCATCCGGGAACGCCGCAGGATCGAGTGTGAGGTCCTTGACCCGCCCCTCCTCGCTGAAGCCGCCGTAGTCGCGGGAATCGCCCTCGTTGGCGGTCACGATAAGGGTCCGGCCCTTGTGGCGGTAGGTCCCGATGGCGTCCGGCTGGTACATGCCCAGCACCGGCCATTCGGCGATGTTGATGGCGCCATCCTTGTTGCTGGCGTCGATGCCGTTGCCCGCAACCGAGTGATCTTTGAAGCCGAGGCCGAACAGGTCCAGGACCTTGGCCCGGCGCACGTCGATCCGCGCCATGGCGTTGTTCTCCTGCATCACCACCCAGGCGTGCCTGCCGTTCTTCGAGGTGGCGATGTATTCAGGCTCCAGGTCCTGCGCCACCGTCGCGCGGGGTCCGAAGATCCGGACGGACGGGTCCAGCGGCACGTTGTTGAACTCGCTGAAATCGACGCTGCGCACGTCGGACTGGTCCACGTCGTCGGCGCCGTCGCGCATGTCGATGATGCTGACCGAGCCCAGGGGATCGACTGTGTAGTCGTCGCTCGGCTCGCCCTCGTTGGCCACAAGCAGCCAGTCGCCGTTGTGGGTGAAGGTCAGCATGTCCGGCAGCGCGCCGACCGTCACCCGGCCGAGGAAAGCGCCGTTTGTGTCGAAGAACACCACCTCGCCGTTGGCCTGGGCGTTGTTGTTCTCGAGGGCGGCGGCCACCACGCCCTCGCTCACGTCGACTGAATTCGCCGCTTTGCCGTAGGGGCTGACGTCGATGGCGAACAGCTTGACCAGGTTGGAGGGGTCCGAGGCGTCGAGCACGTCGATGGCGGCTTCGGCCCCGTTAACCACGAACAGGCGCTGGCTGGCAGGATCGTGGGCGACGATCTCGGCGGCACTCTTGTCGAAGATCCCGGTGGCGTAGGTGTCGAGCGGCACGAGCTCGATGCCGGGCTTGCCGGCGAGCGCGACCGGGAATGCGGCGGTGAGGCCGATGGTTATGCCGGTTGCGACAAGGCGGCGGCGCAGCCGGGGTAGGCAGATAAGCGGCATTGGAGACTCCTTGGTTGTTGTTGGGATGGATAGCGCCGGGACGCGGCCGGGAACGGCGGGGCCCGACTCGCCGATGCAGTGCGCGCAAACAGGCACGCGGCATCCGCGAAGATTCCGTGCCGATTCTATTCAGGGTGCGTTACCAACCCGTTACGGCGGGGCCAGGGATCGCTTCTGCCGACGACAAGATAGAGGTTGTCGGCTCGTCCAGGGTCTATCCGTTGATGAGCCATAAACTTTTTTGGAGTGGCTGCTAGGGAAGCGGGATTGCGCGATCCGGTGGGCTCTGCGCTACTCCGCCTCTCTCGCCGCCGCTGGTGTCCGAATGGGCTCACGGAGGCTTGCGTTTGGTTTCGGCCCAACGTCACGAATCCGCTCTGGCTCGACCTGCTGCGGCGGCACCGCCCACTCGATCAGCTCCATGTGCCCATCTTCATGCTCCAGGATGGCGGTGCAGCTATCCACCCAATCCCCGCAGTTGATGTAGGCAATGCCGCCGATCTCCTTGATCGCAGCGGCGTGGATATGACCGCAGATGACGCCGTCCACGTCGCGCTCCTTCACATAGCGGACCACCGACTCCTCGAAGTCGAAGATGAAGCTCACGGCAGTCTTGACCTTGCGTTTCGCGTACCCGGCCAAGGACCAGTATCCGGTAATTCCGAGGCGGCGGCGAATCCAGGACAGCAGGTTGCGCGCCGCTCGGCCCTCGAACTCCATAACGCGGCCGCCCGCGAGCAGTGCGAGCCGCTCGACAAGCGCTCGCCGCCCGCGCAGCAAGCGTTCCCAAAACGACTCGTCGTGGCCGTCCTCGGGACCGTAGAAGGCCTGCAGCAACCATGGCGCGAGCCGCTCAGGGCACGAGCAGGATGCTCGTGTAGGCCAGCGCGAGTCCAATGCCGGCGGCCGCTAGGACATCGCTCGGATAGTGAAGGCCGAGGACCACGCGGGAGCTCGCAACCAATAGGGTGAAGGGAACAAGCACCCAGGCGAGCTGGGGGTAGTAGCTCATGGCGACGGCGGTAAAGCTCACTGCATGCAGGGTGTGCCCGGATGGAAAGCTGTAGTAATCCAACGTCGGAGTGTCGCCGTGCTCAGGATGCGAAACGGGACGTCCCAGTCCCCCTTTCGCCTTCCGCTCGGCGACAGCCTTTATGCCCCGGTTCGCCCCGCTCCGGGGCCACAGCTTCGG
>JAYEJW010000477.1:0-8281 GCA_034716535.1 Pseudomonadota bacterium
GGCCGGCCGTCGTGCCTTTGTCCCGGCGGTCGGTCGCCATGAGATCCTGGTCATCGACATGGACACCTGGGCCGAGGTCGGGCGCATCCGGGTCGCCGGCCAACCGGTCTTCGTCATGGCCCGTCCGGACGGTCGTCAGGTCTGGGTCAGCTTCGCGTTTCCGGACAATCACCGCATACAGGTCGTCGACAGCGAATCCCTCGATGTCGTTAAGGAGCTCGCGCCCGGCAAGGCCGTGCTGCACATGGAATTCGAGCCCCGCGGCGAGGAGGTCTGGGTGTCCGTGCGGGACGAGGGTCGCATCGACGTCTACGACACCAGGACCTTGGAACGCACCGCCACCATGGCCGCGCACAACCCGAGCGGAATCTTCCTGACCGCCCGCGCCCACCGGATCGGGCTATGAACGGCCAATCCCCTGCAGACCGGTTCGACGCCATCGACCGACGGCTGCTGAACGACTTTCAGAACGGGTTCCCCCTGTCGCCGCGGCCCTATGCAGACATGGCCGAGGCGCTGGGGATCGGCGAGGCGGAGGTGATCTCGCGACTCCGGAACCTGACTGATAGAGGCGCCATCAGCCGCGTCGGCCCTGTGTTCCGCCCTAAGCGGGTCGGCACCAGCACCCTGGCGGCGATGGCCGTGCCCCCCGATCGGCTAGAGGAAGTGGCGGCAGTGGTCAGCGGCTACCAGGAAGTCAATCACAACTACGAACGTGAGCATGACTTCAACCTATGGTTCGTGCTCACGGGCGAGGACGAACGCCATCTCTCCCGCGTGATGGGCGACATCTCGCAGCGTACCGGGCTTACCGTCCTGGACCTGCCCATGCTCGCCGAGTACCACATCGACCTGGGGTTTCCATTGCAATGGTGATGAACGCACTCCAAGCGGAGATCGACCGCGACCTGAAGGACGCCGCGCTGATCCGGGCCATTCAAGACGGACTGCCCCTGGTGGACCGTCCCTATGCGGCCATCGGCAGGGACATCGGACTCGACGAGCAGCAAGTTATCGCCCGCATCAGGCGCCTGCAGGCGGACGGGGACATCAAGAGGTTCGGAGTCGTGGTTCGGCACAGGGAGCTCGGCTATCGGGCGAATGCCATGGTGGTCTGGGACCTGCCGGACGAGTGGGTCGACAGGCTCGGCCAAAACATCGGGCGGATGCCCTTCGTGACCCTGAGCTATCGGCGTCCAAGGCGATTGCCGGACTGGCCCTACAACCTGTTCACCATGATCCATGGACGCGACCGCGCCGCCGTGTTGAAGCAGGTGGAACAGATCAAGCGGCGCATGGGCCTGACGGACGTACGCTGCGCGGTGCTGTTCGGCGGACGGCGTTTCAAGCAACGCGGCGCCCACTATGGCGTGGAAACTCCCCCTCCCGAGGCGAAACCTGGGCAGCGCCTGCTTGACTTTCCGGACCGTAAATCGGCATCGGGGAATCATCCGGCGCCGGCGTTCTGATGGTCTTAGCAAACCGTGCAGCGACTGGATGCCTCAAAGAAATCGCCGCCCCGTCGGCCTCAATACAGGCCCTTTCCCGGACCCTTGTCGATAGGTACTGACAATGCAAGCAGTCACATCGCTCGAGCGCGATTTCCTGAACCGGTTTCAAGGCGGCTTCCCCCTGACGCCTCGACCGTATCGAGAGGTCGCCGAAGCGCTCGGATCGGACGAGGACAGGTTGATCTCGACCATCCGCGGCATGCTCGACCGGGGGCTGCTGAGCCGTTTCGGCCCCCTCTATAACGCCGAACGTCTCGGCGGGCGCTTTACGCTGGCGGCGATGGCGGTACCAAAGTCGGACTTCGAACGCATTGCGAAGATTCTCAATGTGATGCCCGAGGTCGCACACAACTACCGACGGGACCACTCGCTCAATATGTGGTTCGTGCTTGCGACCTCAAGCAGGAATGCCCTCAATGACGCAGTTCGCCGTATCCAGTCGCTGACCGGCTTGACCGTCTACGAGCTCCCGAAGCTCAAGGAATACCACCTTGGGTTCTGGCTGCACCTGGACCCGGACGGCGGTGTCGGTGTGCGCCGGATCGATCGGGAGCAACCGACGGAGCCCGTGTCACTGGATTCGCTCGACCGCGCGCTCGTTAAGGCGACGCAAGCCGGCTTTCCGTTGGAGCCTGAGCCGTTCGCTGTCATCGCCGAGCAGACCGATTGCGATATCGAGACCGTCATTGCGCGCCTGCGCCGACTGCTTGCGGCCGGCGCCGTTCGCCGCATCGGCGCCGTGCCGAATCACTATCGGCTCGGGTTGCGCGGAAACGGCATGTCCGTCTGGAACATCGACGACGAGCGCGTGGACGCGCTCGGCGAGCGAATCGGCGCCCTCGACTTCGTCAGCCATTGCTATCTGCGGCCCCGCCGACTGCCGCTGTGGCCGTACAATCTGTTCGCGATGGTCCATGGACGCAACCGGGACGAGGTCCAGGCGGCCGCCGCGCGCATCGGCGAGATGGTCGCCGGACACTGCAGCAAGCACCGGGTGCTGTTCAGCGAGGCCATCCTAAAAAAGACCGGGCTGCGGTTCGTGAACTGACCGAGCCCCGGAGACCACCATGTTTCGAATGAGCCGCTATCTGCGACTTCTCGCGTCCCAGGCCGCCCTGGAGAAGGCCGCCTGTGCACCGCGTGTCAAGCCGAGCGGACCTGTCGTGATCTGGAACCTTGTCCGACGCTGCAATCTCAACTGCCGCCACTGCTACTCCACGTCCGCGGACACGGATTTCGCCGGCGAGCTGAGCACGGACGAGGCCTTCACCCTGATGGACGACCTGCGCGGTTACGGGGTCCCGGTACTGATCCTCTCAGGCGGCGAGCCCCTGATGCGTCCGGACATCTTCGACATCGCGCAAAGGGCCAAGGCGCTGGGTTTCTACCTCGCCCTATCCACCAACGGCACCCTGATCGACGAGGCTAATCTGCCCCGGATCCGGGATGTGGGGTTCGACTACCTGGGGATCAGCTTGGATGGACTCGAAGAGACCCACGACCGGTTCCGCCGCCGTCCGGGGGCGTTTCGCGAGTCCCTGCGCGGCCTTCGCCTATGCCGCGAGGCGGGCATCCGCGTCGGCATGCGCTACACCCTCACCAAGGACAACGCCCAGGACCTTCCCGGCCTGTTGCGATTGATGGAGCGCGAAGACATCGGAAAGTTCTATCTGTCCCACCTCAACTACGCCGGCCGCGGCAACAAGAACCGGGGCGACGATGCCCACTTCCGGATGACCCGTCAGGCGATGGACCTGCTGATCGAGACCTGCTGGCAGCGCCTGCAGGCCGGGATCCCCGCGGAGTTCGTCACCGGCAACAATGACGCCGATGCGGTCTACCTGCTCCATTGGGCGGAGCGCCGCTTTCCCGAGCGGGCCGATGCGCTGCGCAGGGTGCTGCATCGCTGGGGCGGAAATGCCTCCGGCGTCAACATCGCCAACATCGACAATCTCGGCAACGTGCACCCCGACACCTTCTGGTGGAACTACGGCCTGGGCAACGTTCGCGAACGGCCCTTCTCGGCGATCTGGGAGGACATCTCCGATGCGCTGATGGCGGGCTTGAAACAGAGTCCGCGCCCGGTCAGCGGGCGTTGCGCCGAGTGCGAGCACCTCGGAATCTGCAACGGCAACACCCGGACCCGGGCCTTCCAGCTCACCGGTGATCCCTGGACGGAAGACCCGGGCTGCTATCTGACCGACGCGGAGATCGGGCTCCCGGCCCCGCACGGGGACAGCCGTCCGGAGGCCTTGCTCGACGGGACCCTGGGATGAAGGCCTTCTGCTGTACGACAGCCGCACTCCTGCTCCTCATCATCGGAGTCGTCGGCTATAAGCTCCTGGTCCTGGGCGAGACCAGACCCGCGGAAAACGGGCGCAGCGCCATACAGCTCGACCCGGGCGAGCGAGACCTGGTCCTCGCCGAGATGCGGGCGTTCCTCCAATCGGTGCAGATCATCACCCAATCCCTGACCGACGAGGACCTCACTGGCGCCGCCGCTGCGGCGCAGAAGGTGGGCCGTGCGGCCGCCGGCGATGTCCCCGTCTCACTGATGGCCAAGCTGCCGATGGGTTTCAAGGAGCTTGGGCTCTCTACCCATCGGGCATTCGACGAGCTGGCCCTGGATGCCGAGCAGCTCGGCGACCCGGCCCACACCCTGGGCCAGCTCGCCACCCTGCTGGGCAACTGCGTCGGGTGCCACGCCGCATTCCGTATCGAGACGACCCAGTGAGACCCGTTCCCGCCCGGAACCTATCCAACCGAATGGGCCTCCGAACCCTCACCTGCGCACTGCTGCTGGCTGCCCTGCAGGCACCCGCCGTTGCCGATGACACGGACGCCCTGTACCAGCAATTCTGCGCCGAGTGCCACGGCCCCGATCGGCTCGGCCGCATCGGACCCGCCTTGCTGCCGGAGAACCTTCGCCGGCTCAAGAAGAAGGCCGCCGTCCCGGTCGTGCGCGACGGACGTCCCGCCACCCAAATGCCGCCGTTCCGGGACAAGCTGACGGACGAGCAGATCCAGCGACTGGTGGGCCTCGTCTACACGCCCCTGCCGGAGATCCCCCGTTGGGGAATGGAGGAGATCGCCACGAGCCGAGTCGTCCATGAGCCGGCCCAAGCGCTCCGGGACCGCCCCGTCTTCGACGCAGACCTCGACAACCTGTTCGTCGTAGTGGAGCTGGGCGACCACCACGCCACCCTCCTTGACGGCGACAGATTCACGCCCATCCACCGCTTCCCCACCCGCTTCGCCCTGCACGGCGGACCCAAGTATGCGGAGGGGGGACGCTATGTCTACTTCGCCTCCCGCGACGGCTGGATCAGCAAGTACGACGTCTTCAACCTGACCTACGTGGCCGAGGTCCGGGCGGGCATCAACACACGCAACCTGGCGGTATCCCACGACGGGCGCTTCGTCATCGTGGCCAACTATCTGCCCCACACCCTGGTCCTGCTGGACGCCCGCGACCTGTCTCCGATCAAAGTCATTCCCGTCGAGGATCACCGGGGTAAGAGCTCGCGGGTCAGCGCCGTCTACACCGCCGATCCGCGCTCCAGCTTCATCGTGGCCCTGAAGGACCTGCCCGAAGTCTGGGAGATCAGCTACCGGATCCCGCCGCCCCGGGGCTTCGGAGGCCGGATCCGCGACGGCCGCAGCGACCCCGGGGAAAAGATTGATCCAGAGCCCTTCCCGATCCGGCGCATCCGGGTCGCGGGCATCCTCGATGACTTCTTCATCGACCAGGATTACGGGCAGATCGCGGGTACCTCGCGAAACGGCGGCGGACAGGTCGTGGATCTGGACATGGGCCGGGCGGTCTCGGAGCTCGAGCTTCCCGGCCTGCCTCACCTGAGCTCAGGCATCACCTGGCCCTACAAGGACACCGTCGTGCTGGCGACCCCCAGCATCAAGGAGGCCAAGGTCACGATCTTGGACACCAAGACCTGGAAGGTCATCAAGGAGATCCCCACCCTGGGACCGGGCTTTTTCATGCGTAGCCACGAGGGCTCGCCCTATGCCTGGGTCGATGTTTTCTTCGGCAAGGACAGGGACGCCATGCAGGTGATCGACAAGCAGACCCTGGAACTGGTCAAGACCCTGCGCCCGGCCCCCGGCAAGACATCCGCCCACGTCGAGTTCACAAAGGACGGACGCTTCGCCCTGGTCAGCATCTGGGACATGGACGGGGCGCTCGTGGTCTACGATGCCGCCACCCTGGAAGAGGTCAAGCGCCTGCCGATGAAGAAACCTTCCGGAAAGTACAACGTCCACAACAAACTGACCCGGTCCCGAGGGACGAGTCATTGATTCGAGCTCACCGTCAGCCGAAGGCTGGCACCACCCCCCCAGAAGGTAGAGTAGCAACATGCGCAAACAGATCGCGAGATTGATTCCCGTCGCCCTGATGGGCCTGTTTCTGGCCGTCGGCAGCCAGGCCGCCACCAAGGAGGAGATGGGCGTCACCATCAACCTCGCCGGTAAGCAGCGGATGCTGACCCAGAAGATGAGCAAGGAGGCCCTGCTGATCGCCAAGGGCATCGATGCCGACGCCAACAAGGCCAGCCTGGAGAAGACCGCGGCCCTGTTCGACACGACCCTGGCCGGCCTGGCGGCGGGTGACGCCTCGCTGGGCCTGCCGGAGACCACCGACCCGGCCATCCTGGAGCAGTTGGAAGTGGTCAGGGGCCAGTGGGTCGAATTCAAAGGCAGCATCGGCGCCGTGCTCGGAGGTGATACCAGCACTGCGGTCTCGGACCAGATCGCACAGCAGAATTTGCCTCTGCTGAAGGAGATGAACAAGGCGGTGCAGATGTACACCAAGGCGAGCGGCTCGACCCTCGACCCCGCCGTGGCCACCACCATCAACCTGGCGGGAAAGCAGCGGATGCTGACCCAAAAGATGACCAAGGAGCTGCTGCTGGTCGCCAACGGCATTGACGCCGATACCAACAAGGCCAACCTCGCCAAGACCGTGGCTCTGTTCCAGCGCACGCTGACCGGCCTGCTCGACGGCGACGCCGATCTGGGCCTGCCCGGGACCAAGGATCAGGCGATCCGTGACCAGTTGGCCGCCGTCCAGGGTCTTTGGGACCAGTACAAGCCCGTGCTCGACGCCGTCGACACCTCCGATGCGGGCCTGGCCAAGGCGGCTAAGCTCAACCTTCCCTTGCTCAAGGAGATGAACATAACGGTGAAGATGTACGAGCAGTCGGCGAAATAGCCAAACGGGGGTTTGCCATATCCCCTTCATTCAACACGACGGCGGGACGGAAAGTCCCGCCGCTGCCGCGACCCGACTCCGATGATGCCCATCCACCGCCTTGTACCGATCCTGCTGGCCAGCCTGACTGTCCTGCCCCTCGCCGCGGAGGAGCTGTCTGCGCGGGTCGATCGTATCGACATAGAGGATGGGGATACCCTGATCGCCGAGGTCGACGGCGTTAACGAGCGCCTCCAACTCGCCCATATCGACGCCCCGGAGGACGCCGACAACGCCAAGCTCGCACGCGACCTCCAGCGCACTGGGCTGGATCGGTGGGTCCTGCTCGAGCTGGGACAGACCGCAACCGGACACCTGAGGGAGCTCACCAACTGCATGAGGTCATCAACACAATGAAAAGACGCGGAATCGGTCAGAAGATCGCCTACTACACGGCGATCGTTTTCTATTTCGCGGGTTTCGCCTGCATCCCCGCGGCCTGGTACTGGGCCGGTCAGCTCGGAACCGACCATCCGGTGATCGCCAGCCTGGGCGCATCCGTCGTCTTCTTCGTGGGCGCCGGGATCGTGCTGCACGTAATTGGGCGGACGAACATCCCGAATCTCAGCTTCAGGCATGAGGACGACGACCCGCCAGCCGCGTGAGTGCGAACAACGCTTGGTTTCCGTCAGGGGGCGGGCCGATTCCCGCCCCCGGCTTTTTGCAACGTTTAGAAGTGAAGATCCGGGTTCGCGCCAAAACCCGCATAGATCCGGGGGTCGTCGCCGCTCTGCATCGGGCCGCTGCGATCGGACTTGAACAGGTCGGGGTTGCCGTCCGCCCAGCCGTGGTAGCGGTCAATGCTTTCGCCGACGCTGGGCTGCACCCCGACGAAGCCTTCCCCGCTCGCAGGCTGAGTCGACAGATCCGGGTTGCCCTTCTCCAGACCGTAATACACATCGGCGGCACTGACACCGGCGGTGAACAGGGTGGCGACGATTGCGGTGATGATGGTCTTCATGGTTTCGTCTCCTGGATTGAACGTTCTCTCTGCAACAAAAAGGGAACACCGCGGGACTCATCCGATGCAGACCAGACTGGCCGGGAGCTCGATCAGCTCCTTGCCGACCAGGCCGCTCAGCGCGCCGCCCAAGCTAGGGATCCCCCTGGGCATGACAACGACCTGCATCACGTACGTCCCTACCTCTGATACGGCGGGTGACCGCACCCGCCCGGAGTTCCTTGAGTCTCCCGGGAGCGGAGGTTTTCGCCCCGGTTGAGGAGTAGTCTGGACCGCCTTTGTAACCGGACGGATGCGGTTCTGTTTGGGATTTGTAACAGGATGGTTTCAGCAACTGCAGCAGAAGGCGTCGGCCGCAGTTCTGTTTCGATGTTGTTTTCCACGGGTCTGGACCCAGACCGGAATGGCACTGAGTTAGCTACTTCTCAATAACCCGAGGCAATCTCGTAGGGCGGATCAAGGAGCGCAGCGACGGATCCGCCGATGGCCGCGATTTTGGTGGGTCCGCTTCGCTTGACCCACCCTACAGCGGCCGGGGTGCCC
>JAYEJW010000478.1:0-1627 GCA_034716535.1 Pseudomonadota bacterium
CCCCGAAGTCGCCGGATGTGCGATTGTTCAACACCCTGCTGGCGCGATACCATTATCTTGGCCACCGCAACACGGTGGGCGAGAACCTGCGTTATCTTTTCCGCGACCGACACGAGCGTCCGGTGGCCTGTGCGCTGTTCGGCTCGGCGGCGTGGAAGTGCGCGGATCGCGATGCCTTTCTGCAATGGGATAAGGCCGCACGTCAGCGCAACCTGCAGGGGCTGACCAACAATACCCGCTTTCTTGTGTTGCCATGGATTGCTATCCCGCATCTGGCCAGTCATGTATTGGGGCTGATCACACGGCGGATTCGCGCTGACTGGCAGGTTAAGTACGGTCATCCGGTGCATGCGCTGGAGACGTTCGTAGATCGCCGTTTCAAGGGAACTTGTTACCGGGCGGCGAACTGGCTACGACTGGGCGCGACGCAGGGGCGCACTCGTAACGACCGAAACCGTAGCATTCATGCGACTGTCAAAGACGTCTATCTCTATCCGCTCATCCCTGACTTCCAGCGGGAGTTGTGTGTATGATCGAATACGAACAGGCATTGGATATCTGTAAAAATGCTCCCGAGACAGCGGCGCGGATGCTGGTCGACCTGGCAGGAAAGCTTCCCGGCATTGAGGAGCGTCAACAACGCCTTGAGATGGAAAACAAACGTCTGCGTGAGCGCGTGTGCGAGTTGGATCAACGGCTTGCAAAGAACTCCCGCAACAGCAGCAAGCCGCCCTCGACCGACGGCTTCAACAAACCCTCCCCGAAAAGTCTGCGTAAGAAAGGGCTGCGTAAGTCGGGCGGGCAACCCGGACATACGGGCCATACGCTCAAGATGGCCAAAAAGCCTGATCATACCGAGAAACACCGGGTCGAACGCTGCACATGTTGCGGACGTTCGCTGGCCGATCAGAAGCCTGAGAGCGTGGAGAAACGACAAGTCCACGACCTGCCTCCCCGGCGGCTCATTGTCACCGAGCATCAGGTCGAAATCAAAAAATGTTCCTGCGGACACCTCAACAAGGCGGCCTTCCCCGAGGGCCTCAATGCTCCAGTGCAATATGGCGAGGGAGTTAAGGCGGCGGCCGTGTACGTGAAGAACTATCAGTACCTGCCTTACGAACGAGCATGTGAACTGCTCGACGACCTCTTGGGCTGCCCGTTGAGTGAAGGCACGTTGGCCAACATCATCTCACAATGCGATGACCTCGCTGCAAACCCCGTCGCGCAGATCAGGGAAATGATCGAACAGGCGTCGGTGGCGCATTTCGATGAAACCGGCTCACGGGTAGAAGGCAAGCTCTGGTGGTTACATTCAGCCTCCACGGCAAACGCAACCTACTACGACATCCATCGTAAACGCGGTAGTGAAGCCATCGATGCCATCGGCATTCTGCCCGATTTCATCGGACGAGCCGTTCACGACTTCTGGAAACCATACTTCGGCTACTCATGCCTGCATGGGCTGTGCAATGCGCACCATCTGCGCGAGTTGATCTTCGCACATGAACAGCACCAACAGAACTGGGCCGACCACATGATCGACTGTCTGTTGGAAATCAAAGATGCCGTCGATCAGGCCAAACAGACCACCGACCATCTTGACGAAAAGCAGATCCGGAACTTTGAG
>JAYEJW010000479.1:0-28486 GCA_034716535.1 Pseudomonadota bacterium
GGAGTCCAGGCGGCCGATCAGTGCTCGCCGGCAGGTCCGCCGATGTGGCCTTCTCCCGAAGAAGGGCCGGAGGCCTTGACTTCGCCGCCCCCCGCCCCCTGCTCTTCATCGTCGTCCCAGTCCCGTGGGACACGCGGCGGGCGGCCTCCCATGATGTCGTCGATCTGGTTGGCGTCGATGGTCTCGAATTTGATCAGCGCCTTCGCCATGGCGTGCAGCTTGTCCATGTTGTCGGTGAGCAACTGCATTGCGCGATCATAGTTGCGGTCGATGAAATTGCGCACCTCCTCGTCGATGAGATGCGTGGTCTCGTCGGATACGTTCTTGTGCTGGGTCACCGAGTGGCCCAGGAAGACCTCCTGCTCGTCCTCACTGTAGGTCAGCGGACCGAGCCTCTCCGAAAGCCCCCATTTTGTGACCATGTTGCGTGCAATGTCGGTGGCGCGGTGGATGTCGTTCTGGGCGCCGGTGGTCACGCTCTCCGGGCCGAAGATCAGCGCCTCGGCAATACGGCCGCCGAACAGGCTGGAGATCTGGCTTTCCAGACGCTGCTTGCTCAAGCTGTATCTGTCCTCTTCGGGCAGGAACAGCGTTACGCCGAGCGCCCGGCCCCGCGGAATGATACTCACCTTGTGCACCGGGTCGTGCTCGGGTACGAGGCGCCCGACGATGGCGTGGCCCGCCTCGTGATAGGCGGTCAGCCTTTTCTCGGCCTCGGACATGACCAAGGAGCGGCGCTCTGTGCCCATCATGATCTTGTCCTTCGCCTTCTCCATGTCCTCCATGTCCACCAGGCGCTTGTTGGCCCGGGCGGCGAACAAGGCCGCCTCGTTGACCAGGTTGGCAAGATCCGCGCCGGAGAATCCGGGAGTTCCGCGGCCAATGATCGATGCCTTGACGTCGTCCGCAATCGGGATCTTACGCATGTGCACCTTGAGGATCTGCTCGCGGCCGCGCACGTCCGGAAGCGGCACCACCACCATGCGGTCGAAGCGCCCCGGACGAAGCAGGGCCGGATCAAGGACGTCCGGCCGATTGGTGGCGGCGATGACGATCACACCCTCGTTTCCCTCGAAGCCGTCCATCTCCACCAGGAGCTGGTTGAGCGTCTGCTCGCGCTCGTCATGGCCGCCGCCAAGGCCGGCACCGCGGTGGCGGCCGACGGCGTCGATCTCGTCGATGAAGATGATGCAGGGGGCGTGCTTCTTGGCCTGCTCGAACATGTCACGCACCCGCGAGGCGCCAACGCCCACGAACATCTCCACAAAATCAGACCCGGAGATGGTGAAGAAGGGCACCTTGGCCTCGCCGGCGATAGCGCGCGCGAGCAGTGTCTTACCGGTTCCGGGCGGACCCACCATGAGGACACCCTTGGGGATCTTGCCGCCGAGCTTCTGGAACTTGCCAGGATCGCGCAGGAAGTCGACCATCTCCCCGACCTCCTCCTTGGCCTCGTCGGCCCCGGCCACGTCGTTGAAGTTGACCTTCACCTGATCCTCGGACAGCATACGCGCCTTGCTCTTTCCGAAAGACATGGCACCGCGTCCGCCGCCCCCGCCCTGCATCTGGCGCATGAAAAAGATCCAGAGTCCGATCAGGATAAACAGCGGGAACCAGTTGATGAGAATCTGCATCAAGATCGAAGGCTTCTCGGGGGGGCCCGCGTTGATCACCACGTTGTTGTTGAGCAGATCGCCCACGAGTCCATCGTCGCCCGGGCTATAGGTGGAGAATCGCTGGCCGGATTCGTTCACACCTTCGATGGCGCGTCCGCTGATGGTCACCTCCTTGACCTGTCCCTGACGCACCTGCTCGATGAAGTCCGAGTACGCCATCGCCCGCGGCGCCTTCTGCGTCGACGTGAAATTGTTGAACACGGACATCAGGACGATCGCGATGACCACCCAAAGAATCAGATTTTTTGCCATGTCGCTCAAGGCATGTGTCCTCTAAAATTCTGCGAAACGCGGCGTTCAGGCCTTGTTCGAGCGAGACGCGGGGATAATCGCGCCCAACTTACTATAAAGAAAAGCCCTTCGCCACAAGATAGAGCTCCCGGCTCTTTGGGCGCGAAGACTTGGGCTTGCGGCTCGCAACCCGGGAAAACGACCCGCGCATCTCCTTCAAATAGGTATCGAAGCCCTCGCCCTGGAAAATTTTGACCACCAGCGTCCCCCCGGGTTTCAGTACCTGCCGGGCCAGATCCAAGGCCAGCTCGCAGAGATAGATCATGCGGGGTTGGTCCGCCGCTGTCCCGCTGACGTTCGGGGCCATGTCGGACAGGACGACATCCACCGGCTCGCCACCAAGGGCCTCCTGCAGACGTTGGAGCGGCTCGTCCTCCCGGAAGTCGCCGTGGATGAAGGTCACCTGCGGAATGGGTTCCATGGGCAGAATATCAAGGGCAACCACACGGCCCTTGGCCCCCACGATACGCTTAGCCGCCTGACTCCAACCGCCTGGCGCCGCCCCCAGGTCCACTACTCGCATCCCTGATGCCAGCACCCGGTCCTTCTCCTGGATTTCCAGCAGCTTGTACACGGCCCGGGAGCGGTAGCCCTCCTGCTGGGCGCGCTTAACGTACTCGTCTCTGAGATGCCGGTCGAGCCAGCGCCGGCTGCTCTTGGTCTTGGCCATCGTTCAGTCCGCCGTTCTCAGGCACCGGAAGCGTGCTGTCGTACCTGCGCCCGGGTCGCCGGTGACGTCACTCTTGAGTATCCGGCTCGATGACGCAGCCGTGGGCCAGCCTGAAAACGTAGGTCCCACCCGGAGACACCCGGATCGTCCTCGCGCAGTTGTACAGGCCGAGCTCGTATGCGAACGCGTGTTCCCCGGCGGGAAGCTCGAAGCTCGAACCTTCCCCGGGGCGAAGGCGGGTGATCGGCTGTCCGTCGACCGAGAAGAACATCGGGAACACGCTGTCCTGCGACGAGGGCTCGCGGTGGACCGTAACGTTCGCCGGCGGTCCGCTGTCGCGAGGCGGGTCCGTTGCGCATCCGGCCAGGAGGAGCAGCACACACGCCCAGTGGGGCCTGATCGAGTTTCCCTCAGCACGCATCGCTGCAGATCCGAAAACTCTCTTCGCAATCCTGCATGCAGGCGCTCACGGGGACATCTGGGATGTCGAAGTGCCGCTCGTCCGCCCGAGCCTCGGTCTCGCCGCATTGTCGTTTGCAGCTCTCAAGGACCGCCTCGCACCCGGCGATGCAGGACTGCTTCGAAACCAGCGAGCTCGGATCCGCAAGGTCTACCTCAGGGGACCCGCCTTGCGCGTAGGACGCTAGTGATATGAGCGCAAGAGAGAAGAGTGCAATCGCTTTCACTTGGCGAACCTCCGCATAGTTCCTCGACTTTTCCGTGATGGCCGAACCACACCGCTCAGGTGCGGATTGACGCCTATCATCTCATGTCTTGCCCGTTTCCTGGCAAACTGGCATCAGTCTGGGGTTTTTTTCACATCAACAGAGGGAGACGGGAGCTTGACCACATGTGCAGATGAGGAGCGCGTGCCCTCTACCGGGAGGATTGCGACGCGCAGACAATGGATCGCCGCCGGCCTTTTCGCCCTGGCCGCGCTCTACATGGCCTCGGTGGTCCCCACAGTGGAGATCGCCTGGGTGAGCGCCATCCTGCTGTTCACCATCTACCTGTTCGCCTTCGAGGTGGTCGGCGTGGACGTGGCGGCGATCGCCATCATGGTCCTGCTGGGCCTCACTTCTCTCGTGGCACCGCTGATGGGCCTGGGCCAGGGCCTGGTCGACACCAAGCACCTGTTTGACGGATTTGCCTCCAACGCGGTCATCTCCATCATCGCCGTGATGATCATCGGCGCCGGGCTGGACAAAACCGGCATCATGACCAAGGTGTCTGCGTTCATTCTCAAGGTGGGCGGCACTACCGAGCAGCGGATCATCCCCATCATTTCGAGCACGGTGGGGATCATCTCCTCCTTCATGCAGAACGTCGGTGCAGCAGCCCTTTTCCTTCCGGTGGTCAGCCGCATCTCAGCGCGCTCCGGCATCCCCATGTCGCGCCTGCTCATGCCCATGGGCTTCTGCGCCATCCTCGGTGGCACCGTGACCCTGGTCGGCTCCTCGCCCCTGATCCTCCTGAACGACCTGATCCTCACCTCCAACAAGGCCCTGCCCGCCGAGCAGCAGATGGAGACCTGGGGACTGTTCTCTGTCACCCCGGTGGGCCTGGCCTTGGTGGCTGCGGGTATCGTCTATTTCCTGCTGGCCGGCCGCTACGTCCTGCCCACGACCAAGAGCGAAGGCGCCAAGGCCGCCGACACGGAGCAGTATCTCCGGGACACCTATGGATTCCGCTACTGCATGAAGGAGATGGTGGTCCCCAAGGACAGCGCCTTGGTGGGTAGGCCGCTTTTCGACGTGGAGCACGACGACCGGGTGCGTGTGGTGGCCATGCTGCGCGGTGACGACCTGCGAATCGGACGCAACAGTCTGGCCGGCGATGTGTCGTTCGAAGCCAATTGCGTGGTCGGCGTCGTCGCCTCCCCGGGTCACTGCAAGGAGTTTGCGCGGCATTTCGGTCTGGAAGTGCACGAGCAGCTCGAGGCCTTCGGCGACGCCCTGGCCCCCACCAAGGCCGGCATCGCGGAGGTGGTCATTCCGCCGGGCTCCCAGCTCATCGGCAAAAGCGCCCGCGACGTGTGGATGCGTAAGACCTACGGGCTGTCCGTGCTGGCCCTGCACCGCGGGGGCGAGACCCTGCGCAAAGGGGAAGGCATCCGCGACCTGCCACTTCAGGCCGGGGATACCCTCCTCGGGCACATTGCCTGGGACGCCCTGGTCCGCCTGGAGAAGGACCGGAACTTCGTGGTGGTGACGACGGAGTACCCGCGCGAGGAGCTGCGCCCGTGCAAGGTGGGCGCGGCCGCAATCTTCTTCGCCATCGCCCTGTGTTTGGTGCTGTTCACCGATCTGCGCCTGTCCGTTGCCCTGCTCACCGGCGCCATGGGGATGATACTGTCGCGGGTGCTGACCGTCGAGGAGGCCTACGAGGCGGTGAGCTGGAAGACCGTCTTCCTGCTCGCCTCCCTGATCCCGCTAGGGCTGGCAGTGGAGACCAGCGGCACCGCCAAGTGGATCGCCGAGCAGGTGTTGTCCGTCGTCGGCGACATGCCGGCCTGGGTCATCCAGGCATCGGTCGCTGCGCTGGCCACCTTTTTCACACTGGTCATGTCCAACGTGGGTGCCACCGTGCTGTTGGTGCCCCTGGCGGTCAACATCGCTATCGGGGTTGGAGCGGACCCGGCCGTCTACGCCCTGACCGTGGCCATCGCCACTTCAAACTCCTTCCTCATCCCCACTCACCAAGTCAATGCGCTCATCATGGGTCCGGGCGGCTACCGGGTCCCGGACTTCATGCGCGCGGGCGGCATCATGACGGTGCTGTTCCTGGTCGTGATGATGCTCATGATGAACCTTGTGTTCTAAAGGAAATCCAACTCCCTCCGCCGAAGCCCCTGCTCTTCCTCATCCTCCGGCAAGCCCTCGGTTGGGGTTCAACACGGTTCAGCGAACAGTCCTTCGGCCGCTTGGGCCGCCGCTGCGGGGAAACTGCGGGACCTGGGCAGTCCGGGTGGGGCTTTTTCGTCAGGGAAGACAGCAGGTCCTTGACGAACAACGAAACGCCGCTCACCAAGCCACCGCGACGAGGCGGAATATCGGCTATACTGAAATGCGGAATTGCCATGAGTAAGCAGCCATGCAAGAGAACCTCGTTGTTTCAGGCCGCGGCCAGATCACCTTGCCCGCCGCGTTGCGCAAACGCTTTGGAATACGCCCGGGCGATGTCGTCATCATGGAGGACCGAGATGGTGAAATCGTCCTGAAACCCGCCGCAGTGCTGGAGATCGAGGTCTACACCGACGAGCAGATCTCACAGTGGGACGAGGAGGATCGTCTCGAGCCCGACGAACGGAAAGGCATTTTGCGGCGATTGGGCGCCTAGTAGTGAAACGCCTGTTTCTTGACGCCAACGTATTGTTTACGGCCACCCACAACCCGAAGGGAAAGGCCGCGCTGGTTATAGAGTTGGCAAGCTCGGGCTACTGGGATGTCATCACCTCGGCATACGCCGTGGAGGAGGCGCGGCGAAACCTGTTACGTAAGTTTCCGCGGCACCTCCACGCGTTCGAAGCTCTGCTGGTGCCCATCCGAGTGACGCCTTCGCCCAGAGGCCTGGATTGCCCACTCCCTCTGCGCGACAAGGACCGCCCCATATTCGAGGCGCCCCTTGCCTATGACGCCACCCATTTGCTGACGGGAGACCTTAGAGATTTCGGCCCTTTCATGAACAACCCGGAGCATACACGGGGCGTTGTGATTCAAACCGTTGCCGAGTTCTTGCAGGGAATCGAGTAACACCTATCTGACGACGGGATCTACTCGTGAAAACCCAGAAAAAGTGTGGTTCACCCACCCGAAAACGTCTTCAATAGACTTCCAGATCCACATCCTCGAACAACCGCGCACGTGCCGCCGCCGAGCTCGCCTGCGCCGCGGAATCCACCAGGGCCAGGGCCTTGGTCAGGTGCGGAGCCAACAGGCCCAGGAGTCCGTCGTCCCGGAGGATGCGTTACTCTAGCGCTACTCCGCACTGGACGATAGGATTTGCTGCGCTCCCCCGGCCTACGGGTCAGCCGCTGCCGGCCTTCTCTCTACCCCCCTTTGGTCAGGATAAAGACGGCTGAGAAACTCACTTAACGGCGATACGGTGGTCCGCCGGTCCAGCGGATAATTCTCCTCCACCGGTGCGATCACCCATGCCTCATTGATGCCAAGGTCGTCCAATGCCGCGCGAAAGCCCTTGCCCAGGGTCGGGGCGGTCGAAGTCTTACACTCGACGGCAATGCGCCTGCCGCCGCGGGACAGGATCAAGTCGATCTCGACGCCGGAGGCGGTGCGATAAAAGCTCGGCCGCCAGCGGGGCATCGCACCGATCGTCGCCTCCACCACCAACCCTTCCCACGAGGCACCGAACACTGGGTGCCCGAACAGGGCTTCCTGGTCCTCGATCTCAAGCAGGGAATGCAGAA
The DNA here is from genome assembly GCA_034716535.1 of Pseudomonadota bacterium. GTDB lineage: Bacteria > Pseudomonadota > Gammaproteobacteria > Chromatiales > Chromatiaceae > JAYEJW01. The sequence continues at coordinate 7,064 of JAYEJW010000479.1, forward strand.
TCCCCGAGTCCCGGATATACACCTTTGGCGATTTAACCAAGCGCTTTTTGACGTTGGCCTCCAGCGGTTCCAATGTCCGCACCATGAAGGTCCGGGTGAGCAGATCGACGTACGTGCGAACTGTCGTGTGACTAACACCGAGTGATGCCCCCAGTTTGGAGCTGTTGAGAGTCTGTCCGTGGCAATGGGCTAGCATGCGCCACAAACGGTGCAGTGCGGCGGCGGGAATGTTGAAGCCCAGTTGCGGAATGTCCCGCTCGAGAAAGGTCTGAATGAAGCTCTCGCGCCAGCGGTAACTGGCCTCGTCGCCGGCCGCGAGCAGACTGCGCGGAAACCCCCCCCGCAGCCACAGCCGAAAAAGCGGGTCGTCGAGTGTCGAGGCAACCTCCGGTAGCTGAAACGGGGTGAGCTCGACCAGCGCGAGACGTCCGGCCAGGGATTCGGAACCTTGGCGTATCAGGTCGCGCGATGCCGACCCGAGCACGAGAAACTGGCCGTTGCGCCCCACTTCGTCAATCAGGCCGCGCAGGACCGGAAACAGCTCCGGCAGCCATTGGACCTCGTCAAGGCAGAACAATGTAGGGCCTCGACGCGCGAGCTGTGCGCGGAAATAGAGCTCTGGGTCCTGCAGCTTGCGGCGCTCCGACGGCAGTTCCAGGTCCAGATAGAGCACGTCCGAACGCTGACCGACCAACTCCCGCGCCAACGTCGTCTTGCCGCACTGGCGTGGCCCGAGCAGCGCAACAGCGGGAAACTCGTCAAGCCGTGCGAGCACGACTCGGGTCTGTAGGCGTGACAATAAACCTTGCATATTGAAACTCTAGCTTTCAATCAGCAAAGTTACAACGCTCTCTCCGCGGAGGTATACCCGCCGCAGATGGGTCTTTCGGAAAGCAGCGCGCGCTCTGCGTGCCCCAGGGCAAGGACCCGTCGGCCGCGCAAGCGGCTTGTTGCGCCGGTGACGAGTCCTGGGCCGATTGCGCGTCGGGAACGCTCGACCCCGACGCGTTCATGCAACTCCTGTCGCAGGCGGGATTCGCGAGCGTCGAACCGGTCGCCCTGACCGGCTATCGAACCGCCGCCCACACGACCGGTGCCCTGTTTCGCGCGCTGACATACTTACCGGCTTGTCGATGAGTGGGACAGAAGGTCTCGCCAGCGGCAGTCACCAGGGTCTGCTAGCCTTTGGTTAGGCGAGCGCTTGCTCGCGCAACTGCTGGTTTCGGAAACTGCGCATGCCGCCGGCCGAGAGCAATAACTCTGACGCGCCCCTTGGCCTGGAAGACGTTCGGTCGGCGGCCGACATCCTTCGCGGCCATATCGTCGACACTCCCTGCATCCGCTCAGCGACCCTCTCGGACATCACGGGCGCAGACGTCACCCTGAAGCTTGAAAACCTCCAGTTCACCGGCTCCTTCAAGGACCGGGGTGCCCTTGTCAGGCTTACCGCTCTGAGCGAGCAGGAGCGCGCTCGTGGCGTCATCGCCATGTCCGCCGGCAACCACGCGCAGTCCGTCGCCTACCATGCTCAGCGGCTAGGCATCCCGGCGGTGATCGTCATGCCGCAGTTCACCCCGAACATCAAAGTGGAACGTACGCGGGCCTTCGGCGCCCAGGTGGAGCTCCACGGAGAGAGCCTCTCGGAGGCCGGCGTCCGGGCGGCGCAGATTGCCGAGCAACGCGACCTCGTCTTTGTACATCCCTATGACGACTTGGCGGTGATCGCCGGCCAGGGCACGATCGCCCTGGAGATGCTCACGGAGGCACCGGAGCTCGAAGTGCTGGTGATCCCCGTGGGCGGCGGTGGTCTCATTTCCGGCATGGCCACCGCCGCCAAGGGACTACGGCCCGACCTCGAGATCGTGGGCGTGGAGACGGCGCTCTACCCCTCGATGGCGCGGGCCCTGGAGGAGCGGCCTGCGGAGTTCGGCCCCTACACCATCGCGGAGGGTATTGCCGTAAAGCAACCGGGACACTACACGCTGGACGTGATCCGCCGCCTTGTGGACCGTATCCTGCTTGTGGACGAGGCCAGTATCGAAGAGGCCGTCCTACTTTTGCTGGAGGTGGAGAAGACGGTGGCGGAGGGCGCGGGCGCGGTGCCGCTGGCTGCCCTGCGCAGCTATCCGGAGCAGTTCAAAGGACGCCGCGTGGGACTGGTGATCTCGGGGGGTAACGTCGACCTTCCGGTGCTCTCCTCCATCATCCAGCGCGGGTTGGTACGCAGCGGTCGCCTGGCGCGCCTCACGCTGGAGATCCGCGATGTGCCCGGAGAGTTGGCCAAGACCGCCGACCTGATCGGCCGGCTCGGTGCGAATATCGTTCAGGTGCTGCACCAGCGCATCTTTACCGAGCTGCCGCTGCAGAACACGGAGGTGCAGTTTGTGCTCCAGACTCGCGGCCCGAGCCACCTCAAGGAGTTGCTCGCAACCCTGCGCAAGGCTGGCTACCCGCCGCGCGTCGAGGGGGGAATGGTGCAATGAGGCAATTTGCGGGGTACGGACGACCGCGGGGGGGTGAACAAAGATGTGTGGGTATTCGCCGATCGCAAACGAGAAGCGGGGCCGAAGCCCCGCATCGCTGCGCTAGAAAACGCGCGGCCTTGACTTAGGCGGCGGCCTTCAGGGTCCAGGAGGCGCACCAACCCTTCTCGTTGACAGCCTTCCCGGGGAAGAGCTGGCAGGGACGCCACTCGCCCGAGTCCGCCTGGATGAACTGGCAATTGGTGCAGTCCTGCTCTTCCGGCGGCTTGCCGGGACGCGCAGCGGCGGCGCGATCCGCCTGAGTGGCGTCGTGCTTGTACTTCAGCGCGATGGCGGTCGGATCCGTCGCCTCGTCGACGTGGGGCAGATCCTCGGCCTGGGCCGCGGCCATTCCGACAAGATTCATCAGCGGAACGGCGGCCATGCCACCCAGCATCATCTTGACGGCATCGCGACGGCTCTTGTTCATGGGCTTATCGGACATTGCTGTCGTCTCCTTCTCAGGGGTAGGAAAAAGGGACCTCCGACGGTATTTCGGGGCCGCGCGACATTCTGCACGATAAATTGGGGAAACGCGAGTCATTCGTGTGGGAATTCGCGCCCCAAGACCAGAGCTTCACCGACCAGACACTTCGGCAGCTCAGTTGAGCTACGGCGGGGTGCGCAAACGCCGCCAGACGGAAAATAGGGCGTGCTCTGCACCCCATAGATGCCCCACCACAACGGGAAATCCGCGTTCACCGTGATTTAGCTGGCAACTCAAGATGATCAGTCTTACACGAACTTGCACGAAGCGGTCAACTGCCGTTTCTAGGTTGAAAGGCAGCGCCGGGTTCCGAATGCCCGGTGTCGGCGATCAGTTGAAGTAGGTGCCGGCCCCAACGATGCGCCCCTGCCAATATGGCGTGTCCAGACTGGACAATCGAACCTTCTTCTTTGATGTGGAGGCGTGTACGAACCGCTCGTCGTCGACCATGAGCCCCACGTGGTACTGGCCGCGCCGAATCTTGAAGAACACCAGGTCACCCGGTTTCGCCTTCGACGGGCTTACCGGCGTGGCCGCCTTCTGCTGCGCCTTGGATACCCGCGGAATCTCCACGCCAGCCGCACGATAGGCGTGTTGGGTGAGCGCGCTACAGTCCAGTGCCTTGCCCGGCGTTTCGGCGCCGTAAACGTAACGGGTACCGACCTGAGAGAGCGCGGCCATCACCACGTCCCCGCGCGGCCCGTCCAGCGCCACCCCGCGAGACCCTGTACTCCCTGTGCCAGCACACCCATGTAGAAGAAGGCTGAGTCCAAGAACGCCGAGCCCCAACGGCGCGAGACTTGCACACATAATCCTAAAGTGTTTTCCTCTATTGGTGATATAAGTTATTGTTGAAAATGATTTTAGGTGCTGGCTTTACTTTGTCAATACCTTTAAGGGTACTTTTTCTGACCTAGACCGCATTCTCATCTCCTCAACGGATTGTCGCTTGGGCAAAACGCACCCCGCGGGCCACTTCAGACGCAGGATTTTGCGACATCCTTCCAAACGATGTACGGTCACGCGGTTCTCCATTGGAACTGGCTGAATTTCACAGACGTCCCGATGTCCCGTCGCCAAAAACGCATTCCCGAATCGCTACTCGAAATCGCCGTCTCCGACGAAGAGGAGTCGGAGCTCGTCGTAGGACGCGAGCTGGCGGCCCTTATCCGCGACGAGCACCAGGACGAGCCCGCTGCGCCCTTGGTCGTCCTGCCGCCTCGACCCTCTGATCAGCAGCCGACCAGAGGTCCTGAGAACAGGCGCAGGCGCAAGATCCCTGTCCGGAGAATCGCCGACGCAGCGGGAATCCTGATCGCGCTGACGACGATCTTCGTCGCCTATCGGTGGTTCTCGGACCTCCCCGAGAAGCCGGCGGATTCCCCTTGGGCGCTCCTTGGATCGGGCCGGAGCGACGCGGGCGGTGATCATCCGGCGAATGGGCTAAAAGGCACGACGCCCGGCGCTTCTGACGTTGGCGCTGCGGGAACGGAACCGCCGCTCGGCCAGTTCGACTTTGGACCGGACGACCTGCCTGTCTCCGCCGCAGACGAAAGACCGGCATCTCAACAGACCGTCGAGCGCCATCGCAGCATCCATGAGCTCGAAGCGGCGTTCGATGCCAGGTATGTCCCGCCTCCGGAGTGCTACGACTGGGGTTCCACCGCCCGTATGGCCACATGCGGCAACCACAGAATCCGCGCCCGTCGCGCATTCATCGACAGTGGAGGAAGGCTCACGCCGGCAATGTTCGGCAGCACGGCTCTTCCTCAACCGGAGACAGAGCCCTATCGGCTTGAGATGCGCGGGCGGGAGCCGGAACAGGACTGGCGGAAAAGTTGGCTACAGGAGTCCTCGCAAGACCAGGAGCAGGACTGGCGGCGGGAATGGCTGCAAGATCCTCGGCAGGGGGCGGTGCAAGATTGGCCACAGGAGTGAACACTCGCGCACGAACGAGTTGTCCACATCCACCAACAACCCATGCTGCCGCGTCCCGCACGGGCCAGCCAGGCAGTACCCATAAAATCGAAATGGATCCTCCGCGATGAGACTCTTCGACATTATCGCCGTTCTGATCAGCCTCTCGGCAGCGTTCAGTTGGCTCAACCACCGCTTCCTGCGGCTACCCACAGCAATCGGGCTCATGCTTATCGCGCTGCTCATGTCCCTTGGGCTACTTGCCCTGGGTCCCCTCGGGCACGACATCGAGCAGGAGGTGGATCTGATGCTACGCAGCGTCAAGTTCGACGAGACGCTGCTTCATGGAATGCTGAGTTTCCTGCTCTTCGCCGGTGCGCTCCATGTCAATCTCGCGGATCTGGCCAAGCAACGCTGGGTGATCGCCATCCTCGCCACCGTCGGCGTGGTTAGCGCCACCTTCTTGATCGGTTTCGGGTCCTGGTGGATCTTCGGACTCATCGGTCTGGAGGTGCCGCTGATCTACTGTCTGGTCTTCGGCTCGCTCATCTCCCCCACCGATCCTATCGCGGTCCTCGGGATCCTGAAGAGTGCCGGGGCCCCCAAGACCCTGGAAACCAAGATCACTGGCGAGTCCCTCTTCAACGACGGCGTGGCGGTGGTGGTCTTTCTTGTGCTCTCGCGGATCGCGTCCGGGGGGGAGGAAGTCACCGCGGGCAGCGTGCTGGAGCTGTTTGCGGTCGAGGCCCTGGGTGGCCTCGCATTCGGCCTCGCTCTGGGTGCTGCCGCTTTCTGGATGCTCAAGCGGGTGGACAACTACTCGGTCGAGGTGCTGATCACCCTGGCGGTGACCACCGGTGGCTATGCGCTTGCCGAGAAACTGCACCTCTCTGCCCCCATCGCCATCGTGGTGGCGGGCTTGCTGATCGGCAACCACGGCCGCATGATGGCCATGTCGGAGCAGGCCCGCGCGCACCTGGACACCTTCTGGGAGCTGGTGGACGAGGCGTTGAACGCGGTGCTCTTCGTGCTCATCGGCCTGGAAGTGCTCATCCTCTCCTTCCGCGGCGAGTACCTGATCGCAGGCATCCTGGCGATTCCACTGGTGCTCTTGGCCCGACTCATCAGCGTGGGTTTCCCCATCGGCATCATGCGCCACTTTCGCAGCTTTTCCCCCGGTGTGGTCACCATCCTCACCTGGGGCGGCCTGCGGGGTGGCGTCTCAGTGGCGCTGGCCCTCTCCTTGCCGGCCAGCGAGACCCGCGACACGCTGGTGGCCGTGACCTACATCGTCGTGGTCTTCTCGATCCTGGTCCAGGGCCTGACCCTCGGACCGGTGGTTCGTGCCAAGGCGGCGCGCGCGAACGTCGAGCTGCAGCGCACAGATCTGACCCCCGACTAGAATGGCCCGAGCAACAGCAGTCTGGGGTCGGGCCGTCACCGTGGTACGCGCGGCTATCGGACCGCTCCTTCTATACGACCTGCTCTTCAAGGCGGTCGGGCTCCTTGTTTTTGCGCCTCTGACTGCCTTTGCGCTCGAGCGCCTGGTGGCCACAACCGGCAGTCTGTCGGTCACCAACAGCGACATCGCCCATTTCCTGCTCTCGCCCTGGGGCCTGCTGTTTCTGGTGCTTTCCATGACGTTGTCCGTGGCGTCCCTGTTCGCGGAGCAGGCCGGACTAATGCACATCGTCGCGGCCGCCGGGCGCGGGCAACGACCGGCCTGGCTGGCAGCCCTGCGTCGGGTTTTGATCACCCTCCCCCGCCTGCTCTCGGTTGCGGCCGTCCAGGTCGGCATCCTCTTGCTTTGGCTCCTGCCAATGGCCGGTATCGGCACCGCAGCCTATGCGGGCCTTCTGGGTGGTCATGACATCAACTGGTATCTCGCCGAACGGCCGCCCGAGCTCTGGCTCGCTGTCGGCATCGGTGCGTTGCTTGTGCTCGCGGCTCTCACTGCGCTGGGCGTTCTTCTGGTTCGCTGGTCGCTCGCCGTGCCGGCCTGTCTGTTCGAGGGCTTGTCCGGCGGAGCAGCGCTGAGGCGCAGCCGGGATCTTCTGCGGAGCCATGAGCGGTACGCGGCGCTGCTCGTACTGGGTTGGGTGATCGTCGCCACGATCGTTTCCCTGTTGGTGCTGCTGCTCCTGGACTTCGGCGCCGGGCTGCTGCTGTCCCTCATCAGCGGCATGAAGCCGTTGATCGTCGTGACGGCGCTGGTCCTCGGCCTGATGACGCTCGCAGGGGCGGCGCTGTCGTTTATCGGCTTCGCTGGATACAGCTTCGTCGTCATCGACCTCTACCAGCAGACCTCCGACGCAGCGGCTCCGGAAGAGAGTACGGACGTCACCTCGCCGCGCGCGCAACGGCTCGGCGTATCCGCCCTGGTCCTGGTCGTGCTGGCGGCAACGGGCATCTCGGCCCTGATCACCCAGGAGCTGATCGAGGACCTGTCCTTCGGCCGCCAGGTGCAGGTCACCGCTCACCGCGGGAGCTCCCGCACCGCACCGGAGAACAGCCTGAGCGCCATCCGACAGGCGATCGCCGACGGTGCCGACTACGCCGAAATCGACATTCAGGAGACCGCGGACGGTACCCTGGTGCTGCTCCATGACACGGACTTGATGCGGGTCGCCGGCCTCAACGCCAAGATTTGGGAGATCACCTACGATGAGATCCAGGACCTGGACGCTGGGAGCTGGTTCTCAAATGCGTTCGCCGGCGAGCCCGTACCTTCCCTGCAACAGGCCATGGACCTTGCCCAGGGCCGTATCCGCCTCAACATCGAGCTCAAGTACAACAGCCACGACCAGCGCCTGGCCGAACGCACTGCGGAGCTCGTGCGTGCGAACGGTTTCGTCGACCAGTGCGTGCTCACGTCCCTGGACTATGCCGGCCTGCAGCGCGTGCGGACGGCTGCTCCTGAGATCCGCATCGGTCAGATCGTCACGGTTGCGGTCGGCGACGCCGAACGCTTAGACGTAGACTTCCTGAGCATGAACACGAGCTTGGCGTCTTCCCGACAGGTGCGGGCCAACCGGATGGCCGGCCTGGATACGCACGTCTGGACGGTCAACGACCCAGAGGCCATGAAGCGCATGATCGAGCGAGGCGTGGCCAACATCATCACCGACGAGCCCGCCCTGCTGCGGCAACTGATCGACGAACGCACCACCCTCTCGGACGGCGAGCTCCTGCTCCTCGCCCTCAGCGCCCGGCTGCGCGAATGACCCATAACCCCGCCACCCCCTACGCCGACCTCTCGCCGGACCTGGTCCTCGACGCCGTCGAGAGCCTGGACCTTCCGGTTGACGGCCGCCTATTGGCGCTCAACAGCTACGAAAACCGTGTCTACCAGGTCGGTATCGAGGACGCCACGCCGGTGATCGCGAAGTTTTACCGCCCTGGTCGCTGGTCGAACGCGGCCATTCTGGAGGAGCACGCATTCACCCGGGAGCTGGCGGAACGGGAGGTCCCTGCAGTACCCCCTCTCGAGTTCGCCGGTCGCAGCCTGCAAGAATTCGCCGGCTTCCGCTTCTCGATCACACCCCGCCGCGGCGGCCGGGCGCCGGAGCTCGGGGATCCCGACGTGCTGGAGTGGATCGGCCGCTTCATCGGCCGCATTCACGCCCTTGGCGCCTCGGAGCCCTTCCGCCATCGGCCGACCCTGGACATCGCAAGCTTCGGCGAGGAACCGCGGGAGTACTTGCTGGACAACGGCTGGATCCCGCAGGACCTGGAGGCCGCCTACCGCAGCGTCTCGGACCATGCCCTGGATGGCGTAAGGGGCTGCTTCGAGCGCGCCGGCAAGGTAGGGCTGCTGCGCCTGCATGGTGACTGCCACGTGGGCAACATGCTGTGGACGGACGACGGCCCCCACTTCGTCGACTTCGACGACACCCGCATGGGCCCGGCGGTACAGGACCTCTGGATGCTGCTCTCCGGCGAACGTATGGAGATGTCGCCCCAGCTCGGGCACGTACTGAGCGGATACGAGGACTTCTCCGACTTCGACCCCCGGGAGCTCCACTTGGTGGAGGCCCTACGTACCCTACGCCTGCTCCACTATTCCGCCTGGATCGCCAAACGCTGGGACGACCCGGCCTTCCCCTCCGCCTTTCCCTGGTTCAATACCCAGCGTTACTGGCAGGACCGCGTGCTGGAGCTGCGCGAGCAGATCGCGGCCATGGAGGAAGGGCCGCTGTGGGCGGTTTGATCCTGGCAACAGGCAATTGACCCTGAAGGACAACAAGGGAAAGGCTCTAAAACCGAAACATCCATCTCATCCGCCCTCTGTACGTGTTACGTTTAGACATTGGATATCTTCATGATCCGAGTGTTCTTCGGGTGAAGATGCGCCGGCGCGAGAATGGGATCATCCTACCGAGGAAAGCCACCCATGAGACGGATCATCCCCGTTGCTTTTTCCACTTTGCTTGGCACCGGTTTGCTTGGCACCGGATGTTCAACCACGACCCAGGTTGTCAACGATACGGAGACCTACGATGGGCACCGCGCAGTGGTGGCGACACGGGGTGAGGTTGTCGATGATTCGGAGGTCTACGAAGGGCGCCACGCGGCGGCGGTGACACCCGTGGCCGATCACCGGCCGGCGCAGCGGCTGCACGGCGACGACCTTCGGACCGACATCCAGCAGAGCATCCGCGAGCAGCTGTCCCGGGCCGGGATCTTCGAGGGAGTCGTCGCTCTCGACAGGGCCGACGAGGGGAACGAAGCCGAGGTGATCATCTCGCCCGAGCTGCTGGCCGTGAACGGCGCCGGCTCGGGACAGGACCCGGTGACCCTGCGCGTGCGCGTGATCGAGAAGACCAGCCGCAAGACCGTCTTGGACGAGATCTACGATTCGGGCGGCCGGTCCACGCGCGACGGTCGAGCGGCTGGCTCGCTCAACACTGTTCTCGAGGCATTGGAAGAGAAACTGGAGGGCCGCTACGGTCAGGCGTCCGTCTTTTGACGCGACACGAACGGCAGAGCGCGCAGCATCAGAATCGACCTATCGCCCAATCCACCGCCCAGCCGATGGACCCCTACGACAGCCTACCTTACGAAAGCATCGCCTTCCCCGAGACCCATCCCGCCAACCTGGCGGTGCTCGGTCGCCTGTTCGGGCTCGCAACGGCGGACCCACGACGCTGTCGGGTCCTGGAGCTCGGTTGCGCCTCCGGCGGCAACCTGCTTCCGATGGCCTGGAACCTCCCTGAGACGCGCTTTCTCGGCATCGACCTCTCGCATGCCCAGATTGCAGGCGGCCGGGCGATGATCGACCGCCTCGGCCTTTCCAACATCGAGCTACGCCAGGGGGACATCCTTGATCTGGATGAAGGACTCGGCGAGTTCGACTATGTGATCGCCCACGGCGTCTATTCCTGGGTGCCGGAACCAGTGCGGGCGCACCTGCTTGGACTCGCTCGCCGGGTGCTGGCACCGGCGGGGCTGTTCTACGTGAGCTACAACGCCCTGCCCGGGTGGCGAATGCGCGGGATGCTCCGCGACATCCTCACGTATGCCTGCCGGGACGGGGCCACCCCTGAGGCACGCTTGACGGCCGCTCGGACCGCCCTGGACCGGCTCGACGCAACCCTCAGCGGGCTCGAGGCCCTCAGCGCCCGCTACCTCAGGGAAGAGATTGCCAACCTGCGTGGCGCCCATCCGAGCTATCTGCTGTTCGAGTACCTGGCCGAGCACAACCGGGCCTTCCTGTTCAGCGAGTTCGCCGCAGACATTGAGAAACGGGGATTGCGCTATCTTTGCGACACGGATCTGCGCACGCTCTTCCCCTCGACCTACGGCGACGCGGTAGACCGGGGGCTGTCGGATATCGAAGACGGCGTCGAGCTCGAACAGTGGCTGGACTTCGTCACCAACCGCAACTTCCGCCAAAGCGTTCTGTGCCGAAACGATGCCGTCCTCGAGGACGAGATCGACCTCGACCGCTTCGCCGCCTGGGCCTTCTGCGCGGACCTGCGTCCCCCGAAAAAACCGGACCTGGGGCGAGTCAAGGATGCGCCCTTCACCACCTCGAAAGGCACCGCGCTACAGGTGGCCCATCCCCTCACCAAGGCCCTGCTGCTGGAGCTTGTGGCCCGCTACCCGGCCTGCCTGCCCTTCGACGAGCTGATACCCAAGGCCGCGCGGACCGTGGCCGCAGCGGGTGGCGGCGCACTGGCATCCGAGGTCGACGAATGCCTTGCAGAGCTGTTCAGTCTCTATGCCCACGGTGCAATCGCGGCGCGACCGGAACCCTTGCGCCAAGAGCCGGTAACCGGCGAACGGCCGCAGGCGTCGACACTGGCCGTGGCGCAGGTGGAATCCGGTGCACAGCGTGTCGCGACCGTTCACCACGGCAACCTGGACCTGGACGCCTTCGCCGCCCGGTTGTTGCTGTATCTGGACGGCACGCGTACGGAGAACGAGATCGCCGAGCGCCTGGCCGCCGACTTGCAGGCGGGCGAGCTGATCCCCCCATCCGGGGTTCGTCCGCAGCAATGGACACCAGAGCGCCTGCGTGAACGCACCCGAGCCGCAGTGAAAGACCTGCTGCCCCTGTTCGGCCGATACGGGGTGCTGGAGACGACGATCGGTGACAACTAGGCGGCTTTCCCCTCACCCTTTGCGCACGCTTGTGGGACAGGGAAACAGGTCTCGGCGCTTGTATGTCCAGGCTTCGCCGTGACACAAGCGGTCAAGAATGGTCAGTTGTCCGGATCGGTCCGGGTCAGATCCAGGCGCACGCCCAAGGGTCCGCGGGGAAGCCAAGCCTGAATGACGCTGTCGCCGCGCTGGATCTGAACCGGTACCAGGTCTCCGCGCTCGCCCTCGGTGGTCGCGCCGCGCAGCTCTGAGAAGGCGAACACGCGGCTACCGGCATAAGACTCGACGACGTCTCCCGCCTGCAGGCCGGCCCCCTCCGCCGCTGAGCCGGGGATCACCGAGGTGATTCGGACCCGGTTGTCGTTCCCTGACGCAAAGAGGTAGCGGTCGTATGCCTCGTCGCCGATCTCCGAGCGCACATTGACGGCGTCCTGATCGAGACGGTCGACCTCCTCGCGGTAGCGGTCGCTGCCGAACCAATCCTCGCGAAGGGCGAGATCCCGCAGCTCGAGGCGGTCCAGCTCTTGTTGGCCCTGGCGCCAGACGATGTCCGCTGCCAGATCCTCCGCTACCCCCGCGTTGACCAGCACGGCGCGGCGGTCTTCGGGGGTCTTCGGGCGCTCCACCTGAGCAGCCCCCCCCTTTTCGCCCTCAGCGGCGGCGACGGCGGCCAGCTCTGCTTCCAGATCGTCCACGCGGCGCTGCAGCCGCGCGACCTCACTCTCGAGGCGCATCCGTCCGGCGGTCATCTCCTGCAGCCTCGCCTCAAAAGGATTTCCACCAGCGCCAGACTCGACCGCCGCGATCTCCTCGCGCGCCGCGGTCAGCGCAAAGGTATGAGGTGCCTCCGGGGTTGATTCTTGCTCCGGTAGATTCGACACCGATCCCGCGTCAACCGGAGCGGTGGAATCGGCCGTCGCTCGGGTCTCGCCGGACCCGAGAGCAACGCCGTAAGCCTGGGCGGCAATTGCGCCAACGAGCGTCCCCGTCAGGAACGCCGCGGCCAGATAGAGATGCTTTCTGTTCATAGCTTGCCCTTCAGCAGCGATGATAGCCTGTCGAGCTTTTTTTTTGGCACCGCGCCCCGATCTAAGTTCTCAACGCTTCTCGTCCGCTCGACCACCGCCAGGTGCGGGTCGGCAGAACGAGCAACCCCAGTAAGAGGCCGATAGAATCGAGGCACAACGGCATGAAGTGGAAGCCTATCAGCATCGTACTCTGGATCGCCGTCAGCGTGTGGCTGTTGATGCTGCTTAACAACATCAACGCCCCCAGCGGGGCGGGACCGAGCCAGGTCAGCTACAGCGAGTTCCTCCAGGAGCTCGACACCGGTGCCGTTGCGGAGGTGACGATCCAGGACCAGACCATCAAGGGCTCCCGCAGCGATGGGTCCTACTTCGAGACCTACAATCCGGGTGATGCCGGTCTGGTCGGCGACCTGATCAAGAACGACGTGACCGTCCGCGCCATGCCGTCAGAGGGCCCCGGCATCCTGTCGCAGATCCTGATCTCCTGGTTCCCCTTCCTGCTTCTCATCGGCGTCTGGATCTGGTTCATGCGCCGCAGCATGGGTGGCGGCGGTTCCGGAGGGGGGCTGTTCAACTTCGGCAAGAGCCGCGCGCGACAGCACGCGGAGGGCGAGGTGAAAGTCACCCTGCAGGACGTGGCCGGCGTCGAGGAGGCGAAGGAAGAGGTCGCGGAGCTCGTGGAGTTCCTGCGCAATCCCCAGAAATTCAGCAGCCTGGGGGGCCGCATCCCGCGCGGTGTCCTGATGGTTGGCCCGCCGGGCACCGGCAAGACCCTGCTCGCCCGCGCCATCGCCGGCGAGGCCAAGGTGCCCTTCTTCAGCGTCTCCGGCTCCGACTTCGTGGAGATGTTCGTCGGCGTGGGCGCCTCGCGCGTACGCGACCTCTTCGAGCAGGCCAAAAAGCAGGCCCCCTGCATCGTCTTCGTCGACGAGATCGACGCCGTCGGTCGCCGCCGCGGTGCCGGTCTCGGTGGCGGTCACGACGAGCGCGAGCAGACCCTGAACCAGCTTCTGGTGGAGATGGACGGCTTCGCCGGTAACGAGGGCATCATTGTCGTCGCCGCCACCAACCGGCCGGACGTGCTCGACCCCGCTCTGCTGCGTCCGGGCCGCTTCGACCGCCAAGTGGTGGTAGGCCTGCCGGACCTCGCGGGCCGCGAGGCCATCCTCAAGGTCCACATGCGTAAGGTGCCGATCGCCGACGACGCGGATGCACGCACCATCGCCCGTGGCACCCCCGGCTTCACCGGTGCGGATCTGGCCAACCTGGTGAACGAGGCAGCGCTGTTCGCCGCCCGGGCGGGCCAAACCGACGTCACCATGGAGACGTTCGAAAAGGCCAAGGACAAGATCCTGATGGGTACGGAGCGGCGCAGCGTGGTCATGTCCGACGAAGAGAAGACTCTGACCGCCTATCACGAGGCCGGCCACTGCATCGTCGGCCGCCTGGTGCCGGAGCACGATCCCGTGCACAAGGTCAGCATCATCCCCCGGGGCCGGGCGCTGGGCGTGACCCTGTTTCTGCCTGAGCGGGACCGCTACAGCATGAGCAAACGCCATCTGGAGAGCCAGATCTCCACCCTGTTCGGCGGCCGCCTCGCCGAAGTGATGATCTTCGGTTCCGAGGCGGTCACCACCGGTGCCTCCAACGACATCGAGCGCGCCACGGAGATCGCGCGCAACATGGTCACCCGGTTCGGCCTGTCCGACAGGCTCGGTCCCCTCTCTTATTCCGAGGAGGAGGGCGAGGTCTTCCTCGGCCGCACCGTGACGCAGCACAAGCAGATCTCCGCCGAGACCTCACGCCAGATCGATAAGGAGATCCGTACCATCATCGACCGCAATTACCAGCGGGCGAAGCAGATGCTGGAGCAGAATGCGGAAAAGCTGCACGCCATGGCGGGCGCGCTGGTTCAGCATGAGACCATCTCTCTGGAGCAGATCGACGACATCATGGAGGGCCGGCCCGTGAGGCCGCCGGAAGACGACGACAGTACTCCGGACGCTCCCGCCAGTGGTGGTGGTGGTAAAGGGCGCTCCGGATCCGGCAATCCGAGGGACACGCAGGTGGTGGGCGGCCCCCTGGGCGAGCACTAATCCTAGAAACGGCAGTTGACCGCTTCACGCGACAATTTCGTGAGAGGAATCTGATCGGACAAAGGGCCCGAAGGCCCTTTTTGCGTGAACTGCAGAGGCCCAGACCGGGAAGACGGATCGACAATCTACCGTCGAGCCGTCTGCCCGTGACCCGGGGTGTGACGGTCGGATCGACCGGTTAGTCGTACTTGCCGCTGACGGCTCCCGCTTCGTCGTCCGCTTTCTTGAGGACCTTCTCGGTCGCCGCCTGCGCCTTTGGATCGGGCTTCGGCGCTTTCAGTTGAGCAGCATCGCCCTGGTCAACCGGGTTCATATCGCCGCTGAGCTCGCCGGCTTCCTTCTTGAGCATCTCCTCCGTCTTGAGCGAGTAGAATTCCCATCTGCCGAATCAACGAGCGATCAATGCCTATGTCATCCCCTTCCCTCGTACTCGCCTCCACTTCCCCCTTTCGCCGCGCGCTCCTCGAGCGCCTAGGGATATCGTTCACCGCGGCGCCGCCCGACGTCCAAGAGACGAGACTCCCGCAAGAGCCACCC
The DNA here is from genome assembly GCA_034716535.1 of Pseudomonadota bacterium. GTDB lineage: Bacteria > Pseudomonadota > Gammaproteobacteria > Chromatiales > Chromatiaceae > JAYEJW01. The sequence continues at coordinate 22,257 of JAYEJW010000479.1, forward strand.
AAGGAGCTCGTGCTGCGCCTGTCAGAGGCCAAGGCGCACGCCGTTGCGGCCGACTATCCGGAGGCGTTGATCATCGGTTCGGACCAGGTGGCTTGCATCGACGGGACCGTCCTCGGCAAGCCCGGCGACAGGGAGCGGGCGATCGCCCAGCTTACAGGGGCATCCGGGCGCACCCTGATCTTCTACACGGGTTTGTGCCTGTTGAATGCCGTGACGGGACGGGTGCAGACGGTGTGTGAGCCCTTCAGGGTGCACTTCCGGGAGCTGACGCCGGCGCAGATCCGGGGATACGTCGATCGGGAGCGGCCTTTCAACTGCGCCGGGAGCTTCAAGTCCGAAGGACTGGGTATCGCCCTTTTCGAGCGACTGGAAGGAGACGACCCGAACGCCCTCGTCGGATTGCCCCTGATCCGACTGATCGCGATGCTCGAGGCCGAGGGTGTCGACCTGTTGGCGGCAAAGGACGCCCGCTGAAGACGGAGGAAAGAAACCGCTTCGTAACAGGGTCGAGACGCTTCAGCGTGCCATCGGATACCCGCCCGCACCGGTCAGGCGGAGAATGGACTCGGCAAACGAGGCACCGAGCCGATCCGCGAACTGCTCGAGCAGATCCTTCTTTTCCGTGAACTCGACGATCTTCTCTGCCCCAATGACCTCGCGGGCCACGTAGCTACTGCTGCCGAGCTCATCCGCCAGACCGAGCGTCAAGCTCTCCTCGCCGCTCCAGAAGAGCCCGCTGAACAGCTCCTCACCACCGGTGAGACGCTCGCCCCTGCCTTCCTTGACAACCTCGATGAACTGCTCGTGGAGTTGATCCAGGATGCCCTGAAGGAACTCCCGTTGATCCTCCGGCAAGGGGGAGAAGGGGTCGAGGATGCCCTTGTTCTTTCCCGCCGTCAGCAGGCGGCGCTCGATGCCCAGCTCTTCAATGGCCTCTTCGAGGCCGAAGGCATCGATGCGTACACCGATGGAGCCGACAAGGCTGGCCTTGTCCACGTAGATCTCATCGGCGGCCACGGCGATGTAGTAGCCACCGGATGCACAGATGTCTACGACGACCGCATAGACCGGAATGTCGGGATGCTTCTCCCTCAAGCGGCGGACCTCGTCGTTGACGTAGCCCGCCTGCACTGGGCTGCCGCCGGGGCTGTTGATGCGCAAGATAATTCCCTTCGTTTTGTCATCCTCGTAGGCGTTGCGCAGCGCTGTGACGATCTTGTCGGCACTTGCCTGGGTCTTGGGCGCGATGATGCCCTTCACCTCGATGAGGGCCGTGTGCTTCTCGCCGGGCTTGACGCTCTCCAGGAAATCGTTGGGCCAGAACAGCACGAGCAGCGCGAACAGATAGACGAACGTCAGAAACTTGAAGACGATGCCCCAGCGGCGGTTGCGCCTCTGCTCCGTCAGGCTGTCGATCACGACCCGGTTGACGAGCGCTCGCTCCCAATTCTCGTCCCCCGGGGCGGGCATCTCTTCAGGCTTCTTCCAGAACTTCCAGCTCATCGTTTCCTGATCTCTCTGTCCGCATTCGCCGAAGCGCTTAAACGGCAACGCCCCGTTCGAGCCAATCGGGCATCTTCGAAAGCGTCGCCAGACACTCGAGGGGGCGGTACTTGAGCAGCCGTTCCCGCTCATGCACTCCGTAGCACACGGCCAGGGCGCTGGCACCGGCGCTCCGTGCCATCTCCATGTCGTACTCGGTGTCCCCCACCATCAGGGTATCGGTTCCGCGTACCCCGAGCTCGTCCATCAGCTGCAAGAGCATCTCCGGGTGGGGTTTGGAGAAGGTCTCGTCCGCACAGCGGGTAGCGTGAAAGCGGTCCGTCAGGCCGGTGCTCGCCAGGACGGAGTCCAATCCCCGGCGGCTCTTGCCGGTGGCAACCGCCAACAGATACCCGCGATCGGCGAGCCAGTCCACAACCTCCCGGGCGCCCGGAAACAGCGGCGAGGGGGTCTCATTCGCACCGAGGAAATGACGGCGATAGGCATCGACGACGCCGTTGCGCTGCTCGTCGCTGCTCTCTGGCCATAGGCTCTCCATCGCCTCGTGCAGGCCGAGCCCAATGATGTTGCGTGACGCATCCAACGTAGGCGGCTGCGCACCCACGTCGCTGAAGGCCGCCTGGATGCAGGCGACGATGCGGGCCTCGGAATCCATCAGCGTCCCGTCCCAGTCGAAAACGATCAGCTTGAAACTCATAACTTCTGTTCCAGGTCGGCGATCACCGCCTCCAGCTCGGGCGGCAGCGGCGCCTGGATGCTCAGTGGGCGGTCTCTGTACTCGGGGTGGAAAGTCAGGGCTGCGGCGTGCAAAAACAAGCGCCTGAGCCCGCTCTGCCGCAGGTGCCGATTGGCCTCGGCGTTGCCGTACTTCTCGTCTCCCGCCACGGGGGCGCCGAGGTGGGCGGCATGCACCCGAATCTGATGCGTACGCCCTGTAATGAGTTCGGCCTCGACCAGGGTCAGGTCCCCAAACTGCCTCAGGCGCCTGAAGATCGTGCGGGCTGGCTTACCCTCCGCCGCGTCAACGCGAACGACGCGCTCCCCGCTGCGCAGCAGGTTCTTACGCAGGGCGGCATCCACCCTCGTCTCCTGCCGGGGCAGACGCCCCGCGAGCAGCGCAATGTAGCGCTTATCGACGGCGTTGGCGCGAATCAGGCGGTGCAGCTCCCGCAGGGTACTGCGCCGCTTGCTCAAGAGCAGGCAGCCCGAGGTTTCCCGGTCCAGGCGGTGTACCAGCTCCAGGTCTTTCAAACGAGGGCGCAGCGCGCGCATGGCCTCGATCAGGCCGTAACTCAAGCCGCTGCCGCCATGCACGGCGAGGCCCGTCGGCTTATTCACGGCGATGAGCCGGTCGTCCTCGAACAGCACCGCGCCTTCCAGACGCCTTAGCTCCGCCTCCGGCAGACGCGGCGGAGGGCTCGCCTCGGCGGTGCGCAGGGGCGGAATGCGCACCCAGTCGCCTTGCCGCAACCGATAGCTCGGCTTCACGCGGCCCTTGTTGACCCGCACCTCTCCGCGGCGCAAGACGCGGTACAGGTGACTGCGCGGTACACCCTTGATGCGGCCCATGAGGAAATTGTCGATGCGCTGGCCTTCGAGATCGCCGTTGACGCGGACGTACTCGGCACTGGGCCTGGATTCAGCGGTCGGCACAGGGAATGGTCCGTCCAGAGGGAGCTGAATTGATGCGGTTGTTGATCACTGATACTATTCAATGCTTGCACTGCTCGGCAGTGCGTTCGAATTTCGGGGCGGTTAGCCAATCCCCGGGGGAAGTGTCGAACACTCTTTCCGCGGCGGGATCGCTCTCCGGTGCGGGCGCTCGGAGCCCCGATCGCCTTACGGGCGTCGGCGCAAGGCCGTTTTCGCGTTTCAGCGGCGCCTGTTTTCCGAGTGAGCGCGGATTGTACACCGAGACGGCCCAGGCGCGTCACGATGGGCCAGAGCAGCGCGACACACGCCCGCGATTGCGCGCTTCAACCGCCCCTGGTTTTCCGGTTCCTCCGCATATTGGGGGAACCGACTAACGTGGCCGCCCTAACAGCGTCGGCCGCAGCGAACAGACAATCGTACGTGCCCGTTCGGGATTCTCCGGGGCAGCGCCGGCTTCGGGCCGCGCGCAGCGGGAGACAGCGGACCGGCATCTCGCCGCAAGAACGGCATACGAGCGCCGTCGCGGCCTGACGCCGCATCCCTGCGAACGCGGGCACGTACCGTATTGAGACAAGAACACATGAAGAGAATGCTGATCAACGCAACTCAGCCGGAGGAGTTGCGCGTAGCGATCGTCGACGGTCAAAAACTTTTCAATCTCGACATCGAATCCCCCGGCCGCGAGCAGAAAAAGGCCAACATCTACAAGGGAAAGATCACCCGCATCGAGCCGAGCCTCGAGGCGGCCTTTGTCGACTATGGTGCCGAAAGGCATGGCTTCCTCCCCCTGAAAGAGATCGCGCGCAGCTACTTCGCCCCCGAGGCGGTCAAGCCCGGCAGCCGCGTCAGCATCAAAGAGGCGATGAAGGAAGGCCAGGAGGTGGTCGTCCAGATCGACAAGGAGGAGCGCGGAAACAAGGGCGCGGCGCTGACCACCTTCATATCGCTCGCGGGCCGCTATCTGGTGCTCATGCCCAACAACCCCCGGGCTGGCGGCGTATCCCGCCGCATCGAGGGCCAGGACCGCACCGAGCTGCGCGACGCCATGAGCCAGCTCGAGATCTCCGAGGGAATGGGGTTGATCGTGCGCACCGCAGGAGTAGGCAAGAATGTCGAGGAGCTGCAGTGGGACCTCGACTACCTCAACCAGCTGTGGAGCGCCATCGAGCAGTCGGCCGCCGAGCGCAAGGCACCCTTCCTGATCTACCAGGAAAGCGACGTCATCATCCGCTCCATCCGCGACCACCTGCGTACAGATATCGGCGAGATCGTGGTCGACGACCGCAAGATGTACGAGAAGGCGGAAGACTTTATCCGCCAGGTCATGCCCCACAACCTCAAGAAGCTGCGCCTTTACGACGACGAGGTGCCGCTGTTCACCCGCTACCAGATCGAGAGCCAGATCGAATCGGCCTTCCAGCGTGTGGTCCAGCTGCCTGCAGGCGGCTCCATCGTTATCGACCACACCGAAGCCCTGACATCCATCGACATCAACTCCGCCCGCGCCACCAAGGGCGCCGACATCGAGGAAACCGCGCTCAACACCAACCTGGAGGCCGCGGACGAGATCGCCCGCCAGCTCAGGCTGCGGGACCTGGGCGGCCTGTTCGTCATCGACTTCATCGATATGACGCCGGCGCGCAACCAGCGCGAGGTGGAGAACCGGCTGCGCGAAGCTCTCAAGCAGGACCGCGCCCGGGTGCAGGTGGGCCGTATTTCGCGCTTCGGCCTGCTGGAGATGTCCCGCCAACGGCTGCGGCCGTCCCTGGGGGAGTCGAGCCAGCTGGTCTGCCCCCGGTGCAAGGGACAGGGCACCATCCGCGGTGTGGAGTCCCTAGCGTTGTCCATCCTGCGCATCGTCGAAGAAGAGGCGATGAAGGAAAATACGCAGCGCATACTGGCGCAGCTCCCTGTCGACGTGGCCACCTTCCTCCTCAACGAGAAGCGCCGCACGATCCTCGATATCGAGCATCGCCAGGGCGTCGATGTGCTCTTGCTGCCCAACGAGCACCTGGATACCCCGAACTACAACATCGAGCGACTCCGTACCCAGGACCTGGGAAATCTGCCGAGGGACCAAGCCAGTTACGAGCTCGCCAGCGCCGCCGATGGGGAGGCGCCCCCCGGCTTTGCCCGACCGCCCGAGACCGCCAGGCTGGAGGAGCCTGCAGTCAAACAGATCGCCCCGGTCGCGCCGGCGCCGACACCGCAACGTGCTGAGGCGGAGCCGAGCGAAAAACCTGCCGACAGCCTGCTCAAGCGGATCTGGACGAACCTGTTCGCTCATAAGCACCCGGCGGCGGAAGAGCCCCGCATCCCAGAACGCAAGACCCAGCAGCAGCGGCCCGAAGGCACGTCCTCTCGGCGCCGGCGCGGCGGACAGCCGAGGCGTCGCGGCAGCGGGTCGGCCGCTGAGGGCCGACGTTCAGAGGCCAGGCCGACTCGGGACGTCCGCAAGACATCTCCCACTGGGGCGGAGTCCCCGCCCCCCCGGGAGAGGGACGCGAGACGGGGGCCTCAGGACAGCAGTGGTACCAGTGGGGAGGCGCAGCAACGCAGTAGGGGTTCAGAGCGCAGTTCTCGCCGCGGTGGCCGTGGACGGGGCAGGCGGAGCACGGAGGCAGGCCGGGAGGATTCACGCCGGCAGGAGGGCCCGCGCCCGTCTGGCGGACCGCAGCGGCCCGTCGCCGAGACGGCGGGGAAGGAGTCCCGGGACGAGCCGACGACCCCGCCGGCGGGCCAGGATAAAAGACCACAGGCAGCGGTCAAACCACAGCCGCCGCGGCAGGAGACCGAAAGACCCGAGCCAAGGCCGGTCGAACCGGCGGCAGTGGAGAAACAACCCCCCACAAAACAGGGCACCTCCGAGATTTCGACCGACCTGATGGCTCAGGCTGAGCCACATCGGGATCAGCCGCAGCCGCCCGCCCGGGAGACGCCCGCGGCCGGGGGCGCCAGGTCGTCGGACACCGACACCGCCGCCCTGTCGACTGAGCGCGCGTCCGCTGCGCCGCAGCGCGATCAGGTCACACCCGTTGTCGCGGATGCCGCGAAGTCCAGCAGCGGCGACGAAC
>JAYEJW010000480.1:0-1623 GCA_034716535.1 Pseudomonadota bacterium
CGCAGCACAACGCACGGGGGTGCACTGTAATGATCGCTTCAATTCGTCGTCTCGCTCTGCTTTCCACCATTCTTCCCGCCCTGGCCCTGACCGGTTGCGGTGGCGGCGGAAGCTCTGACGGTTCCACGGCCTCGGCCTCGGCCGCACCCGACGGCGACTTCGTATTCGAGACCGGCCCCGAAGGCGCTGCAGGAACCGATGTCGCTTATCCCTCCCTGCCGGGCGGCGGTATCAGCGTCGATGTCCCCGGTAATCCGGCCACCGACGCCGGCGACGTTTTGCTGGCGCTGAGCTGGGACGCGAACCCGATCGAGGAAAACATCCAGTACTACGAGGTGATGTACGGATCGGAAGAAAACCAGGTCGATTTCTTCTACACCCAGACCATGAACGAGGCGAGCTTCGACCCCGACGCACCGGCCGTCGAGATCGAGATGAGCGACCTGGCCCACGCCAACGACGGCCTTGTCTGCTTCGCCGTCAAGGCCTACAACGACTTCAGCGAATCCGAGCCCTCCGACGCGGTCTGCGCCGCGGCCTGATCCGGGCACAACAATCCCGACAAAGCGCGGAGTTGCATCTGGACGAACCCGTGAATTGAACAGAACTCCAGCCCGATGAGGCCGGGGCAACGAATACCCCCACTGGACCCTGTCTACCCCGAGCGGTACACGGGGTCTTTTTTTGCCTGGAAATTGTTCCCGAATTCGACACCTGAGACGGCTGGCGACAATCGCTGATCTGAACTACAACTCTTGCGTGATTCCGGATGTGCGTCGCGATGCAGCGCTATCGCGCCGGGGACCCGGATGCGGAGGCTCCCGGGCTGCCGACCGATGACCGGAACAAGATCGTAAAGACGCTTCGTACCATCAGGGACAAGGACGGCGAGGCCAGGCACCTCGTCTAGTGTGACGCGATCACCTCAGGCGAGTCCAGCTTCGGCCCCGTAGCGCCGCCAGAATATATTCCGAAGGGCAAGGGCTCGTGGAAACACCGGTCTATCGGTACGAAGAAGTCCGTCGATGACTTCGACGATTGCTTTACATTTCGAAAGACATTCGTAAAGCGTCACTGGAAACCGTTTCACGACGCACTGCACTCTCACCGCTTCCGGCTGGTTCACATCGTCCTGCCCCGATACGGGATCGGTGCCGCGTGAAATCCGCCACCAGCGAAAGAATGCGAAATCGGCAAGGCCCGCCACCGGGCGCGCAGCTACGTAAAAAGTTGCTTCCACCAGCGCTTGCGCTGTCCGGTCGGCGCCTGCGCACTTGGGAGGTCCACCGGTTTTAACTTGGACAGCGTCCAGCCCGGCAGCGGCGGGTTGACACTGTAACCACAGGTCACACCCAGGTTGTTCGGATCGTAGATTTTTACGAACGCGGGTTTCTCCCGGTCGTCCGCATAGACGATGCCGCAATAGTCTTCATCGTGGTCCGTTCTCAGCAGGCGATCCACCTCTTCGAGAAAATGGCCGAGTTCCGCCCCTGTGACCGGCTGATCCGGCGGTTCGTCACCGATATGATAGACGTACCAGCCCCCGGAGGTATCGCTGCGCACCTTGTCCCAGAGCTCATCGAGCTGCGGCCAGCGCAGAATCCCGCTGAAGCCCCCACGGAA
>JAYEJW010000481.1:0-8197 GCA_034716535.1 Pseudomonadota bacterium
TCAACTGTTGGGTTTTCTTCATTTGTTAAAACTTTTTTAGCAAATTCGTCATTGATTTCAGGAGCAACTTTCTCTTGAATCTCATGTAATTTTACTTTGAACATAACTTCTGCACCTGCTAAGTCATTGACGTTCCCCGACGAACAGGCGGAACCAGGTGGCGAGACCGGAGCCCTCCCGACCCCTGTGGTCGAGCTCCGCGGCGTCGAAAAGACCTTCAATCCGGGTACCCCAACGGCTTTCACGGCGCTGCGGGAGCTGAGCTTTCGAGTGGACGACACACCGGGCTATGGCGAGTTCATCGCCATCATCGGTCCCTCGGGCTGCGGCAAATCGACCATTCTGAACCTGATCCAGGGTTTTTCGGACGTCTATCCACCGACGCGCGGAGAGGTGCTTGTGCGCGGGAAGCCGGTGACCGGTCCCGGCCGTGATCGCGGTATGATCTTCCAGAAGTACAGCTCCTTTCCCCAGCACACCGTGCTCGGCAACGTGACGTTCGGCCTGGAGATCAATCAGAAGGAGCTGGGCCTGAGGCGATCTGAGATCGAGGACCGTGCCAGAGAGATGATCGGCAAGGTGGGCCTGGCCGGGCACGAGCACAAGTACCCGCATCAGCTCTCCGGGGGCCAGCAGCAGCGGGTGGCCATCGCGCGCACACTGGTGCTGAAGCCCCGTATCATCCTGATGGACGAACCCTTCTCGGCCCTCGACGAGCCGACTCGCTACGACATGCAGCGCCTCATCACCGAGCTGTGGCACGAGGTGGAGGCCACTGTGTTCCTGGTGACCCATTCCATCTCCGAAGCGGTCTACCTGGGCGATCGCGTGTGGATCATGACCCATGCCCCTGGGCAAATCGGAGCCGTGTTCGACGACACCATCCCGCCGACCCGCGACAGCGACCCGCTCATGACCCAGGAGAGCCCGGAATTCAAAGACGTGGTCGCCGAGGTGGCGCGTGCCTTCAATCGGATCGAGGCAGGATCCGAGCCCTGATGGACTCCCCGCCCACCTATTTCGACTACCTGCGGGAAGCCTTTTACCGCAAGGCGCGGGTGCCCGGCCTGGGCGGACTGCCTGTCAATCTAATGGGCCTAGGCGCCGTCGCTGTACTCGGCATCGTCAATCCCGGCTTCTGGCTTCTGGGTGCGGCGGCGGAGATTGCGTATTTAACCGCGATGGCGAGCAGCGCCCGCTTTCAGAAGCTGGTTCGCGGGGAGCGCCTGCTGGAGTTGCAGCAGGGATGGGAGCAGCAAATGGCGCAGGCGGTGAGCCGGCTTTCCGCTGAAGACGCGGACCGATATTTCACCCTGCTAAGCCAATGCCGCTCGATCGTCGGCATCGCAGAGGAAACCGCAAGGACGAGCCTCGGGAATCTTCCCGATCTGCGCGGACGCCATCTCAACCAGTTGCTCGCGATCTTCCTGCGCTTGCTGGTATCGCGGCAGTCGATCCGGGAGAACCTGCGCGGCCTGGACGCCGAGGCGCTCTCCGGGCGGATCGCCGACCTGGAGGTCAGGCTTTCGAGGATAGATCCGGAGAAAGAACCGTCTCTGGCCCGGTCACTCGACGGGACCCTGGCGATTCAACGCAAGCGTCTCGAGAACCTCGATCGGGCGGCGGCCAACATCCGGATCATCGAAGCCGAGCTCGACCGAATCGAGCATCAGGTCGAGCTGATGCGGGAGGAAACAGCCGTGTCAGGCCAGCCGGAGCAGCTTTCGGACCGTCTGGACGCAATCTCGTCCTCCATGAACGAGACCGCCCGTTGGCTCGACAGGCACGCCGATTTTTTCGACGGTCTGAGCGCGGACGAGGCGGCTGCCCGAGCGCCGGACCTTCCCGGCCCGCGGCGGCTTGAGGAACGCTAGCCATGTCAAATCCGAGTCTACCAGCATGGGCCGAGGAGATGCGCGGGCATTTCCGGTCCGGTTCCGCGAGCCAGTTCGTCTTTCACGGGAACGTCTTCGACCTGGTCCCAGCCGGCGATACCGGAGGCGACCGCGAGGCGCTGCGCTTCGTGTCGCTGCGGCGGTTCCTGAGCGACGTGATGTTCGACCCGTTCGACGTCGTGCTCCAGTACGACCGCGGGCGCGGTATCCGCGCATCGAAGGGCGGGGAGCACTTCGCACGCTTCCTCAAGGCCTACGACGCCTTCCGCGGCACCAAGTGGGCATCCCTTCCCGGCTGGGGCGAGGATGCCAACGCCACCCTCGACCTTGGCAATCTCCTGCCCAAGGACCCGCCGCGCGCGCTCGCTCTTCTTGACCGGTTTCTGCGCGCGAGCCCGCATCACAGCGAGCCAACCGACTCGGGCGCGCGGCGGCCAGCTCCCCTCAAGACGGCGGTCATCGTGGACTACGCCCATCTCATCGCGCCCCAGGGCGAGCCCCTGCACCTCTCCGGCGACCTGTCCGAGACCCTGATCCAGCTCTTCGACTGGGCCAGCGACCCTACGCTGAGCGGTGCCTATATCGCGACGGTGCTGATCACGGAGAATCTGACCGACCTGAACAGGATGCTGGTGGAGAACCCCTACTCGGCGAAGATCCGGATCGGCTTGCCCGGCCCGGACGACCTGAGCCTCTACGTCGACCACCTCGCCCGGGAGGAGCCCGATTTCCACAGGCTCAGCGAAGTGCCCCGCGAAACGCTGGCATCCAAGCTTTCCGGCCTATCGAGGATCAATGTCCGCTCGCTCGTGCTGCGGGCCATCAAGGGCAACGCGCCCATCACCCAGCGCTATCTCACCGCAATCAAGAGAGAGCTGATCGAGAAGGAGGCGCTGGGGCGCGTCGCGTTCATCGAGTCCCCGCGGTCCCTCGACGACGTCGCTGGCCATCGGGAGGCCAAGGCATGGCTCCGGCAGGACGCGGAGCTTCTTCGCCGCGGTCGCCTGAACGCCATCCCGATGGGCTATCTTCTGTGCGGCCGCATCGGGACCGGCAAGACCTTCCTCGTCGAGTGCTGGGCGGGCGAGGTCGGCGTCCCCATGGTCGAGATCAAGAACTTCCGCGAGAAATGGGTGGGCGCCACGGAAGGGAACCTGGAACGGATCTTCAATATCCTCAAGGCCCTGGGGCAGGTGATTGTCTTCGTCGACGAGGCCGACCAGATGACCGGACGCCGGGGTGGCGACAGCAACGACTCCGGGCTCTCGGGCCGCATCTACGGCATGCTGGCGAAGGCAATGAGCGATACGGCCAACCGAGGCAAGATTCTCTGGGTCTTCGCCACCAGCCGCCCGGACCTGTTGGAAGTGGATCTCAAGCGGCAGGGGCGGCTCGACGTCCACATTCCCCTATTCCCGCCTCAGGATCCGGAAAGCCGTAAGGAGCTCTTTGCCGCGATGGCGCGCAAGGTCGGACTGGACATCTCGGACAGCGAGCTTCCTGCGCTGCCGGATGACGAGCAGATCGGCGGCAACGAGATGGAGGGCATCCTGGTGCGAGCCCTGCGTCTGTTCGAAACCCAGCCGGAAGGCGGCGCCCGTGACCTCGGCAAAACCATTGCCGAGGTCATCGCCGACGTTCGCCCGTCGGCGCACGTCGAGCGCCTCGAGTTCATGGACCTGCTGGCCGTCAAGGAGTGCACCGACACACGATTCCTGCCCCCCCGGTTCAGTCAGTTGGCTCTTGGCGAGGTCAACCGGCGCATCGAGGCGTTGAGGCTATCGCTGGGGGAGTGACGGCGTCTCCCCTGGCGCTGGGGAAAGGGAATGCGGCCCCCGCCCGCTGGGCGGGGACAATCAATCCAACTACGCCAATTGTGCCCCTGGCACACGCCGGGCGAATCCTCGAGCCCAGTCCAGACGTCGCGACGATCGATACGTCGATTCGGGTACGACACCATGCCCCGCGTTGGAGAAAACGTTTCAGGCCATCGTGGAGACGGCGCGAAGGACGTTCTTCCCAGGGCAAGCGGATAGGAAATCCTCGATTACCGTCAAAGGCCCGGACGGCGCATTCATCGATATTCTTGGTGCGAGCGCTGTTCAACCCAAAGAATCGGAATCAGCACCATCAACAGTCGGCCATTACAGTCTGTCGCTGTGGCCGACATCCCAAAATTCCGATGAATACGTGCTATAGTTCCCACATGTCGTCTTTGAGCGACACTCCGGCGATCCCAAGGCAATCAAAATGTCGGATTGGCCAGGATTGATGGGTGGTCGAGGCCGGAGAAAAAGGGATACGCGCCTGCGGGGCGCTCCCTGATTTCAAGGAACGAGATGTAATGCAATCGAAAACAACAACCACGGCAATGGACGACCAGCGGCCTCGTATCGGCGACCGTATCGAAGTACCGGCCTGGCGCTTGCTCGCAACCGTGCTCGACGTACGGGTTTCCCGCATCGGCAACAAGGGTGCATTGATCCTGCAGCTCCAGGAGCATCCGCAGCAACCCGTCGCGAGATGCGAGTTCTACCGGGTCGAGCCAGGTCAGTGGCGGCTTGCTTGATTGGCCAAGCCATTCAGACCTGTCTACGCATATTCTCTGGTCTTGTCGCCTGCCTCCCGTTTGCTTCCAAGAACCCGCGCCCCCATCCGCGTCGAAACCGCCAGAGGCCCAAAGATTCAGAGTCCAGGGGCTTCAGAGGTCAGGGGAATGGGGACAACACCACGCGAAACCCGACGAGGGCGTCGCGGGCATCGGGCTTGCCGCCGAGGCGGGCGGCGCAGCGCACGTTGAACTCGAGGTCGACGAAGGCGCCGCCGCGCAACACCCGGCCACCAGAGGCTTGTGGGTCTTCGCGCTCCCGGCGTCCTTCTGGGTCGTCAGGGTACGGATAGTCAGCGGATAGACTACGCGTCCACTCCCAGACGTCGCCGCTCATATCCTCGCACCCGCAAACGCTCGCCCCCCTCTTGAAGCAGCCCACGGCACTGGTTGCGCCAATGCCCGTGGCACCATAGTTGGCCCGCTCTGGGTCCGCCTTATCGCCCCAAGGATAGGCGCGGCCGTCTGTGTGCCGTGCCGCGCGCTCCCATTCCGCCTCCGAGGGCAAACCGGCGCGTAGGGCCCCATTGGCCATCGCCTGCCAGAGATCCTTCCTCCCTCCATCGGTCCCGGCAGCATCCGATTTTTGGCGCGCGTGCCCGCCCAGACGCGCGCCCAACCATTCGCAGTAGGCCAGGGCATCATGCCAGCTAACGTCGACGACCGGGTGGTTACCGAGCCCTTCCCCAACCCGCCGATCGAGCGGTTCGTAGCCGGTGGCGCGCAGGAAGGTCCGAAACTGTTTCACCGTCACCGGCCAGCGGGCAACATAGAATTCGGGTAGTTTCAGCTCGTGCCGCGGCGCTGCGCTTCTAAACCAGCTATCAGCGGGATGGCCACTGCCCATGACGAAGGCCCCTTCAGCCACCTCGACAAATCCCAGCATGGGCTCGGCCGGCAGATACCAATGCTCGGCATCGAATCGCGGGTCCCCCATCCGCCCCAGGTTATCCCCCGCAATGGCGCGCTCGGTGGCGGGTAGTGTGTCACCGCGCATGATCGTTAAGAGCCAGTCTCGGTTGCGACCGAGCTTGACCTGGTTGGAATCACTGACTCGGGTGAGATCCGCCGTCTCGGCCAATACCTGGCCGGCGATGTGGGCGCCCCATAGTTCCTCGGTCCCTGCTTTCGGATCGTCCGCCGGTCCGTAGCACAGCGCATCGGCAAGCTGCCAGACAGCCGCTCCCGTGCCCCGGGCGACCTTGGCGCCCGCCAGCAGGGCCACCTCGCGCCAACGGTCCGGGTCGCTGCGCGCCAATACGGATATCTCGTCGGGGAAGCTGTCGCCCGTCAGATAGCACGCCGCCAAATACTCTTGAAAGCTACGGTGGGGAAAGGTGTAGACGCCCACGCCGCGAGGAAGCAGCAGACCGGCTCGCTCCCGCAGGTACCTCACCAGCTCCGCCGGATTGCCCTTGCCACCGAGGCGCATGAGGCGGCCCACCAGCGCGTCCTCTGAGATGTCGGCTGTGCCGGTGAGCTCCGGCTGGGCCGCATGGGCCTCATAGGCGAGGGTCTCAAGCACGCCGCGTACCTGATCCCGATCCGCCTCCAGCCACTCGGCGATGCTCCGCTGAAGCACCACCGGGTTGCCGTCGGAATCGCGGCGTAGGCGGCGCTGCTCCCAAAAGTCGAGTAGAAGGTCCACCGTGTCCGCAAACAGCCGCTCGCGCTTCTCCGGCAGGTTGCCGCCCCGCCAGGCATGGAGGCTTGCAATCAGGGTCAGCAGGAGCGGCCTTCGGGCCAGCCCGAGCAGCCGGCCGCGTCGGAAGACGGCGTCCTTGAGCAGCGCTGCACGGCCCTGGGCGTCCTCCTTCCCGAACTTCCCGAGGCTGGCCGCATGCGCATACCAGCGATCGATGAAGCGGCGGATCTGTCCGTCCGACAAGGGCGCCAGCACCGCCTCCTCGAACCCCTGTAGGCGCCAGTCCTGGCTCTGGTAAGCGTAGGTGCGGCTGGTCACCAGCACCCGGCACTTGCCGTAGACGGCGGAGAAGTTTTCCACCACCTGCTTGACCTGCTCGCGCCGGTGCTCCGCCTCGGGGACCTCGTCCATCCCGTCGAGAATCAGCAGCCCGCCCTGCTTGCGCAAGGACTTTCGCAGGTAGGGGGTGTATTCCCCCAGATCTTCCGCCGCGAGCTGTCCGGCAATGAAGTCCCACAGGTGCTTGACGGTGGCGGTCTCGCCCCGCGCCGGCAGACCGACGGCGGCGAAATCGCGCAACAGCACCACCACAGGAAGCAGGACGCCCTGGTCCCAGGGTTGGCGTGTTTCGCCCTGCTTGCCCTTGTCGTCCGGCAGCGGCTCTGTCAGCCGCGCCAGGTCCACCTGATCGTGTTCCAGGGCTTCACCGGCCAGACACAGCGCGACGAAACTGGCGAAGGTACTCTTGCCGCCACCGGGCTCGCCTTGCAGCACAAGCCTTGGGTGACGGTTGAGCTGCTCCAATGCGGACTGCTGACCCTTGGTCCCCTCGTCGTCCCGCAGATAGCCTGCAACGCCCTGCTGGCGCTCCTGGGCCGAGAAAGTAAGCAGGGCCGTGTAGACGGCGCTCAGACTGATCCGGGTATCCTCCTTGCCGCCCATGGCGGGGTCCACGCCGGAGAGCATCAGATAGCTGCAGCCGGCCCTTACCCAATTGAGATACTCCCCGCGTAGCTCCGCCTCCGACATCTGGCCCGGTTTTTGGAGCCCGATGTTGACATCGCCCTCGATCCTACCCGTGTTCAGGAAGCTGTCGGCGACATTACTGCCTGCGGCGATGCCCCCTCCGCCAGCGGCCATCGCCCGATCTCCGCGCGCCAAGGTCCCGCCCTCACCGCCACGCGCCAGGAGGTCCGCCTCCTTGTCCCGCAGGGCCGCCAGGGTCGCCTCGATCTGCTCGTCCGGCAGTACGCCGCTACCAAGCAACCCCACCTGGGCCGCGATGGCGGCTTGGACCCGTTTCAGCTCGCCAGCGGACATGACAATGCGGTTCCCTGCATCACTTCTTATCGCTTCCGCGATCCCCTGTGTTGATGACCGACCCGCTCACGCTGCCGCCGACGGCCACACCGCCATGCCCGGCGGCGACTGAACCCCCTCCCTGGGCAACGACGTTGTCGCTCCCACGAATTTCCACATGCTGCGCGACAGCGGTGTTGGCCTGACTAAGCAACGCGGCAAGCTCATCTGCGAGCGCCGAATCAGCCTTGAGCACTTGCTTGAGCGCCACGCGAAGGGCCACTTGCGCATCCTCGTCTTCCGGTGCCTCGGCCAACGCCTTAACCGCCGCGGAGTTCTCGCCCAGACGTCCCCGCAGCTTGTCCCAGAGCGCCTTCGCCTTCTCCCATCCCTTCTCACCCAACTCCTGCCCTATCTTTTCTGCCGCCTTTCCGGCGCCCGCCACCAGGGCCGGTATCAGCGGCGCAAGAAAACCCGCCAGACCTGCAGCCAACGTTGCGATGTCCATGTCTTCCTCCTTTTTCAGAGCTCGGGGTTAAACGTCAAAATAGCGCAACAACCCTGCGGTTTGAAGCGAATCGATCGGCGCCAGCCAAGCAAACAGGGCAAACTCCCGTAGAGTCCGCTGTGCGGACCATCGGTCTCTAACTGTGTCCGCCATGCCGTCGAGTCCCGTAGGGTCCGCTGTGCGGACCATCGGTCTCTCACGAACCCTATTCGCCGACCGTTTCCGCCATGCCATCGCGACCC
>JAYEJW010000482.1:0-1605 GCA_034716535.1 Pseudomonadota bacterium
CAGGGCGCTCGCCAAGTCATACAACCTGGCTACGGTGAATCTCGGCCTGGAGATCGGGGTGGAGGAGGTCGCGGACATGCTCGGGCGGCTCGGGGTGCAGCGGCGGGTCGATACGGTACCGGCGATGCTGCTTGGCTCCGTCTCCCTGACGCCCATCGAGGTGGCCCAGGTCTATCAGACCCTGGCCGCGGGCGGGTTCCGCGCCCCCCTACGGGCGATCCGCGATGTCCTCGATGCGAGCGGCAAACCTCTGAATCGCTACCCTCTGGCGGTGGAGCCTGCAGCGGATGCCCGGGCGGTGTACCTAACGACCTGGGCCATGCAGAAGGTGGTCAATCAGGGGACAGCGGCATCGCTCAAGAAGCGCCTGCCCGAAGGGCTGACGGTAGCCGGCAAGACCGGCACCACCAACGGGCTTCGGGACAGCTGGTTCGCCGGGTTCAGCGGCGACAAGGTCGCCGTGGTTTGGGTGGGGCGCGACGACAACAAGCCCACCAAGCTGACGGGGGCCAGCGGGGCGCTGCGCATCTGGGGTGATATCATGGTCAACGTCGAGAATCAGGCGCTGCCCGAGTTTGCCCCGGACGGGGTCGAGGAGGTGCGGGTGGACCCCGGCAACGGTCTGCTGGCGGCCAATGGCTGCGGGCGGGGGATGACCGTTCCTTTCGACGCCGACGGCGTGCCGACGGCGACGTCCGCCTGCGGGAACGTCCAGGCCAAGGCTCCGAGCTCAGAGTCCGGCGACAAAGAGGCCGAGCGCTCCGCGAGCCGGGAAAAGAAGCGCTCGCGCGGCGGTTTCGGCGAATTCATGCGCAGCTTCCTAGGTGACTGATGAAAAGAGCCATTCTGATTGTCCTTCTCGCGGTGGGACTCGCCGCCTGTGCCGGCAAGCCGAGGACCGAGCCGCCGGCCCCGGTGGAACGGGCCGATGCCTGGAACGCCAAGACGAAAGCGCCACCCTCGGCAACACCGGGGACCACGGATGAGTCGGAGACGGTGGAGGTGTACGCATACCGGCCTCCATCCTCCGCACCGGATGCGGCCGCGCCCGAGGGCACTGTCCCGGCGGAGAATGCAACGCCACCCGCCATCGGCGCCCTCCCATCCGAGAGCGCTTCGCCCACTCCCGGTGGACCCGTTCCGTCCGAGACTCCCACCACCACCACCACGACCACGCCGCAGGTCGTTGCCTACGCACCACCGCCTCCGGCTGCGCCCGCGCTGCCGCCGGCGGCCGACGGCCTTGCCAAACAGGCCGAGCAGCAGCGGCAGATGGGTGATTACGTGGGTGCCGCGGCAACGCTTGAGCGCGCTCTGCGTATCCAGCCACAAGAGGCCTATCTGTGGAACCGGTTGGCACGCGTTCGTATGGAGCAGGGGCTCTATTCGCAGGCGGGAAACCTGGCGGAACGCTCCAACGCCCTGGCGAAAGATCAGGCCTCCCTCAAGCAGGACAACTGGAGCATTATTGCCGTCTCGCGGCGTACCGCCGGGAACGCGGCAGGCGCCGCGGAGGCGGAGGAAAAGGCACGCGGCGGTTAATGCCGCCGGCCGTTCCGGCCCCGACCCTAGCCAGGCCTCGAGGTCCGGCGCAGCCGATCACGT
>JAYEJW010000483.1:0-8127 GCA_034716535.1 Pseudomonadota bacterium
GTTCAAGCACACGACCTCGGACCGCTGGGTGTTGGTGTGCTTTATACCCTCGCACGGGAGGATTGTCCAGAACGTGGGGTAACTTTCTACTTAACGCTAGGATCCTCGCGAGAACGGATTCGCCCTGGGTTTCATGGTGCGAGGTGTCCGCCGCGGCCGATTCCAGTATTATCTGAAGATTCGCGGGGCCCCCCGTGAATGACCGGCCGGTTCGGATTCGTCGGCCGGGCGGCGGTTCCCGTTCTTAATAATAAGTTTGAGTTGCAGTTGATGAACCTGAGCGCGGTGCGGGCGTTTCGCGCTGACCCTTGATGAGAATACTGATCAGTAACGACGACGGGTATCAGTCTGCGGGATTGCGCGTCCTGGCGCAGGCGCTGGACGTACTCGGCGAGGTTACCGTGGTGGCACCGGACCGCGATCGCAGCGGTGCCAGCAATTCTCTGACCCTTTCGGTACCTATTCGGGCGGACCGTCTGGACAACGGATACGTGCGGGTGGAAGGCACGCCGACCGATTGCGTCCATCTGGCGATCACAGGTCTTCTGGAGCAGGAGCCGGACATGGTGATCGCCGGTATCAATCATGGCTCAAACCTGGGTGACGACGTGATCTATTCAGGCACAGTCGCTGCGGCGACGGAGGGGCGCTTTCTCGGTCTTCCGGCCATGGCGGTGTCCATCGATGCCTACGCGCCGAAACACCTCGACACCGCCGCCCGGGTGGCTGCCCGACTGGTCGGGAACCTCAGACCCGACTTCCTCGGGGAGAACGTCATTCTGAACGTGAACGTACCGGATCTGCCGTACGATCAGCTGAGCGGCCTCGTCGCCACCCGGCTGGGGCACCGTCACAAGGCCGAGCCCGTGACACCGGCGCGGGATCCGCGTGGGCGCACCGTATATTGGGTCGGACCCGCGGGACCGGAGCAGGACGCGGGACCGGGAACGGACTTCCACGCCCTGCGCAACGGGTATGTCTCGGTCACACCGCTGCAGGTGGACTTGACGCGCCACGGTGTACTCGATCCCTTGACGGCCTGGCTCGACGGATGCGGATGATGGCCGACAGCCTGCGGTTGGGGATCGGGATGACCTCCCAGCGCACCAGGGAGCGCCTGATCCAGCGTCTCGCGGAAGCGGGTATCCGGAACCAGTCCGTGCTTGACGTGATACGCCGGCTCCCGCGCCACCTGTTCGTTGATGAGGCGCTGGCGAGCCGCGCCTACGAGGACTCGGCGTTGCCCATCGGTCACGGTCAGACCATTTCGCAGCCCTATACGGTCGCACGCATGACCGAGGCGCTTCTGGCGCGGGGCAGACCGGATACGGTGCTGGAGATCGGTACCGGATCCGGGTTTCAGACCGCGGTGCTGGCATCCTTGGTGCGGCGCGTCTATAGCGTAGAGCGTGTGGCGGCGTTGTCGGAGCGCGCCCGGCGCAGACTCCGGACGCTGAAGCTGCGCAACGTGCGTCTGCGCCATGGAGATGGTGGACTCGGTTGGCCGGAGTACGCGCCGTTCGGCGCCATCATCGTCACCGCGGCGCCGAAGGGAATTCCGCGGCCGTTGATCGGCCAGCTCTCGCCGGGCGGTTGCATGCTGCTGCCAATCGGGGGAGCGAGCCAACAGGTCTTGGTGCGGGTGACCAGGACCGAAACGGGCTATGAGCATGAGATCCTGGAGCCGGTCAGTTTCGTACCTTTGCTGGGAGGCGTCGTCTAATGCGCGTGTTTTCGTCCCTCTATGATCGCGTCATGATCTGGTCAAGGCACCGCCACGCACCCTTGTATCTGGCCGGTCTGAGCTTTGCGGAATCCTCCTTCTTCCCGATACCGCCGGATGTCATGCTCGCCCCTATGAGCATGGCCAATCCGTCACGCGGCTGGTGGTTTGCGGCCCTGACCACTGTCGCTTCGGTGATCGGCGGATTGTTCGGCTACCTGATCGGCGTCTTCGCCTTCGATTTGATCGAGCCCCTGCTGCACGAGGCCGGCTATTGGGAGAAATACCTCGAGGCCAAGCACTGGTTCGATGAATGGGGCTTTTGGGCGATTTTCCTGGCCGGGTTCTCCCCGATTCCCTACAAGATTTTCACCATCACGGCCGGCGTCATCTCGATGGCCTTGGTACCCTTCGTCTTCGCTTCGGCAATCGGGCGCGGGACGCGTTTCTTTCTCGTGGCCGCCCTGATGGCCTGGGGCGGGGAACGCATGGAGAGTGCGCTGCGGGAGTATGTCGACAGGATCGGCTGGATCATGGTGCTGCTGGCGGTGGCGGTGCTCCTACTTCGATAGATGGATGCGGAGAGATTCGTGAGGCGGGACGGCAGCCGATCGAAAAGCTTGGGCAGATCCCCAGGCGGCGCGCTGCCGGCGTCGATCCGGCGAATGCCGCTCGGGACGATCACCGTGGCGTTCTTCGCGATGGTCGTGATCGTCTTGGGGCTGTCCGGTTGCGGTTCCACAGGACCGGCACCGGTGGACAGCCGTGATGCCTACGGACCGGCCCCTTCCGGATACTACCGAATCCGTAATGGGGACACGTTGTACGCCATCGCCTTCCGACGCGGGGTCGACTTCAGGAACCTGGCCAGCTGGAACGGGATCCAGTCTCCCTACCGGATCTACGCCGGGAAGCTGTTGCGCGTGGAGCCCCCGGAGGGCACCGTCAGAGCCGCCCAGGGAAGTGGCCGTCCGACGCCGAGCTCCACGAGTATCGCGTCCTCCGGCGCGACCGGTGCCAAGCGGTCACAGGGTACGACGCAGCCCTCGAAACCTCCGCCGGAAAAGGCCGTATCAGGGCTGCGTTGGACCTGGCCCCTCAAGGGCAAGGTCGTGCAGACGTATCGCCGGGGGGATCGCACGCGTCAAGGTGTGCGCATCGCGGGGCGTGCGGGCCAACGGGTGACCGCTGCGGAGGGCGGAACGGTCGTGTACAGCGGCAGTGGACTAAAGGGATACGGAAACCTTATCATCCTTAAACATAACGACAAGTATCTGAGTGCGTACGGCTTCAACCGGCGGCTTCTGGTCAAGGAGGGGGAGCGCGTGAAACGCGGCCAGAGTGTTGCGGAGGTGGGACAGGCATCAGGTGGAGAGTATCTCCTCCACTTTGAGATTCGAAAGAACGGGGTCGCCAACGATCCGTTGCGGTATCTTCCCGGGTCCTAAGGGTCTCGCCTCCCACAGTGCCCGAGAAATTATCCCGCGGGTAATTTTTCAAGGGACAGAGCCACCGGTCGATTTCGTCGTTGCCTCATTGTCAACCGTACCGGCGGGCGAAAATGGCGGTTATCCACAAGACCGCACGGGTATCGGGGGGTGTCCAGCGCACCGTTTCGCTGCGGAGCAAGAGCTGCATGGCGACCACCAACGAGCACCAGGAGCAGGAAACGGGAACTGACGTCGAGAGTGAAGACGTCGTCCTCATCGGCGGTGATGAAGGCGAGGAGGGCACTGCCGAGAGTCCCGGGGTCGAAAGCAGCCGGGATGGGCAGGATAACGAGGGTAGCGCCTCGGAGCTCAGTCCAGCGTTGCGGGGCCGGTTCCCGTCGGACGACGCAGATTTCGATGCGACGCGCCTCTACCTGAACGAGATCGGCGGGTCGAAGCTCCTGACCGCAGAGGAGGAGGTTCGCTACGCCCGCCTCGCCCAACGCGGGGACAACGTGGCGCGTCAGCGCATGATCGTCTCCAACCTGCGGCTGGTGGTGAAGATCGCCCGCCGCTATCTCAATCGAGGTCTTCCTCTGCTGGATCTCATCGAAGAGGGCAACCTCGGTCTCATCCGCGCCGTCGAGAAGTTCGATCCAGAGCGTGGATTCCGCTTCTCCACCTATGCCACCTGGTGGATCCGCCAGACCATCGAGCGGGCGATTATGAATCAGACCCGCACCGTGCGCTTGCCCATTCACGTAGTCAAAGAGATCAATGTCTATCTCAAGGCTGCGCGGCGCCTCGCCCAGCGTCTGGACCACGAGCCATCCTCAGAGGAGATTGCCGGCCTGCTCGAAAAGCCCATCGGGGAAGTGAAGCGGATGCTTGGCCTCAACGAGCACGTCGCGTCCGTTGATACACCCTATGGTAAGGATGCGGACAAGCCATTGGTGGACATGCTGCAGGACGAGTCGGCGGACGATCCGGCGGACAAGATTCAAGACCGCGACGTCCAGTCGAACCTGGATCACTGGCTCGGAAAGCTCAACGAGAAGCAACGCGAGGTGGTGGAGCGCCGATTCGGAATTCACGGGTACGAGCACTCGACGCTGGAGCGCGTGGCCCAAGAATTGGGCGTGACGCGCGAGCGGGTCCGTCAGATCCAGATGGATGCCCTCAGGCGATTGCGCGATATCCTGGAAAAGGAAGGATTCTCCCTGGATTCTTTCTTCAAGTGAGCTCATCCCATTGATCTAGGTCAAGGAAAGTGGCGAGATATCCCTTGCTCAGGGGGTGATGCCGCCCAGTCAATCTTGACTTTCCACGTCGATTCCAGTCTTATTGCGCCGGTTATGCCGATGGGATTCGGCGCTAACAATAAGGGCCGGAACGCCCGCTCGCATGTGTTGTTTTCGCAGTCATTTCGGGGAGGGTATATGGAAGCTGGACTCGAACAGAAGTACAACTTCGACGTTGTGCGCTGGTTCACCATCATGGCGGTCGTCTACCTGGTCGTAGGCGCCCTCGTCGGGGTCTACATCGCGTCGGAGCTGGCGTGGCCGGTTCTGAATCTGGACAGCCCCTATCTGTCCTTCGGGCGCCTGCGTCCGGTCCACACCAATGCGGTAATTTTCGCCTTCGGCGGCTGCACGCTCATGTCGACGGCGTTCTACACGGTTCAGCGCACCTGCGGTGTGCGCCTGTGGAGCGATAAGCTGGCCTGGTTCACCTTCTGGGGTTGGAACCTGATCATCGTGCTGGCGGTCATCACCCTGCCCCTGGGCATCACCCAGTCCAAAGAGTACGCCGAGCTCGAGTGGCCGATCGACATCCTGATCGCGATCGTCTGGCTGGCCTTCACCTTCAACTTCATCATGACCATCGCTATCCGGAAGAGCTCGCACATCTACGTGTCGAACTGGTTCTTCCTCGGCATGATGGTCATGATCGTCTATCTGCACGTGGTCAACAGCCTGGCGATCCCCGTGGGACTGTTCAAGTCTTACTCGGTCTTTGCCGGCGTCCAGGATGCGATGATCCAGTGGTGGTGGGGCCATAATGCGGTGGGCTTTTACCTGACCGCCGGCTTCCTCGGCATCATGTATTACTTCGTGCCGAAGCAGGCCGGGCGTCCCGTCTACTCCTATCGCCTGTCCGTCATCCACTTCTGGGCACTGATGTTCGGCTATGTCTGGCTCGGCGCCCACCACCTGCAGTACACGGCGCTGCCCGATTGGACGGGCTCCCTCGGCGCCGCCGTTTCCATCGCCATGATCATCCCCTCCTGGGGCGGTGCGGTGAACGGCATGATGACCCTCTCCGGTGCCTGGGACAAGCTGCGCACCGACTATGTACTTCGCTTCCTGATCGTCGCCCTGGCCTTCTACGCCATGTCCACCTTCGAGGGCCCGGTCATGTCCCTGAAGACCGTCAACGCCCTCTCTCACTATACCGACTGGACAGTAGGCCACGTGCACTCCGGTGCCCTTGGCTGGGTGGCCGGTGTCTCCGTCGGCGCCATCTACCACCTGATGACCCGTCTGTGGCACACCGAGATGTGGTCCGTGAAACTGGTCAACACCCACTTCTGGCTGCTCACGATCGGCACCGTGATCTACATCGTGGCCATGTGGGTCTCCGGGATCATGCAGGGCCTGATGTGGCGCGCCTACGATGAGTACGGCACCCTGGCCTATACCTTCGTCGAGTCCGTCGACGCCATGCATCCCTACTACGCCATGCGCGCCATCGGCGGTGGCATCTTCCTGCTCGGCGCTATCGTCATGCTGTTCAACATCCTGATGACGGTGCGCAAGTCGGTCTCTCAGGGCAGTCTGCAGCAGGCCCGCGCCGCTGCCGCTTCTGCTTGAATTCGGAGGTAACACAAGATGGCAGAAAACACTCCACCCAAAGGCATGCAGGAGCGCATGGAGCGCAATATCTGGGGCCTCTTGATCGTCTTGGCGATCGCCCTCTCCGTCGGTGGTATCGTCGAGATCGTCCCGCTCTTCTACCTCAAGAGCACCTTCCCCGAGCAGGTGAAGTATCCTGAGATCGTGTGGGAGAAGGCGGGCAAGGAGCCGATCGTCACAGTCGACGAGAGCGGTAACGAACAGTGGAACTGGAAGCCGGGCGACGGCGTCCGTCCCTACACCGCCCTCGAGCTGGCGGGACGCGACATCTACCAGCGAGAAGGCTGCTACACGTGCCACTCCCAGATGATCCGTCCTTTCCGCGACGAGAAGGAGCGCTACGGCCATTATTCCCTGGCCTCCGAGTCCATCTTCGATCATCCGTTCCAGTGGGGCTCCAAGCGTACGGGCCCGGACATGGCGCGGGTCGGCGGTAAGTATTCGGACGAGTGGCAACGCGCTCACCTGCGGGCGCCCCGCTCCGTGGTTCCGGAGTCCGTCATGCCCAACTATCCCTGGCTGGACAGCGCCCAGGTAGACGGTTCGACGATGCAGGCTCACATGAGCGGCATGAAGGCCATCGGCGTGCCCTACACGGATGCGGACATCGAGGCCGCCCCCAAGCTGGTCGACGGCAAGACCGAGATGGATGCCATGGTGACCTACCTGCAGGTCCTCGGCACCATGGTGGAGCTGGACGGGGCCAAGGCGTACCGTGAGTAGTCTCAAGGAGTACTTCCAGACCGACTGGGGCGCGATGACGACCAACGACTGGATCGGAACGATCCTTACGGTCGTCATCTTCCTCCTGATGGTCGTGGCGTACTTCCAGGTATTTCGTCCCAAGAATCGGGATAAGCTCGAATCCAGGCGCTTCATCCCGTTCGACGAGGACAAAGAAGAGAGCGGAGAAAAAGATGGCGGAAAATAACCCTTTCCCCGGTGAGAACAACACCGGACATATCTGGGATGACAACCTGCGGGAACTTGAGAACCCGCCTCCAAGATGGTGGATGATTGCCTTCTGGGCATCCATTCTCTTTTTCTTCGGCTATGGAATTCTCTACCCGTTTTGGCCGGGTATTCCGGGGTTGTACGACACGACGCGCGGTCTCTTGGGCTGGACGCAGATCGACGAGTATCAAAAGGGCGTTGAGCAGGTCGAGGGAGTGCGCTCCCAGTATGAGGATCAGATCAAGGGCATGACCGCCGAGCAGATCATGGCGGACCCCGGTCTGACCCAGTACACCCTGGCCTCTGCGAAGGTGCTTTTCGGTGACTACTGCTCCGCCTGTCACGGCAGTGGCGGTCAGGGCAACCCGGGCTTCCCCGTGCTCGCAGACGACGATTGGCTATTCGGCGGGACAGTGGCGAAAATCCAGGAAAGCATCACGATCGGTCGCAAGGGTGCCATGACCGCGCACAAGGATATCCTGTCCGAGGCCGAGGTCGACGCGCTTGCGAATCTCACGGTCTCGTTGAGCGAGGGCCAACCGGGCAGCGAGGAAGAGTGGAATCTGTTCAACGCCAAGGGTTGCACCGCCTGTCACGGTCAGAAGGGCGACGGCATCCTGGCCGAGATGCCGGACGGGAGCGTCGTGACCGTCGGGGCGGCCAATCTGACGGATGGCATTTGGCGGTTCGAGCCGGGCGGCTATGAGAGCGCGAAGCACACCATCATGTACGGCGTGAACCAGCCCGGGGTGGACGGCTCCCGTGATGGCGTGATGCCCGGGTTCGGCGATAGCGGTAAGCTCGGCGAGCAAGAGATCAAGAAGCTGGTCGTGTACGTGCATCAGTTTGGTGGCGGCGAGTAGGCGCTGACTGAATCGATCGCGTCGCTCAAGATATCGGACGGCCGATGGCCGTCCGCGTTTTCCAGACGACGACTAGAGGGGGGAGACCCATGAATATGCTGACCTGGGACGCTGTCACCTGGATGTCGATCGCGATGGTCGTGATCGCGGTTGTACCAAGTACTAATGTAACTTTTATCTTATTTTCATAATCAATCTCATTTACTAGCTTAATAAAATGGTTATTTAACGAACTTGAAATT
>JAYEJW010000484.1:0-1595 GCA_034716535.1 Pseudomonadota bacterium
ATAGGTTTCCAGCACCGCCATCATCGCCTCACGCTGTGCCGGATCGACACCGTCGGTGACCAGGGTGGCAAAGTGGATGTCGGTGTCGGTGACGCCGGGGGAAGGCTCCGCCGAGAGCGTTTTCATGTAGGCAATCAGTGGCTTGAGATCTTCGTCGCTGAGGGCGTAACGCGGCATCAGCGCATCGAGTGGCCGGCCGGCCGAATCAACGCCATCGCGGATAGCCCGGACCAGGGTCTCGTCCGTGTAAGCGGGTCGTGTGCCCGGCCCCTCCTCGCGGGAGGCCCACAGCTCCTTGCGCTTGACCTCGCGCGGCTCGTACAGGATCGAACCGCTCACCGGTGGAACGAACCTGCCACCCTCGCTGGAACTGAGGCCACTGCGACGATGGCAGCTCTCGCAGACGATCTGCCCGGCCGTCAGGGGCACGTCACCCTGCACAAGACCGGACATTTCCTGCCCCGAGGGCAGTACGCCTTCGCGATAAATGCGCCGCCCGAGCTCCCATTCGGTGGCGGCGGCTGGAACCACCGATGGGTCGTTTTGCGGGTTGCCGGCGAGCGCGGCTGTGTAGCCTGCGTAGAGAAGCCACCCCATCAGGCCGATGGCGGCCCGCCGGGCGACCCGGGAACGCTGGCGTCTGTCAATCACGGCGATGGGAGCGCCTCATACTCGCGCAGCAGATCCGCCGTACTGGCAAAGCCCTCCAGTCTGGTCCAGGGTGCATCGGGGGAGGCGCGCATAAAGGTCAAGGGAATATGGTTCATCTTGCTGCCACGGTAGGCATCGAAGGCCTTCTGCACGGCGAGGACATCAT
The DNA here is from genome assembly GCA_034716535.1 of Pseudomonadota bacterium. Classification (GTDB taxonomy): domain Bacteria; phylum Pseudomonadota; class Gammaproteobacteria; order Chromatiales; family Chromatiaceae; genus JAYEJW01. The sequence goes on from JAYEJW010000484.1 coordinate 818, forward strand.
CGCGACTGCCGGTCAGGAAATGCCAGCTGTCGCCGGCCCGGTAACGTTGCGCATATTCGCTCAACCTTGCCGGTGTATCCTGTTCGGGGTCGATGGACACCGAATACATCCTGACCTCCTCGCGCCCCGGGCCGAGCGACCCCTGTGCCTGGGCAAAGGTACCGCTCAGCACCGGGCAGATCGTCGTGCAGCTGGTAAAAATAAAGTTTAACAGCACAGGCCCAGCGCCATCGAGTGCCTCGGCCAGCGACACTTTCTGTCCGTGCCTGTCGACCAGCACCAGGTCCGGCACCTGATACCTGTGTTCGGAGCGCACATAACCGGTTTGCTCGAGCATCTGCCGGTGATGGGCATGGTGATCGCCGTGCTCATGATGCTCGTGCTCCTGTGTCTTGGCCTCCAGACCCGGCAGCAGGCCGACCCCGGCGATCAGGCACAGCGCCGTGGCGAGCCGTCGGAACCGATGGATGAATAATGCTACAGACTTCTTCATTGCATTCTGCCTTCAATGGTTAAACTCATTTCACGGAAGTGGTTGCAGATTCCGATCCCTCCGGACCCGAAACCGTCACCGTACCCGGATTGCCGCCGACCCGCCTTTGCGAGAGCGTCCACTTGCTCTTCTTGCGATCCCATTTCATGGCGCCATAGCCCTCGACAACGAGCGCGGCCGCGCTACCCAGATCGGAGCTGGCCTCTACACTCAGCTGGTCCCGCTTGGCGTCGTATTCCGCCTTGAGGATGTCGATGGTCAAATCGTAGCCATTGCAGTCCTGGT
>JAYEJW010000485.1:0-1580 GCA_034716535.1 Pseudomonadota bacterium
CAAACCCAAGGCTTCACAAAATTGATCTATTAATGTTAGTTTTTCAAATTGATTTGTTTCTAGATATTTGTAAAGTAGATTGATTTTCCGGTGGCTGCTTTTTCTTCACCCTGGTAACCCATGGTAGGCAGCGGTAATTCGACGAGGATCGAAACGTCGACCGCCCGCGGGAAGGCTTCCAACGCAGGATGGAAAAGCATCCCTCTCAAATCGACGCGATCGTGATCCTACCGGACCATCTGCATACGGTCTGGCAGCTCCCCGGTGGCGACACCGACAATTCTCAGCGCTGGCGGTTGATCAAGCATTATCTGGCATCAGGCATTTCGGCGACCACGAATCGTCGCGGCGAGAAACTGGTTTGGCAGCGGCGTTTCTGGGAGCATGTGATCCGTGATGAGGACGATTGGCGAAGGCATGTCGACTACGTCCACTACAATCCCGTGAAACACGGGTACGTGAGGCGCCTGGGCGATTGGCGCTGGAGCACCTTCGAAAGGGCGGTGAGCCGTGGTTGGTATCCGCCGGGTTGGGGAGAGTTGGATCCGCCGAACCTGCGCGGGATGGACTTCGAGTGGACAGGTGGAACCGCTTCGCTTGTTCCACCCTACGACGTCGACCATTAGGTTCAGCAGGATCTCAAGGTCGCTGAGGTACGTGCCGCTGCACGCGAAAGGCTGGAGGAGGAACGCCTTCCGCCGCACTCGCGCATTGCCCACATCAGCCTTGCGGCCGAAAGGCCTGAGCCCGGAGCCGGTTTGTCCACGGACAGGCCGGGCGTGGTGCGCGGGTGTCCATGAACCCGTTTCCCGGTCTCCCAGGGATGGGGGCGCCGAATAGTATGCCGGGGGCGGCAGACGGCGGGGCTGGTAGGCCGCGGTCGAAGGCCCCGCGCGTCCCTTCGGTGGCGCTATTTACCGGGGAGAACATCCGCGCACGGTCATTCAGATGTCCTCGAGGTCGGTCAGGTCCTCGACGCCGGCCAAGTCCGCAAGCAATCGCGTGTAGTTGCGCAGGTCCGCCTGCAGTTGGTTGAGCTCCTTGCGGAACACCTTCTTGTCCGTGTCGCTGAGCGCCTCCGTGACGATCCGCCGGTGCCACTTCGCCGTAAACGGGCGCACCTTTTGATTCAAGACGACAACTGCGATCCGTGTGAAGTTGATGCAGTGGCGCCCGTTGCGCTTGATGGTCGAGCGCGTGAGGGGAAAGAGGTCGTGGATGCTTTTCAGCGCTGCCGCCTCGTCGCCCTCTTCGGGATCCAACCGCTGGGTCGCCGCGCGTGTGATCAGCTCGACGTAGAGATCCCAGGCCGCATCCTTGTCCTCGTCTTTCGGCTCCCAGCTTGCTTCGAGGAACGGTGTCCTGATCTTGAGTGAGGTGAGATCCCACTTCTCAAGGAGCTTCTTCAGTTGCATCGCTGTTCCTCGTCTTTGGCACGATGTGTTGCACCTACAATAGTGTCTGAATGGAAACTCGGTTTTATTCGCCGGCACCGGCATCCCCGAATGGCCGCCGCGACACGTTTTCACTCAATAACGAATCAGTTGACGGGAATGGGCGACATTAATGAGAGCGAATCT